>CAKQPF010000024.1 GCA_934256705.1 uncultured Prevotella sp.
AATCAGAGGACGATTACTCATTTAGAGCAAGTTGCAGAGCCAAAAACGTGATTTTGAGTTTTTATCGGACAGCAATATTTTGCAATAAATATTTTTCAGCGAATTATAGCCGAAAAGTTGTGAAGATATGTTAAATAGAGGACAAAGAGCCCTCCCAGCCCCCCATGAAAGAGCCCTCCCCAACCCCTCCCTGGAGGGGCTTTCTTTAGTTTCGGAATGTCAGCTTGAGACTCAAGCAACCTGTGACTAACCAATCATCCCCCAGGGGGGACAGGAGGGGGGCTCTTGTAAAAGCATAGATATTAGGATGTAAAAGCTATGATATTAGGCGGTAAAAGCTATGATATTGGGCGGTAAAAGCTATGACATCAGCATTTACATAATGCTACTTTTCCTGCAGCAAATTGAATATAACCATGATGAAGTGCCGTACATTGCAGATAATCTTCACAAGACCAGAGGATAAAAAGAAGAAAGTGAAGACCTGTCAATATAGACATAGCCTTCACTTTCCATTGCTTTTATGATGTTCTCAGATGGAGTCCACAGTTTAATCATGTGGGTTCCACGATTCCATCCCTATTCTTTCACATCGTCGGAAGCCTGCTTTTTCTTCTCGTTGCGCAGCATTATGACGCAGGAAAGGATGATGACAAGCACGATGATGCCAAGAGCCGCGTAAGCGATTGCCTCGGTAGCCTTCACCGAAGTAGGCTTAAATTCAAGCACTACCTTATGCTTTCCGCCCTTGATGTTTATGGCACGGAGCACATAGTTCACTCTGCCTATCTCTACAGGTTCGCCGTCCACCGTGGCAGTCCAGCCCTTATAGTAGATTTCGGAGAACACGAGCACGCCGCCATTCTTTGAACTTACATCATAAGTAAGGGAGTTAGGCTCGTATGAAACGACCTTCGCCATAGATGTGGAGTCCTGGGAATTGCTCTTTCCAAGTACGCTTTCAAACTGCTTGTCAGCCACTGCCACCTTGTGAAGGTTCTCCTTTCCGAGAGCGTCAATCTCCTGATTGGCATTATCCACATACTTCACTTCATCGACAAACCATGCCTGTCCCTGTGCATAAGGGTTGGTTATAGGTGTGGTCTGGCCGCCCTGGAGCGGGAAGATGAAGTATTTGGTGTTCAGCATATTGATGACAGGGAAGATGGAGTCGCCATTTACCTTCGTCATATCGCCCTGCGAACTGATTACAGCATCCATTGTAGCCTGCATTTCAGGCGAGATGTATCTCTCGATAAGTTCCTGATAGCGGCGCAATTTCGCTGCATGATATCCGCCGATGCTCTTGTGATAGTAGCTTGTCTCATTCTCATTGAATGTGTTTGAGGCAAAGTTGAGCACGCGATAGTCAAGGTCTTTATCCATCAGGATCTGCTTGTCGGTGGCAGTCATCTCCTGTTCTGAGTCGCGGATGGTGTTGCTTACGAACATGCCGTCATTGAGATAACGCTTGTTTACCTGCCACATATCCACGAGACAGAGCAGGGCGAGCACGCCAACCATCAGCGGAGCAGTCATCTTCCTGTATTTGAATGCCATGAGAGCGACGAAACCTATGAGGATGATCATCACGCTTCTCCAGCAGTCTGCGGTGAATATTGCCACGCGTATTGCCCTCAGATTGGCGAGCAGAGGATTGAGCTGGTCGGCTGGTATCTGCGACAATGCGTGCATCTCGGCATCACTTACGAACTGGTCGAAGAACAATGTCGGCGCAACAGCGAAAAGAAAAGCCACGCCTCCCGTCAATGCGAGCGAGAGATAGAGGAAATTGAGCTTAGGGAAACGCTTGCATCTGACGCAGTCCGGATTCTCAATATACTTCTTGAGAGCAAGCATTGCCAGCAAAGGAATGGTAAATTCCGCTATCACGAGGATGGAAGCCACCGTGCGGAACTTGGCATACATCGGCACATAGTCGATGAAGAAATCGGTCAGTCCCATGAAGTTTCTGCCCCATGAGAGCAGTATCGAGAGGATGGTAGCGGCGAGCAGAGCCCACTTTATGCTGCCTTTCACGATGAAAAGTCCGAGCACGAAGAGCATGAGGACGAAGGCTCCGACATACACCGGACCTGACGTTCCAGGCTGGTTGCCCCAATATTGTCCCATCTGCTGATAGACCTGTGCATACATCGGGTCTGCCTTTTCCTGTGCCTGTGGGCTGTCTATCATGGTGATATTGGATGCTCCGCCCTTGGTATTAGGCACGAGCAGGGTCCACGTCTCGCTGATTCCATAGCTCCACTGCGTGATATAATCACGGTCAAGACCAGTAGAAGTCTGGTTCGCAGAGTTCTCCTTCACGAGTTCGCTCTTGCCTCGCATCGTCTCTTTCTGGTATTCCCATGTATGGTAAAGGTTGGAGATATTGGCTGCAATG
The DNA here is from genome assembly GCA_934256705.1 of uncultured Prevotella sp. Lineage (GTDB taxonomy): Bacteria > Bacteroidota > Bacteroidia > Bacteroidales > Bacteroidaceae > Prevotella. The sequence goes on from CAKQPF010000024.1 coordinate 2,405, forward strand.
CCCAATACCGCCCCCAGGGCACACACTGCCGTGGCCTTGGCAAAGTGCACCATGCGCTTCTGCCTGATGGCATCCACGAGGAAACCTATGACGAGGAAAAGGATGATGAAGAGGTAATAGTACGTCATCTGCACGTGGTTGGCATTGACTTCAAAGACAGAGAATATGCCCGTCACCACCAGTCCTGACAGGTATTTGCCCCTGTAAGCCAGTAGAATACCGGCTATCATCGGTGGAAGATACGCCAAAGCCATCACCTTCCAGATATGTCCGGCGGCGATGATGATGAAGAAATAGCTGGAGAAAGCCCACACTATGGCTCCCAAAGCGGCAAGATACCAACGGAAATCGAAGGCGCGCAGCAGGATGTAGAAGCCGAGAAGATAGACGAACACGTACCATACATTCTCCGGAAGCCAGAGATGGTAGGCCTTCATCACCTTGCCGAGATTGCTCGAACTGCTGTAACTCGGAGCGGACTGATAGGTTGGCATACCTGAGAAGAGGGCTCCTGTCCAGCGCGATGTCTCGCCGGTCTTTTCGCGATAGAGACCCGTCTCATGTCCCATACCGCGACTGGCGGCGGAGTCATGACGGAAGAGGATTCTGCCTTCTGTATCGGCAGGGAAGAAATAGGCAAACGAGATGAAGGCGAAAAGCACTATCATCACGCCGTCTATCCAAAAGCGTTTCAATGCATTCATTATATAATAGTTTACGGTTTTTCCCGTGCAAAGTTACTAATAAGAATTCAGAAACGGGCATATTACTATGTGAAAATATCATTTTCTACAGTTTATTTTCATAATGAAACGACTTGTTTCTTGTTCGTTCGGATGTTTTTTCGTACTTTTGCACCGCAAAATCGAGAACAGGTGGCAAAGTGCACCTGCGAAATGAACATGGAAGATATGCAGGATTTGAATAACTCTGAACTGGAAAAAGGATTGCTCCGTCGCTCTTCTCTCTTGCTTGGTGCGGACAATATGGATCGCCTCGGCAAGGCAAAAGTGATACTGTTCGGCATAGGCGGTGTCGGTTCCTGGTGTGCGGAAAGCCTTGTCCGCTCCGGATTAAGGCACCTTACCATAGTGGATGCCGACTGTGTCTGCATCACGAACTGCAACCGCCAGCTCATGGCAACGGTCAAGACGATAGGCGAGCCCAAGGTGGAAGCCCTCCGGTCACGCCTCCTCGACATCAATCCCAATGCGGAAATCACTGCCATCCAGCGGCTTTACTCCAAAGAGACGGCTGACGAATTCCATCTGGAGGAATATGATTTCGTCATTGATGCCATCGATTCGCTGAAAGATAAGACCAATCTCATCCTCCATGCCACAAGCATTCCTACCGTGACACTGTTCTCTTCGATGGGCGCAGCCTTGCGTATAGACCCTACAAGGGTGAAGGTGGCTGAATTCTGGAAGGTAAGAAACGACCCTCTCGGTGCGGCTTTGCGCAAGAAACTGAAGCGTGCCAAGACCATTCCGCAGCAGAAATTCCAGTGCGTATATAGCGACGAACTGCCTCTCGACAACCTCGGTACCGACCTGGAGATGCCTGATTCCAGCTATGATCCACGCCTGAAAGAGCAGTCCACGCTGATAAAGAAGGCGCAGACGAATGGTTCGCTCAGCCATATCACGGGCATATTCGGCTTTACTCTGGCAGGACTGGTGATGCAGAAGATAACATCATTCGCCGTCTCTGCCGACGAGGAAGAACGTGACAGCGAAGGATAGACCGCCTTTCAGTCCGTCTCTTAGAACCAATAAAAGCAAGAAATGCGACGCCAGATGTCGCACATATTTATATTTCATCTTAATAACAACAAAAACAGACAATGCAGAAAAACAATTTCTGTGAGCAGAAGTCTTTCCGTTTCAAGCACTTCTCACGCAAGGGTTACGCCTTGTTTGCGTGCATGGGACGTGAAGTTCTCATCGGCACTCTCAGCGTTGCTACTCTCTCTCACGCTAAGGCAGAGAGCTTAAGCATCCGTCCTGAGGTGGCAAAGGACACTCTTTCTCGCTCAGAATTGCGACTCGATGAGGTGGTAGTGACCGGCTCTCGTGCTCCGCTGACTCTCCAGGAGTCTGCCAAGATTGTTTCTGTCATCACCCGTGACGACATTCATCGTGCGGCGGCAGAGAGTATCAATGACATTTTAAAGTTAGCTACCGGCGTGGATGTCCGTCAGCGCGGTGGCTTTGGTGTACAGACGGACATTTCCGTTCGCGGAGGAAACTTTGACCAGATTACCATTTTATTGAATGGTGTCAACATTTCCTCACCTCATACCGGCCATCTTTCAGCAGATTTTCCAGTTTCTCCGGAGGACATAGAGCGCATCGAAGTGCTTGAAGGCCCTGCGGCAAGAGTGTATGGCACCTCCGCTTTCAATGGCGTAATAAATATTGTTACACGTCAGACTGGCAACGGAGCGCAGATGCATCTCGTAGGAGGACAGTATGGATATGCTGGTGGTAATGCCTCTGTAGACGCCACTTTTGGCACATTCCATTCACAATTATCTGGTGGATATACCCGTTGTGACGGTGCTACGCCAAACAGCGACTTCTCTTCCACCCGCCTTTTCTATCAGGGCAACGCCACTATCGGCAGCAATGTGAAGGTGAACGGACAGGTTGGTTACAGTTATAAACCTTACGCAGCAAATACTTTCTACGGTGCTTCAAGCACAGATCAGTGGGAAAGCAATGAGAGATGGATGGCTGCTGTGGGTGCTGACATCCAGTTGGGTCGCATTCATCTTTCCCCTCAACTCTATCTGAATCGCTGGTATGACCATTATCAGTGGCATAAAGACAATCCTGCTGGAGAGAATTTCCACAAAGTGGAATCCAAAGGTGCCTCTCTTAACGCATGGATGGAGAGTCTTTTGGGCAGAACTTCCCTCGGCTTTGAGGTGAGGGATGAGCGCATCCGCAGTACGAAACTCGGCAAACTGCTCCCTGAAGACGAATGGCAGACCACGGGAGGACATGATGGTCAGGATGACGTATTATATAAATACCGTGACCAGCGCGCCAATGTGTCCGCTTTCCTGGAGCATGACGTGCTGCTGAAACAATGGACCGTCTCCCTCGGACTTATGGCAAACCTCAATGACGGCCTTGACACCAAATGGCGATTCTATCCTGGTATCGACGTAAGTTACCGTCCTACAGAGGCTTGGAAGTTCTTCGTATCATGGAATATGGGACTCCGAATGCCTACTTTCACCGACCTTTACTACAGCGGTGCAAACATAGAAGGCAACTCAGAACTGAAACCTGAGAAGACTACAGACTATCAGATTGGCGGAAGATACACCACTCGCGGCTTCATTGCCGAAGTGCAGGGATTCTACAGCCACAAGAAGAATATGATAGACTGGGTGACTTACAATGATGCTAACAAGGTCTCTGACGGCATTTTCCACTCTGTAAACTTCCAGATGGACAATAAAGGAGCGGAAATAAACCTTCAGATGCTGCCTCGCCAACTGTGGGGTGATAATGCTCTTGTAAGGAAAATCGGCGTGCAATACAGTTATATATATGAGGAATCAGACTATGACGTGGATGTAATCATGAGCAAATATGCTATGGATTACCTTCGTCACAAGGTGATAGTCTCTGCCGACAGCAAGATATGGAAGAACCTGAACCTCAGTCTTTCATGGCGCTGGCAGGACAGAGAGGGCAAGAACAATCCAGCTTATGCCTTGCTCGACGGCCGTCTCTCATGGGACACCGCGAAATGGTCTGCCTACATCGACGGTTCAAATATCTTCGACAAGAAGTATTATGACTATGTGAGCATCCCTCAGCCTGGCAGCTGGTTCAGGTTTGGAGTAAGGTTATCACTGTAAAGGAGACCCCCTCTTGTCCCACTGTGAGGGGGGACAAGAGGGGGTATTCTTTTTTCTTTATCCTCTCTTTTACTTGACCAGCACCACAAGATACTTGCTTGTGCTCCAGAATACCTGCGGATTCGTGATGCGGAGGACGTACTGCTTGTTGTTGTCCTGAGTCAGTGTATAACTGCTGGCAGGGTGTGCAGTGAGCATCTTGGCATCCTTGGAGTAGAGCTTTATCTCCTTATCCACACGGATATCTATCTTGGTAAAGTAGTTCTTGTTGAAGTTGGACTGCAGCACTTTACCTTTATTATATATGTTCTGGCCCTGCAGTTCCTTCTTTGTTCCGAAGACATACCATGCAGTGTTTATCTGCTTGTCCTGTGCACTGATGGTCTCGCTCTTGCTGGCAGACTCATCCTTGAGCGTGGTCACGTCGGTATTGAGGTTTGCCACCTCATTGTCGAGCTCCACGATGCGTATGTCCTTCGCCTGCAATTCAGCGCGGAGCTGCTGCAGCTGCGCGTCTTTCTCCTGCAGCTGCGCTGCAAACGACTCGATGGCAGCCTTCAACTGATCTCCTCTCACATTGCTTTCACGCACCTGCTTGCGCAGTTTTGCTATGAGTTCACGGTTGTGCTGCATAGCCTGCGATATGGTACGTATGTTCTGGCGTATCTGTTCCGCCTTGTTGGTGGATTCACCATCCTTGATGACAGCGACCTTACCCTCTGCCGCACTGATAAGTCTGAAGCCCTCCTGGATTTCATTCAGTGTGCCCATCATATCATTTATCTCACGGTCCTTTGAGTCGATAATCTGCTGGAGAGAGTCACGTTGGGCAACGATTTGTGATGCCGGCACTACATCTTTCTTTTCCTGACAAGCCACGACAGCGGACGCGCACAGGATGATTGCAAATAATTTCTTCATATTATTCAGAGTTTAAGTTATTCTTCCTTATTCTGAAAGCGGGCGGCTTTACGCTCTGCTTTGCGCTCCGCCTTGCGTCTTTCTTTCAAGATATCTTCGTCAGCGCCCTGCAATATCATCACTATCTCGCCTTTAGGCTCCGTTTCGCGGAAATGGTCAGCCACCTCCTTGAGCGTGCCTCTGACGCTTTCCTCGTGTATCTTTGATATTTCGCGGCAGACGCTGACCTGCCTTTCCTCGCCGAAAACCTCGGCAAACTGCTCCAGAGTCTTGAGCAGACGGCGCGGTGACTCATAGAATATCATCGTGCGCACCTCTTCCTTCAGCTCTTCGAGACGGGTCTGTCGTCCCTTCTTCTGCGGGAGGAAGCCCTCGAAGCAGAATCTGTCGCAAGGCAATCCACTGGAAACGAGCGCCGGAGTGAACGCTGTGGCTCCCGGAAGTGTCTGCACCGTGATACCTGCAGCCACGGCTTCTCTGACGAGATAGAAACCAGGATCGCTGATACCAGGCGTTCCAGCATCAGTGATAAGGCAAATGGTCTGCCCTGCCTTAAGCCTTTCCACGACGCCATTGCTCGTGCCGTGCTCATTGAATTTATGGTGTGCCATAAGCTTCTTGCCCTCTATCTCGAAGTGCTTGAGCAGGATTCCCGATGTGCGTGTGTCCTCGCAGAGTATCACGTCAGCCTCTTTCAGCAGACGTATAGCGCGCATTGTCATGTCCTCCATATTGCCTACCGGCGTAGGGACGAGATATAATATTCCCATTTATTCTTCTGTCTGTTATAGGAAAAGACGGTTCTTGTATGTATTAAAATCTTAAATCGGGTGGTCAAAACCATGAAGCAGGTGGTCAAAATCATTGTAATAATTATTGCCCCATCTGCTTATTACCCATGCAAAGTTAATGGAAAAAATAACAAATCACAAAAAACGCCCTTGTTTCTTTGCTTTTTTAAAAGTATTTAGTACTTTTGCAAGTAATATGCAATGAAAACCATTGTGCAGCGAAACCTAAAGAGACAAATACATACATATTATAACATGATAGATTATATCACAGGGGAGACCCACCGTCCGGGAAGAATCGAGGTGGTGTGCGGCTCCATGTTCTCGGGCAAGACCGAGGAACTCATCCGCAGAATGAAGCGTGCCAAGTTCGCCCGCCAGCGTCTGATCATATTCAAGCCCGTCATTGACACCCGCTATTCCGCCGAGGACGTGGTGAGCCATGACCGCAATGCCATCACTTCAGTCCCGGTAAAGACCTCCAAAGAGATACTGGAGCATTCCAATGATGTGGACGTGGTGGGCATCGACGAAGCGCAGTTCTTCGACGATGGCATAATAGAGGTCTGCAACACTCTTGCCAATCGCGGCGTGCGCGTCATCATAGCCGGTCTCGACATGGACTACAAGAGCAAGCCTTTCGGACCTATGCCCCAGCTGCTTGCCATCGCCGACGACGTGCTGAAGGTCCATGCCATCTGCATGCACTGTGGCAACCACGCCTATGTCAGCCACCGCAAGGTGGATGTGGACGGCCAGGTGATGCTGGGAGAAAAGACGGAATACGAGCCTCTCTGCCGTGAATGCTACAAGAAGGAGATGGCACGCACCCAGGGATATGTCTCCAAACTGTTTTAGCGGTCGGAATAAAATATCAATAAATAAAAACAAACAAAAACAACAGGACTGCATCGTGACAAACAAGTCCATGGGCACCCGGTTCCATGTTCTAATGTCATTTCATATCATTTTGTATTTTTATCTATTGATATTTTATCCCACACCAGACGACAAATCCACCAAACAACAATACAACGACCATGCTTGACAAAGAAATAACCTTCGACCGATTTATCCGCTGGGCGATTATCGGCGGCGTGATAATAGCCACTCTGCTCGTGCTCAATTACCTCAGCGCAGTGCTCCTGCCATTCTTCATAGCATGGGTACTGGCGTATCTGACCTACCCTCTCGTCACCTTCATACAGTATCGTATGCACGTGAGGATAAGGGCGGTAAGCATATTGATAGCCATGTTTCTGGTCATCGCGATCCTCTCAGGCGTCATCTATCTCATCATACCGCCGATGATAGAGCAGTTCGGGCAGTTCAGCACGCTCGCAATGGGCTATGTCCACCAGGCGGCGCACATCAAGAGCATCCCGGAAGCCGTGACGCAATGGGTCAATGAAAACTCAAACGAGATAGAACGCTACCTGAAAAGCCCCGACTTCTCCACCTCCATCAAGGAGGCTATGCCTAAGCTTTTCCAGTTTATTGGCCAGACCTGGAACGTGGTGATGAGCATCGCGGCTTCATGTATCACGCTCCTCTATATGTTCTTCATCCTTCTCGACTACGAATACCTTACCAAAAACTGGATCAGGATATTCCCGAAATCCACGCATTCCTTCTGGCAGGAGCTTGCCGCTGACGCAGGAAAAGCGCTCAACAACTACGTGCGCGGCCAGTGTCTCGTGGCTCTCACCATGGGAATACTCTTCTGCATCGGCTTCACCATCATCGATTTCCCTATGGCTATAGGCCTCGGAATCCTCATCGGAATAATGGACCTCGTGCCTTATCTCCACACTTTCGCCCTCATCCCTACCGCCTTCCTCGCTGGACTCAAGGCGCTCAACACGGGTGACAACTTCTGGATCATCTTCGGACTCGCCGTCCTGGTGTTCTGCGTGGTGCAGGTAATCATCGACATGATCATCACACCGAAGATCATGGGCAAGCAGATGGGGCTCAATCCTGCCGTCCTCCTGCTCTCGCTCTCTGTCTGGGGAGCGCTTCTCGGCTTCCTCGGACTCATCGTGGCACTGCCCCTTACCACGCTCATCATGGCATATTGGCAGAGGTATATCACGGGTGACAAAGACGAAAAAGATTGATTTAAGTTAATAAATATTAAAGAAAACAGCGTTTTACAGCGGATAATTATGGTATGTAAATAATTTTTTGTACCTTTGCACCCGCATTCGAAAGAATAGCATTACGGAGATCCGCTAGCTCAGTCGGTAGAGCATCACACTTTTAATGTGGGGGTCTTGGGTTCGAACCCCAAGCGGATCACCAAGAAAGAGGTCAATCATTCATGGTTGACCTCTTTTCTTTTGTACCATTGCCAGCATGACAATACTGCATCAGAAACCTGCAAAAACTGTCCTATTTTCCCGTTTCTGCCGACCAAGCCCAAAGTAGTCACATAACACATTGATAATAAACGCGTTGCAATAGCATAGCTTTTAGGCGGTAAAAGCATAGTTATTACAATGCAAAAGCTATGCTTTCACGATGCAATATCTATGCTATTACGAGCTGAAAGCTTAGGTATTGCAAAATGAAAGCATAGCCATCACTTTTTTGTTCTGTTTTTCCTCTCTCGTCCGGGCTATTTCTTCAGCCCGAGTTCCTGCGCTTTCCCGTCGAGAAGTGCAAGCAATGGCTCGCGCTCATTCTCCACTTTATTGTCGAGCACGGCATCCTTCAGATATTGCTTCAGTATTCCTACCTCGCGTGATGGCTTGAGATGATACATCTCCATTATCTCATTGCCGTCGATTACCGGCTGGAGCAGCCGCTTGAAGTCCTTCACCTTCAGGTCGTCTATCTTCTGGCGCACCAGCTGGTAGTTGTCTATGAAATGCTGCTTGCGTGTCTGGTTCTTGCTCGTGATGTCGGCTTCGCAGAGTATCATCAGTTCATCGATGTCGTCACCGGCATCATTGACGAGGCGGCGCACGGCGGAATCGGTCACTATGTCGTCGGCTATCGCGATCGGACGCATGTGGAGGTCCACCATCTTCTGCACGAATTTCATCTTCATGTCCATCGGAAGCTTGAGGCGGCGGAACAGTCCCGGCACCATCTTCGCACCGATGGTGTTGTGCGCATGGAAAGTCCATCCGGCAGCCGGATCCCACCTTTTGCTTCTCGGTTTGCCGATGTCGTGGAGCAGTGCGCCCCATCTGAGCCAGAGGTTGTCGGAATGCTTCGCCACGTTGTCGAGCACTTCGAGTGTATGATAGAAATTATTCTTGTGCGCGCGTCCGTTCCTTGTCTCCACGATGTCCATCTGGGCAAGTTCCGGGAATATGATCTGTAGCAGTCCGCAGCGCTGCAAATCGACGAATCCCTTGCTGGGCACATTGGTCATGAGTATCTTGTTCAGTTCCTCAGCGATGCGCTCTCCGCTGATTATCTTTATCCTTTCCGCATTTCTCTGCAGCGCATCGAAGGTCTCATCCTCTATCCGGAAATTGAGACGGGTGGCGAAACGGATGCAGCGGAGCATACGGAGCGGGTCGTCGCTGAAGGTGATGTCCGGGTCGAGAGGTGTGCAGATGATGCCGTCATAGAGGTCGTCTATACCTCCAAACGGGTCCACGAGTTCTCCGAAACGGCTCTTGTTGAGACAGATAGCCATGGCATTGATGGTGAAGTCGCGGCGGTTCTGGTCGTCTTCCAGTGTGCCGTCCTCCACTATCGGCTTGCGCGAATCGCGGTTGTAGCTTTCCTTTCTCGCTCCCACGAATTCCACTTCGATGGCTCCTTTTTCCATTTCATCGACAGAAAGGGATGAATCGAACGGTGAGGTGTATATCTTCACCTGTGCCGTACCGAAGTTCCTGAACACGGAGAGTCTGGCTCTCTTGCCCAGCATAGCCTGGAGTTTCTTCGCCACCTTTATCCCGCTGCCCACCACCACGCAGTCTATGTCGTCGGAAGGGCGCTCCAGGAATATGTCGCGGACGTAGCCTCCCACGACATAGCACTCCATTCCAAGGCTGTCAGCAGCCTCGGATATCATGTGAAATATGTCCTTGTCAAGTATCTCTGCCAGTTCGGCGTCTGTGTAATCTCGCATTGCTGTAATGTGTAAAGGGTGGTCAAAAAGTGTAATATCTGTTTGCCTATTTCTATAAAAGCGGATGCAAAGGTACAAAAAATTAGTGATAAAGGAGTTAATCTGAGTTTTTTTTCTTATTTTTGCACCATGAAGTATATTATTCCTACACTTGCCATTGCCTTGTCCGTCGTGTCTTTCTCCTCATGCAAGGAGGAAAATGCAGAGGCGAAGCAACTGCTCGAAAGCATTCGCCAGGACTACGAATCAGGCAATTATGACGAGGCTCTCCTCGCCATAGACTCGCTGCGCCACGCCTACCCTACCGCCATCAATGAGCGTAAGGAGGCTCTGAAGATACATCAGGAAGCGTCACTGAAGAAAGCACAGGCCAACCTTGCCGTCACGGATTCCGCCCTCCAGGCTGCCGAAAGGGAGTATAACAGCATCCGCCCCGCAGTGGAGAAACGCCACAAGGAAGGCACTGCCACCGAGGAAGAGCTGAGCAGGATGAACCAGCTGCGCAAGGTAAGGGACTCACTGCAGGTGGTCTTCAATGTGGAATGCGCCAAAATAAAGTATATCCACAAGAGACAGAAGCAGATGCCACAGGAAGAGAAATAGCATTTCTTTTGCTTTTCATAGGGGATTCCTTTGTATTTCCAAAGGAAATTAGTACCTTTGCATCCATATATAAATAAGGTGTAAGCTGACAACAGCCATTTTTTCAGCCCACAACAGCAATTTATTCAGATGACAACAGAGGAAGAATTCAGAAGCGCGCTCAAAGAATGCCGCGACATATTTACAGCAAAACTAAAGGACTATAATGCCTCATGGCGCATACTTCGTCCCTCATCGCTCACCGACCAACTGTTTATCAAGGCAAAGAGGATAAGACAGCTGGAGACCGGAGAGGTGGCTATGGTGGAGGAAGGCATACGACCGGAAATCATGGCGCTCGTCAATTACGGCATAATAGGCCTCATACAGCTGCAGGAAGGCTACGTCGATGAGCCGGATATGGACGCAGAACGTGCCACTGCTCTCTACGATCACTTCGCTGAAGAGACACTGCAGCTGATGATAAGAAAGAATCATGACTATGCGGAGGCATGGAGAGGTATGCGCGTCACCAGCTATACCGACTTTATCCTGACAAAGATTAACCGCATCAAAGAAATAGAGGACAACGAAGGAAGGGTGTCCGTATCTGAGGGAATCGACTCAAACTATATGGACATCATCAACTATGCCGTCTTCGGAATGATAAAGACAAAGGATGGAGAATAACATTTCGGAACATAACAGCGAGCTCGACACTGACAGCAACCCTACGGATGCTGCAGAGGAAATGCATGCGTCTGACGCCTCCAGCCATTCGTCATGGGTGGTTTCCCTGATTGTCAACATCGCCAGACTGCTGCTCAGCCTCACCTTTATCTTCTCCGGCTTCGTCAAAGCCGTGGATCCTATCGGAACGCAATACAAGATAGAGGACTATGCAGAGGCCGTCGGACTAGTGGGAGTGCTGCCAGACTGGCTGACGCTCACCGCGTCCGTGCTCATGTCGGCGCTGGAGTTCTCGCTCGGTGTCTTCCTTCTCTTCGCCATAATGCGAAGGACGGTATCGAAGGCCATCCTCGCTTTCATGGTGGTGATGACCGCCATCACGGCATGGCTTTGGCTTGCCAATCCCGTAAGCGACTGCGGATGCTTCGGCGATGCCATTCACCTCACCAACGGAGAGACATTCGCCAAGAACGTCATACTGCTCGCTATGGCTGCCGCTGTCACCGCATGGCCGCTCAGAATGCCGCGCTTCGTGTCGCTCAACAACCAGTGGATTGTGTTCCATTACACCATTCTCTTCACGCTCGCAGTGTCGGTATGGAGTCTCTATGACTTGCCTACGTTCGATTTCCGACCATATCACATCGGCACGAACATACAGAAGAACATGGAGATTCCGGAAGGAGAGAAGGCACCGGAGTTCGAGTCCACATTCATAATGGAAAAGGATGGCGTGAGAAAAGAGTTCTCGCTCGACGACTATCCCGACTCCACATGGACCTACATCGACACCAAGACCACGATGACAAGTCCGGGATATGAGCCGCCTATCCACGATTTCTCCATCACGGAGGTGGAGACCGGCAATGACATCACGGAGGACGTGATCACAAGGAAAGGCTACACATTCCTCCTCATATCGCCTCATCTGGAGAATGCGGACGACGCTTATTTCGGGAATATCGACATGATTTCCGACTATGCGCACAACAACGGCTACCCGTTCTACTGCCTCACGGCAAGTAATGAGGAGGCCATAGCCATCTGGAAAGAGACCACTGCGGCAGACTATACATTCTGCCACACTGACGAGACGACGCTCAAGACCATCATCAGAAGCAATCCGGGATTGCTCCTGCTCAAGGATGGCACGATAATAAGGAAATGGAGCCACAACTTCCTGCCGGCTGAGGAATTGCAGAACCAGAGGCTCGAAGACTCCACTCTCGGACAAATGCCCGACGATGACGCAGGAAAGAAACTGCTCGACATACTCATATGGTTCGTGCTCCCACTGACATTGCTCAGCATTGCTGACAGACTATGGATGTGGTCACGATGGCTTAAGGGAAAAAACAGTTCTTACAGTATATGTAATTTTTTAAAATCAAAAAAGGAAAATGAGAAAGAAAATTGTAGCAGGTAACTGGAAAATGAACAAAAACCTGCAGGAGGGTGTTGCCCTCGCTAAGGAACTCACTGAGGTAGTAAAGAACCCTAACTGCGGCGTTATCATCTGCACTCCTTTCATCCATCTCGCAAGCGTTGCTGAGATCGTGAAGGATTCTGCTATCGAACTCGGTGCTGAAAACTGCGCTGACAAGGTTTCTGGCGCTTTCACAGGCGAGGTTAGCGCTGAGATGGTTAAGTCAACTGGTGCTCAGTGGGTTATCCTCGGTCACTCAGAGCGTCGTGAGTACTATCACGAGACTCCTGAAATCCTCAAGGAGAAGGTACAGCTCGCTCTCGCTAATGGTCTCAAGGTGCTCTTCTGCATCGGTGAGTCTCTCGAAGAGCGCGAGGCTAACAAGCAGAATGAGGTAGTTAAGGCTGAGCTCGCTGGCTCTGTATTCAATCTCACTGCTGAGGAATGGAAGAATATCGTCATCGCTTACGAGCCAATCTGGGCTATCGGTACTGGCAAGACTGCTACTGCTGAGCAGGCTGAGGAAATCCATGCCTACATCCGTTCTTGCGTTGCTGAGGTATATGGAGAAGAGGTTGCTAACGACACCACCATCCTCTATGGCGGTTCTTGCAAGGCTTCAAATGCTCCAGAGCTCTTCTCCAAGCCTGACATCGACGGTGGTCTCATCGGTGGCGCTTCTCTCAAGGCTGCTGATTTCAAGGGCATCATCGACGCTTGGAACTAATATGACACATCCCAAAGGCGGGTTTCACACCATGACATCATGCCTTTGACCTTTGGTCGTCTGGCAGACTAGCATGCCGTTTCTGCCAGACGGCCATTACCTTTTTTAATCCCAAGGACTAATGTCTTGGCATAGTCTCCCGGTTTCTCTATTATTTGTATCAACGAAACAACCAAAGCGACACAACCAAAAACCGAAAACCAACAACCCACAACCGAACTGACAATTGTATGTTACGACAGATTATTGCCATAATTTCATGCTTCCTTGCGCTGGCAGCTAATGCACAGAGCGGGAATTTCCTTGACAACCTGAGAAAAAACGAGGCTGGCAAGGCTAAGGTTACCGTGACACAGAGCGTCGCTATCGACATCCTCGTCAACGGTAAAGGCGGACTCAACAAGATCGAGCCTAACTCAAAGACTGCTCCTGAACATTCCATCCATGCTAATGTCAAAGAGGAAGGAAAGTCACAGCACAGCAATTCCAACAACGAAACAGGCAAGTTGGAGGCCAACAGCCACAACTCTCAAAATACATACCACGAAGAGACTGAACCCAATGAGGAAACAGTCACCGTAGATACAAGAAAGAAAGTGATGCGAAACAGCTACAAGATGACAGGTTATCGCATCCAGGTATTCTCTGGAGGCAACTCACGAGTGGACAAGCAAAAGGCTGAAAAGGCAGGACTCGACATGAAGAGACTCTTCCCTACTGAGCCTGTGTATGTCCATTTCTACTCTCCTTCATGGAAATGCCGCATGGGTAATTACAAGACTACAGCGGAAGCGCGCAGCATTCTCCTGCAGGTCAAGAAGCATTATCCGCAGGCTTGTATCGTGAAAGGCACCATCAGCGTACAATACTGATCGTATCTGTTCATACGTAGCCACTGTGTCCGCCACATTACCGGCGGATATTCCTACACCAGAAAACCAACACTCAACCTTAAAAAATGATAGAAGAAGAATACTACCTCCGCCCAGGACTTGAACAACTGGCAGAGCATTACAAGGAAATCCTCACCCTTTTGGGCGAAGATGCCAACCGAGAAGGTCTGCTGAAGACACCTATGCGCGTTGCGAAAGCTATGCAGTTCCTCACCAAAGGCTACTCTCAGGACCCTAAAGCCATTCTCGAAAAGGCACTGTTCCATGAAGAATACTCACACATGGTTATCGTAAAGGACATCAATTTCTATTCCATGTGCGAACACCACATGCTGCCTTTCTACGGAAAAGCGCACGTGGCTTACATCCCTAACGGCACTATCACAGGGCTTTCCAAGATTGCCCGCGTCGTAGAAGTATTCGCCAGAAGGCTTCAGGTGCAGGAGAGAATGACACATCAGATTATGGAATGTATCAACGACACGCTGCATCCGATGGGCGTTATGGTCGTTATTGAAGCGGCACACATGTGCATGCAGATGAGAGGTGTGGAGAAACAGAACTCACTCACCACCACTTCCGCCTTCTCTGGTGTATTCGAATCCTCCAAGACACGTGAGGAATTCATGAAACTTATCAAGTAACCATACCACTCATAATCGCCCTCACACTCCGGCAACACAAAGGCCTATCCTCAATTGCAAAAAGGCATTACCCCAATATCTGCAAGGTATATCCCCAGCAATCCGCCACTGTGTTGCCCGCGTCACCGGGCTATTCCCCAACTAATTCCCCCAACAATCATGCGCTTCATTTCATGGAATGTCAACGGTCTGCGTGCTTGTGCAGGCAAAGACGGTGAAAACGTAGAGAACGGTATCATCGGTTTCCAGACTGCTTTCAACTCTCTCGACGCAGATTTCTTCTGCCTTCAGGAGACGAAAATGCAGGCTGGACAGCTCGATCTCGCCTTCCCCGGCTACCAATCCTATTGGAATTATGCCGAGAAAAAAGGCTACTCAGGCACTGCCATCTACACTAAGCATACGCCAATCAGCGTATTCTACGGACTCGGAGAAGAGGAAGAAATCCATAATCACGAAGGAAGAATGATCACTTTGGAGTATGATGACTTCTATCTCATCACCGTATATACGCCTAATTCACAGGACGGACTGCGTCGTCTCGACTATAGAATGACATGGGAAGATGCTTTCAGAAAGTACGTTTGCGCTCTCGACAAGAAGAAACCCGTCATCATCTGTGGCGACATGAACGTGGCTCACGAGGAAATAGACCTGAAAAATCCTAAGACAAACCGCATGAATGCCGGCTTCACCGACCAGGAACGCGAGAAATTCTCCACCCTTCTGGCATCCGGATTCATCGACACCTTCCGCACATTGCATCCCGATGAAGTCACCTACTCATGGTGGTCATACCGCTTTCAGGCAAGGAAAAAGAACGCAGGATGGCGCATCGACTATTTCGTCACATCGGAAAGGCTGCGTGACAACATCAAGGCGGCAAACATCCACACCGACATCTACGGCTCAGACCATTGCCCCGTGGAGCTAATCCTTTAGCCCCCACCTCCCAGCCGCAACGATTCCACCGCCCAGCCGTCATTGGCTGGCAATCCAAAGCAAGGCTTTCCCCACATCATATAATAACAGAACAGACGTGACATGAATAATCTCATGCCACGTCTGCTTTGTTTTGTGTTGTCATTACCACCCGCACCTTCATCGTGCCAAGTGGCTTTCATCAAAGCATGTCGGGGTGAGCAGACTCGAACTGCCGACCACACGCCCCCCAGACGCGTACGCTAACCAACTGCGCCACACCCCGATTCTTTTATGAAGAAAGCGGATGCAAAGATACATATTTTTTTCATATTAACCAAAGAGGTAGTTAAATTTTTATTAAACACATAAGAAAGTTCGTATTTTTTAAAAGAAAATAGTATATTTGCAAGTTAATATAAATAACTGAACTTAATTTTTATGCAATATATACTCAACGCACCTGAAACTATAGACTGCACCATCGACCTGCCTGCATCCAAGAGCATCAGCAACAGAGCCTTGGTAATCAATGCGCTGGCTGGCAATAAAGAAATGCCGGAGAACCTCAGTATATGCGATGATACCGACGTCATGGTGGCTGCATTACGCGATATGCCCTATGAGATTAACATCAAAGCAGCGGGAACAGCCATGAGATTTACCACCGCTTTGCTCGCTGTCACAGAAGGAGACCACGTCATCACCGGCACAGAACGCATGAAGCACCGCCCGATAGAGGTGCTCGTAAATGCCTTGCGCCACCTCGGAGCTGACATACAATACGTTGGCGAGGTCGGTTTTCCACCGCTTCGGATATGCGGACACCAGTTGCAAGGCGGCAGACTGGAAATATCCGGCGACGTTTCATCTCAGTATATATCCGCCCTTCTCATGATAGGGCCTGTCATGAAGAAAGGACTTATACTCCATCTTACAGGCAATATCATCTCCCGTCCCTACATCGAACTGACTATATGCACGATGAAAGAGTTCGGAGCAGACATCGATTGGATGGACGAATCCACCATTATGGTGAAGCCACAGCCATATTCCAAGCATAGTTTCTTCGTTGAAAACGACTGGAGCGCTTCGAGTTACTGGTATGAAATCGCGGCTCTCATGGGCGAAAAGAATGAAGGTCACATCCGTCTTACCAACCTTATGGAGGGTTCCAGACAAGGTGACTCTGCCATAAAGTTCATGTTTAGCGTACTGGGAATAAAGACTTCATTCGCCTCTTCCGAAAGGCAAAAGCCAACAACTGTATCTCTCAATGCACAGAGATGCACGCTCCCGACCTTTAACTTCGACTTTATCAATCAGCCAGACCTTGCCCAGACGCTCGTCGTTTGCTCATGTCTGAAGGATATTCCATTTCATTTCAGAGGCTTGCAGACCCTCAGAATCAAGGAAACCGACCGCATTGAAGCCCTGAAAGCGGAGATGAAGAAGCTCGGTTACGTGCTCGACGACTCCATAGAGGGCGAACTTCGCTGGGACGGAACGCGTTGCGAACCGGATGAAAGCCCCGCCATCGACACCTATGAGGACCATCGCATGGCCATGGCGTTTGCTCCTGCGTGCATCAAATTCCCGGGATTGCGCATCAATAACCCCGAAGTCGTCAGCAAGAGTTATCCCCTTTTCTGGGAAGATCTGAAGAAAGCAGGGTTTGAGATAATTCATAATGCTGATTATTAATGTATAATTCATAATGCATAATGCATAATTATTAATGCATAATGTATAATTCATAATGCATGATTGCATAATTATTAGGGCATGATTGCGGAGCCCCAACCCAGGAATCCAACCACATCCGCCACTGTGCCAACGGCTTTTACCGTTGGATTTCCCCCACATAACAACATGACAGTGAAGAAACTATCAGCCATAGCCCAATTATTCTTCGCCTTCATCATCGTGATGACGGCAATATCGTCATGCTCCACGCAGAAGAATACAGCGAAAACGAGGTGGTGGCACTCCTTTACTGCCAAATATAACATATACTATAACGGCACTCTTGCCTATATTGACGGCTCTTTGGAGAAGGAAAACAGCAACAAAGACAACTTCACCGAGACGCTTCCTCTCTACACTGTAGGCAACAAAAACAATAGGGAAACAGGCAAAAGCAAGTTTGACCTCGCTATAGAAAAGAGCAAGAAAGCCATCAGACTGCATAGCATCAACAAGCGTCCGGAATGGACAAAGAACCGCAAAAAGACAGCCCGCGACCTGGAATGGCTCAACCGCAAGGAGTACAACCCATTCCTTTGGAAGGCATGGATGCTGATGGGAAGGTCGCAATTCCATAAAGGTGCCTTCGACGAAGCAGCCTCCACATTCTCATATATGAGCCGTCTTTACCGCACACAGCCTGTCATTTACGGTAAGGCACAGGCGTGGTTGGCTAAATGTTACATAGAGCAGGACTGGCTATATGATGCAGAAGACATCATCAGAAACATGAGTCGTGACTCCATTGACTGGCGTGCACGCAAGGAATGGGACTATACTCTCGCTGATTATCACCTCCATACCGGCAATCTGGAGCAGGCTTCGCAATACCTGCGCAAAGTGGTCAAGCACGAAATGCGCTCAAAACAGCGTGCAAGAGAATACTATCTGCTCGGTCAAGTAGAAGCGGCAATGGGGCATAACGCC
The DNA here is from genome assembly GCA_934256705.1 of uncultured Prevotella sp. GTDB lineage: Bacteria > Bacteroidota > Bacteroidia > Bacteroidales > Bacteroidaceae > Prevotella. The sequence goes on from CAKQPF010000024.1 coordinate 20,649, forward strand.
CTTGCATACAAGGCATTCCGCAAGGTTCTCAAGCAGAATCCGCCGTATGAGCTGGCTTTCAATGCCCGCATCTCCATGTCAGAGGTGCTTGCCGGCAGCGGACAAGGAAAGAAAATGATAGGTCGCCTCAAGCGTATGGCGCACAATGACAACAACAAGGACTACCTCGACCAGGTATATTACGCCATCGGAAATATCTATCTTGCACAGAAAGACACTGCAAATGCCATCATTGCTTATGAGAAAGGCAATGAGAAAGCTACGCGATCAGGCGTCGAAAAGGGCGTTCTTCTCCTGCATCTGGGCGACATTTACTGGCAGAAAGAGAAGTATGGCGACGCCAAGCGCTGCTACGGTGAAGCGATAGGTCTTATAGACAAGGACCGGAAAGACTACCACCAACTGTCAGAACGCAGCAAGGTGCTGGACGAACTGGTGCCTTATACCGATGCCATATACCTGCAGGATTCACTGCAAAGCCTTGCCCGAATGTCGGAAAAGGACCGCAATGAAGCCATCGACAGGGTGATTACCGCCCTCAAGAAGAAAGAAAAAGAGGACAAAGACCGCGAGGCTGAGGAATATGCCAACAAGCAACTGGCAAAGAACAACAGCGGTATGCAACAGCAAAACACCGCCCAACGCCCTGCGGGAAACAGGAAATCTGCCGCCTGGTACTTCTATAGTGCGTCCGCAGTGCAGCAAGGCAAGCAACTCTTTGAGCGCAAATGGGGCAAGCGAGAGAACCAGGATGACTGGCAAAGAGCCAACAAGACGGTGGTGAATGCAGGCATATCAGGCGATGATATGGCGGAAACGACTGACAGTCTGCATAATGACTCCATTGCATCTTCCGAGGAAACAGCGGATGAAAGTAAGGCTGTCAGCGACTCATTGGCAAGCGATCCACACAAGAGGGAATACTATCTGGCACAGATTCCGTTCACTCCTGAGCAGCTGGAGGAAAGCAATGAGATAATAAAAGACGGACTTTTCCATTCCGGCATCATCTTCAAGGACAAGCTGGACAATCTCTCTCTGAGCGAGAAAGCATTCCGTCGTCTCATCAACAGCTATCCTGACTTCGAGCCGATGGACGAGGTGTATTACCATCTTTTCCTGCTTTACTCGCGCAAAGGCGATGATATTGAGGCACAACATCACATAGAAAATCTGAAATCACGCTATCCCGACTCGCAATGGACAGCCATTCTGACCGACCCTTACTTTGAGGAAAACGCCCGATTTGGCGAACATATCGAGGATTCACTGTATGCAGCCACATACAATGCTTTCCTTTCTGACGACAACAAGACGGTGAAAGCGAACACAAAGGTGTCAGACAGCCGTTTCCCGATGGGCGCAAACCGTGACAAATTCATGTTTATCAGCGGCTTGAGCCTGCTCAACGAGGACGATGTAGATGGTTGTCTGAAGCGTCTTAAGCAACTTGTCAGCGAGTTTCCACAAGGCAAACCGAGCGAAATGGCTGGCATGATAATCAATGGAGTGAATGCAGGAAGAAGGCTTCATGGCTCACATTTCTCCATGACAGACGTGTGGAACCGCCGCACAGCCGTAATGGCAGACAGTGACAGCATAGCAATGAAGACGTTGTCACGGGAACGTGACGTGCCATTCACATTCATGCTGGTCTATGAACCCGACTCTGTGGATGAGAACAGGATGCTTTATCAGTTGGCAAGATTTAATTTCACCAACTTCATAGTGCGCAATTTCGAGATGGAAATCACGGACGACAACGGCTTGCACCGCATGAATGTGACCGGATTCCGTTCCTATGACGAGGCAAAACTCTATGCCAGAGTGCTCTACAAGAATGACGCAATGAAGGAAATAGCAAAGCTTTGCCACCCTGTAATCATAGCTGACGAGAACGTACCTCTGCTTGGCGAGACGTACAGTTACAATGATTATGACACCTTCTATGTAGCTCATTTCCAGCCATTGAAGATAAAGCGCGAGTATATGCTCTACGAACCGGACGCTGTCCGCGAGGCAAAGACGAAGCGAGAGCCTGTTCCTGCCTTGCCATCAGAGTCAGCCGCGCCTAAGGGAGTGGCGCCAGTGGAGCAGAAGAAGGAAGAGAAGGAAGCACTGGATGTGCCGGATGAGGAGGCAAACCCAGCGCAGAATGAGTCTTATGACATACCAATCGAAACGCTTCCAGACTCCACTTCCACGGAGGAAACGGTGATACCATTCGACAATAAGCAGGAGAAAGCACCGGATGAGGACATAATCATCGTGGAGGAAAACAAGAAAGAAGACCCTCAGGACGACGTTATCATCATTGACGAGCAAAAAGATGAAGCGCCTGACGAGGACATAATAATCATAGAAGACGATAAAAATAAAGAACAAACAGAGCAGAAGAAGGAGCAGACTCCTGTGACCGAAAAAGGGAAAACGGAACAGAAGAAGGAACAAAAGCCTGTAACTGAGAAAGAAAAGACTCAGACAAAGCAGAAGAACAACAGCTCCACTACTGCCAAAGGAAAAAATACTGAAGAGAAAAAAGATAAGAAACAAAACGATAAAGACGAAGAAATCATCATCGAGGAAGAGAAGAAAGACTCCAGCGAACTGGAGGATGAATACTACGAACTCGAAGGTTTCTGACCATAAAAAGCAGGTAATCGCAGTCTTTTGATAATGAATAAACAGCAACAAATGTTTCTTTCATTATTATAAAAACAATTCTGTTCACCTGCTTATTACACCTTATTTATATATAATACAGGGGCGGTCAGAATGATTAAAGCAATCACTGACCATCCAAAAGATACGGAATATGAGCAACGGACTTCTACTTTGGGTCGATGACGAGATAGAACATCTTCGCGCCCATATCATTTTTCTGGAGAAGAAAGGCTACGAAGTGGTGACTGTAAGCAATGGTATTGATGCCATAGAGCAGTGCCAGCAGCAGACTTTCGACCTCGTGTTTCTCGACGAGATGATGCCAGGACTGACCGGACTGGAGACCCTTCAGCGGATAAAGGATATCCAGCCGCATACTCCTGTCGTCATGGTGACCAAGAGCGAGGAAGAGAATATCATGGACCAAGCCATCGGTTCGAAGATAGCCGACTATCTCATCAAGCCGGTGAACCCTATGCAGATACTCCTTTCGCTGAAGAAAAACATACACCGACGCGAGATTGTGACCGAGGTGACACAGACCGGTTACCAGCAGAATTTCCAGAATATATCCATGCAGATTTCCGACTGCAGGACCATAGATGACTGGAAAGACGTCTATCGCACGCTGGTAAGATGGGAACTGGAACTGGCTTCTACGCATAGCCCGATGACTGAAATGCTCCGAATGCAGAAGGAAGAGGCGAATATAGGCTTCAGCAAGTTTGTGAAAAGGAACTATATGGACTGGGTGGCACCGACAAAGAACGGCACGCCTCCTGAGCGCCCGGTGCTTTCTCCCGACGTGTTCAAGCACAAGATATTCCCATTGCTCGATGCCGGAGAGAAGGTTTTCCTCATCGTCATCGACAATTTCCGCTATGACCAGTGGAGGATGCTGGCGCAAGAGATAGGCGATATGTTTGACATAGACGAGGATCTCTACACATCCATCCTGCCTACAGCCACGCAATATGCAAGGAATGCCATCTTCAGTGGGCTGATGCCGCAGCAGATAGCCAAGATGTTCCCCGACCTTTGGGTGGATGAAGACGAGGAAGAAGGCAAGAATCTCAATGAGGCACCGCTCATCCAGACCCAGCTGGAGCGTTATCGTCGCCGCAATACCTTCTCTTACCACAAGGTGAATGACTCATCCGGCGGCGAGAAACTGATGCAGCAGTTCAAGAACATGAGCCAGAACGACCTCAACGTAGTGGTAATCAACTTTATAGATATGCTGTCCCATGCCCGCACCGAATCGAAGATGGTGCGCGAACTTGCCAATGACGAGAGCGCATACCGCAGTATATCAATGAGCTGGTTCAGGCATTCCGTGCTCTCGGAACTGTTCACGGCCCTGTCGCAGACGGACTATCGCATCGTTCTCACCACCGATCATGGCAGCATCCGCACAGACCGTCCGGTGAAGATAGTGGGCGACAGGAACACGAATACCAACCTCCGATACAAATTAGGAAAGTCATTGGCATACGACAGCAAGGACCTCTTCGTGATAAAAGACCCGAGCAAGGCGCAGCTTCCTGCGCCAAACATCTCCACGACTTATGTCTTTGCCACGGGAAATGACTTCTTTGCCTATCCAAACAATTACAATTACTACGTCCAGTACTACCGCGACACGTTCCAGCACGGCGGTATCTCGATGGAGGAAATGATTATCCCTCTCGTCACGATGAGGGGAAGAAAGAAATAAAAACAAGGATTTCTGCAAGCGAGACATAAGAATCCTGGTCAATGCAATGCAGGAAAGGAAATAACATAAACAGAAAAAAGAAATAACAACAAGCGACTATGCAAATCATCATCAAGTCTCCAGAGACAATAAGAGAGTCAGCCAAGGCCTTCGTAGAGGCGATGGGCGACTCCACAATCTTCGCTTTCTACGGCGCGATGGGAGCGGGAAAGACCACATTCATCAAGGCTATCTGCGAGGAAATGGGCGTGGAAGACGTCATCACCTCACCTACCTTCGCCATCGTAAACGAATATCATTCAGCCACATCCGGCGAAGTGATCTATCATTTCGACTTCTATCGCATCAAGAAGCAGGAAGAAGTCTATGACATGGGTTACGAAGACTACATCGAAAGTGGTGCGGTATGCTTCATGGAGTGGCCAGAACTCATCGAGGAACTGCTGCCGGAGGACGTGGTAAAGGTATCAATCAAGCAGCAGGAGGACGGTTCACGCATCGTGGAATGGTAATCTGGCGAAGCCGAACAAAGAACAACAAAAACATACAATGCTTGAAAATATAATCACATCAACCAACATTCCACTGCTCACAGCACTGATATTAGGACTACTTGTGGCAATAAATCCTTGCCAGCTTGCCATCAATATCTCTGCCCTTACCTATATAATAAAGAAGGACACCGTGAGCAAAGACAAATGGACCCACCCCTTGCTCTATATTCTCGGCAGGTCATTGACCTACACCTTCATGGCGTGGACGCTGGTATGCCTCATCGGAGGCGGGAAAAACATCGAGACAGTGCAGGCACTTCTGAGCAAAGGCGAGGATATATTGCCATATTTTCTCATCCTGATGGGTGCCTTCTTCCTCTATCGTGGCATTCATGTCCACCGTCATGAGCATGGAGATGACTGCCATAATTGCGGTCAGATAATCCAGCGAAACGGTCCACTTGGCGCATTGACCCTTGGTCTTACGCTTGCTTTCGCGTTCTGTCCAGAGAGCGCGGTGTTCTATTTCGGACTGATGCTTCCGCTTGCCACCACATCTACAGCGGGACTACTCGTTCCTCCTGTCTTTGCCATTGGAGCTGCATTGCCAGTGCTTTTCATCGCTTTCATAATGCAAAAAGCGAGAGACAAGGCAAAGAGTCTCTCCCACTCTATGGAACATCTGCAACGAGTGCTCAACATATTGACAGGCGTAATCTTCGTGATTATCGCTGTCTTGCTGCTCAATGCGGAATAGGTCAAATAAATAATAGGTAATAGGGAATAAGTAATAGGAGATTACACTTACTTCTTATGGTTTCTCGCTGGAGAAATCCTTAATGCAGGTAAATGTAATCTCCTATTCCCTATTACTTATTCCCTATATTCTATTTTCTCATTCCTAATCCCTATTACTCATTCCCTATTTTCTATTCATATACACCCGTTGATGCGCCATACTCAGCGTTTGCTCTTGAAGAATCGCTGCATCAACTCACGGCATTCATCCTCCAATACGCCAGCGACGACCTCCGCTTTGGGATGGAAAGCATTGGGGGCAACCTTGCGATAGCCCCGCTTTTCGTCGGGTGCGCCATAGACGATGCGTGGAATCTGCGCCCAACCGATGGCTCCAGCGCACATCGGGCATGGCTCTACTGTGACATAGAGGGTGCAGTCTGTGAGGTATTTACCTCCGAGAGCATTGGCTCCAGCCGTGATGGCCTGCATCTCGGCATGGGCAGTAACGTCGCAGAGAGTCTCGGTAAGATTGTGGGTACGCGCTATTATCCTGTTGCGGCAAACGAGGATAGCACCGATGGGAATCTCATCTTCCTTGGCGGCTTGCTCTGCTTCCGCAAGGGCTTTGCGCATATATTCTTCGTCCTTGGTCATTATGGAGAGGGGATATATCCGCCGGTAATGCGGCGGACACGGTGGCGATAGGGTTAATATTCTGCAATCATTGCCATCAGAATTGTGGTTCGGACGGCAATGGTTGTTTGTTTATTGGCTTAGTTGTGCACGAGAGTACCTATTTCTTCACCTTCGATTACCTTCTTGAGGTTGCCGAGGATGTCCATATTGAAGACGTAGATAGGGAGGTCATTCTGCATACACATGGCAGTGGCAGTGATGTCCATCACCTTGAGTCCCTGGGCTATAACCTCCTGATAGGTAATGTCATGATACTTGGTAGCGGTAGGATCCTTCTCCGGGTCAGCGGTATAGACGCCATCCACGCGTGTGCCCTTGAGCATTACGTCGGCTTCTATCTCTATGCCACGGAGGCTTGAACCGGTGTCTGTGGTGAAGTAAGGGGAACCGGTGCCAGCACTCATGATTACCACCTCGCCGTTTTCCATTGCTTCGATGGCTTTCCATTTGGAATAGAACTCACCGATAGGCTCCATGCGGATAGCAGTGAGGACGCGGTTCTTCTGACCGATGGCTCCGAGAGCGCTGGAGAGTGCGAGTGAATTGATGACAGTGGCGCACATTCCCATCTGGTCTCCCTTCACTCTGTCGAAGCCTTTTCCAGCTCCGCTCAGTCCGCGGAAGATGTTTCCACCACCAATGACGATGCCAATCTGCACGCCCATAGATGCTATTTCCTTGATTTGCTCAGCGTATTGATTGAGACGCTCTACGTTGATACCTTGTTTCTGTTCGCCTGCAAGGCTCTCTCCTGAGAGCTTGAGGAGTATTCTTTTGAATCTTGACATTGGGTTGATATTTTGTTTTTTGTTTGAGATGCTTGTTGTATCAGCCGGTAACGCGGCTGACACAGTGGCGACTGTTAAATGAAGAATGTAGAATGAAGAATGAAGAATGGCTGACGCCGTTGGATTATCGCCAGTTCTTACAGCAGGAATTTTACTTCCTTCACTTCATATCGGCTGACGGTTCCGTCAGTGCGGAGGAGGGACATGTAGCCGCTGGGATGCACTTTCAGGAGACGGGCATCAAACTGTCCGTCCTTGTCCTCATAGCGATGGAACTGCCCATCCTGACGGAAGAGGCAGCTATTGTATAGTTCCACGATGGCGGAGCAATCGCCTTTTCCGCATTCCGTCCTTGCCATGTCATAGTAATGCAGGAAACGCATGATGATCTTGTCGAGGATTTCCTGGCAGTCATGCTCCTTGCCCGTGATCTGGAAGAGCGACACCGGATTCGGCGCATCGCTGAGAAACTGGCGCTGATTGACGTTGATTCCTGTTCCGATGACCATATCCGCTATCCGTCCGCCCTTGATGTTGCCGTCAATTCGCGTGCCGCTGATCTTGCGGTCGTTCCAGTATATGTCGTTCGGCCACTTGATAGTGATGCCGTCCGTGTATTCTGAAAGCACATCGCGGAGCGCCAAAGCCTCAGACATAGAAATGAGAAAACTCACCGTGGCATCCACCCACGTGGGATGAATGAGCAAGGAGAAGAGGAGGTTTTTCCCCGGTTCGCTCTCCCATTGGTTAGTTCCCATTCCCCTACCGGCAGTCTGAAAGTCCGTGACCGCCACCACAAGTTCGTCATCCCCATATTGACCAGCATTCCTGATGAGGAAATCATTGGTGGAAGCAGTGGTGTCGAGATGCAATATTCTACTCTTTTTCATAATTAAAAAGGGGCATTCAATCTTTATGAACGCAAAATTAGTCAAAAAAAAAGAATAAATAAATAAATCCTCGGAATAATTTTGCATGTTGGCAGAAAAAATGTATCTTTGCAGTCATAATCAACATAAAAATCAGAAAACAACAATGGAAGTAGTAATAACAAATGAGAATTTCGAGGAGCTCAAGAAAGGTGAGCTCCCATTGGTAGTGGACTTCTGGGCAACATGGTGCGGACCTTGCAAGATGGTAGGCGCAGTGCTTAGCCAGTTGGCAGAGCAGTATGACGGCAAGATCGTCGTAGGCAAGTGCGACGTAGAGGCAAACGAGGACATCGCAATGGAGTTTGGCATCCGCAATCTCCCTACCCTCCTTTTCTTCAAGAACGGCGAGCAGGTAGATAAGTTTGTAGGCGCAGCCAACAAGGCAAAGCTGGAAGCAAAGTTCCAGGATGTGATTGGATAATCCACACCATCTCATAATGAAAAGACGATGATAGTCAGCCTTGGCCCAGCTTGCCAAGGCTGGCTATCATCGTTTCGTAAAGGAAAGAGAAAGACAAGGATATGGAATATATGTCACAAGAAGGCTACGACAAGCTCGTGGCTGAACTCAAACACATGGAACTGGTGGAACTGCCCCAGGTGAAGGATGCCATCTCCGAGGCACGCGACAAGGGCGACCTTAGCGAGAACTTCGAATATCATGCCGCAAAGCGCGAGCAGGGCAAGCTGCTCAGCAGGATGCGCTTCGTGCAAGGCGTGCTGGAGAATGCGCGCGTGGTGGACAAAAGCCTGCTCAACAGCGACACCGTCGGACTTCTCAGCCGTGTGGGAATCACCAACGTGGCGAGCAATCACAGCATGACCTACACCATAGTGAATCCGCACGAGGCAAACCTCAGCGAGGGAAAGATTTCCGTCAAGTCGCCTATAGCCCAGGCATTGATAGGCAGCAAGGTGGGCGATGTGGTGGAAGCACGCGTACCAGCCGGAGTCATCAAGCTTCGCATCGACAGCATCGAGCTGTCATAAGCCGTGGTTTCAGAAACAACCACATTGCAGAGTGACGGCTATAATCATACCAATTCATCTTTTCACCGTCACAAAAAGAAATGCTTTTATCGGGAAATGCTACTTTTAAAAAATAACATTTCCCGATTTGTCAATCCTTACTTTTATATGGAAAAGTTGAGGGTTTTCCTTTTATAAATGCGATAAATCTACGGCACATTTCAAAATAATCCGCAGTTTTTTGCCGTCATTCAAGTTTTTTTGTATTTTTGCACAAACAAAAGTGATGTATGGAAAAGATATCTCATAAAGTAGCGACACTTGGTGGAGTCATATCTACGACAGATATTTCAAGCGAGGCAGAATACAAGCGCATTCACAGAGCAGCGCAACGCGGTGAATTGCTAAGACTTCGCTCTGGCGTCTATGCGTCTCCAGATGCGTTGCTCGATACGATGCTGGATATAGAACGCATTGTACCGGGCGGTGTGGTATGTCTATATAATGCCTGGAGCCACTACCAACTCACCACAACCATACCACCTGCATTCTGTGTTGCTATAGAGCGAAAGCGCAAGGTGGTGATTCCTCCATCACTTCCTATTACCCTCTACTATTGGAAAGAAGACTATCTCTCGCTCGGGGTAATAGAAGAAACTCTGTCAGGACATTCCGTTCGCATCACCAATCTTGAACGCAGCGTGTGTGATGCCGTGAAATACCGCAACAAGATAGGTCTTGATGTCTGTGCGGAAATAGTGCGGACATATCTGAGAAAAGATGGTCGAGACCTTAGTCTTCTAACGGAATATGCCAAACGCCTTAGAGTTTGGACTACATTGAAAGGTTACCTTGAAATAGCATTGGAATGATAGAAAAGAAAAACTACGGAAAGTCTGTCAGATCACGTCTGATAAATCTGATGAACGAGACAGGCTACAAATATATGTATCTATTGGCAAGATACTTCAACGAGCGCTTGCTCTATCGTGTCTCAGCCAGCCAATACAAGAATAATTTCCTGCTGAAAGGAGGCTCTTTGCTTTATGCCTTGGATGGTCTTGAAGCGCGTCCCACAGTTGATGTGGACTTCATGGCTGACAGAATAAGCCGTGACAGGGAAAGTCTCATGGAAGTATTCAAGCATATTGTCGCAATAAGTTGCGATGAGGACGGAGTACAGTTTGACACAGAGAGCATCAAATCAGAACCCATCACCGTGGATAAGAAATATCCAGGTCTGCGTTTCTATGTAACTGCACACATGGACACGATTGTTCACAAGATGTCTATTGATATTGGTTTTGGAGATGTGGTTTCCCCATGTCCGATGACAATAGATTACCCTTTGCTCCTTAGAGATGTGCCATCTGTCAATCTTCAAGCCTATTCGTTGGAAACCGTTGTAGCAGAAAAATTCCAAACGATGATTGACCGCGATGAAGCGAACAGCCGCATGAAAGATTTCTTTGACTGCTACCAGTTGCTTACTCAGCGGAGTTTTAGCGATGAAATGCTGTATGAAGCCATCAAGGCTACATTTGATAATAGGGCACTGGGGTATAAAACGAATCTCAAACTATTCTCAGATGAGTTCGCCACAGACAAAGACCGCATTATTCGCTGGAAGTCTTTTCTGAAAAAGATAAACTGGAAAGAGGATATTCCTTTCGCTTCCGTCATGCAGGTTATCAAAACACACCTTAAGCCTATGGCAACAAGATACTGGAATGAAAAATGAAAACAGAGTGGGAATACTCTTATCGCAGCAGTTTTCCAAAACTCAGAATGAGATGCAAACAAGACTGACGCGAAGCAATCTTAAGGACGGAAAAACAGAACAAAAAAGTGATTACTATGCTATCATTTTGCAATAGCATAGATATTGCGATGCAAAAGCATAGATATTACGTCGTGAAAGCATAGCTTTTAGGGTGTAATATCTATGCTTTTACAGGCTAAAAACTATGCTTTTACAACGCATTGATTATCAAATTATTACAAAAGCCTTTCACTATCATCCTCTCGAAACAGGAAAATAGAACAATTCCGTGTCTGAAAGACCTGCAGAAGAACTAAGGGAAAGGTTTCCATTTTGCCCGTATGCAGATTAAGCCTGCAAAAACATGCTTAATCTGCAAATCGCCTTTTACTTTCTGATATTCAGTAGATTGCAAGTGCAAACTAATTTCATAAAGGCATATTTTCCCATCATTTTTTTCTTAATATGCACTATTTTGCAGTGTAATATCGCATTTTTTGCAGATTAAGCATGAAATTTCAGGCTTATTTTGACAAAAACTTGCAGATTAAGAAAAATATCCGTATATTTGCAACCTAAAATATACATAATTATGGAATATACAGCACTTTTAGAGAAACAGATACAGGGCAGGCTTAAGATAGACAACCCTTGGTGGACTGAAGGCAAGATACCTTCCTACTATCAGATGATGACCCCTCGCCTCTATCTTGACATCTTCTACCCACTGGTGAAGGATGTCAGCATTCAGCGTGCGCTTATACTGATGGGTCCTCGCCGAGTGGGCAAGACAGTGATGCTCTATCATTCCATCCAAAGACTCATAGACGAGGGTGTTTCGCCACAAAACATCATCTACGTTTCAGTGGAAACACCTATCTATAACAATATTCTTCTGGAACTGCTGTTCACTCTGGCAAAGCAGATACTTGGCAAGGAAGACAGCAAAGAGAAATTTTATGTATTCTTCGATGAGATACAGTATCTCAAAGATTGGGAAGTCAATCTCAAATCTCTGGTGGATACTTACCACGATGTAAAGTTTGTGGCTTCAGGTTCTGCCGCTGCTGCATTGAAAAAGAGCAGTAACGAGAGTGGTGCTGGCAGGTTTACCGACTTCAATCTGCCTCCTTTGCTTTTCTTCGAGTATATCCATCTCAGGAAATATGATCATCTGATGCGTCAGTCAAAGGTAAATTGGGACGGGATAGAGAGCGACAACTACAGCACGATAGACATCAACAGACTGAACGACCTCTTCCTCGAATACATCAATTATGGCGGTTATCCCGAGGTGGCATTTTCCTCCCGTATGCAGGAAGACCCGGGACAGTTCGTTCGTCACGACATTGTGGACAAGGTGCTGCTGCGAGATTTGCCGAGCCTTTACGGCATATCGGATGTGCAGGAGCTTAACTCGCTGTTTACGATGATAGCTTATCATAGTGGCATGGAGTTTTCGTATGAAAGCATGGCAAAGGAATCGGGGGTAAAGAAGGACATCATTAGGAAATACATCCAATACCTTGAATCCGCTTTCCTGATCAAGATAGTGACCAGAACCGACGATACTGCAAAGCGGTTTCAACGCCAGACCACTTTCAAGATATATCTTACGAACCCGTCACTCAGATGCGCACTCTTCGAACCCGTGAAGATTATAGACGGAAACATCGGAGACATGATAGAGACAGCCATCTACTCGCAGTGGATCCCGAGAAACAACCACATCGCTTATGCCAACTGGAAAGTAGGAAGGACACAGGGCGAAGTGGACCTGGTGGGCATAAACGATGCATTGCAGAAGCCTTATTGGGCTGTGGAAATCAAATGGACGGACAGATTTTTCGACAGGCCTGCTGAACTGTATTCATTGAAATACTTCATGGAGAAAAACCAACTACAGCAGGCTCTGGTCACTTCCATCAGCCAGGCAGGCTTGAAGGAGACGAGTTTCGGCAGACTCCTATTCATTCCTTCCGCCTGTTATGCCTACACTGTGGGAGAAAACACATTGAGACAAGCAAAAAAGAGTTTTGGATTATAATGATCGAAACATAGATATATCGGGCAGAACGACTGGCTCATAGCGACATACACAGACATGAGCAGGTTCCTGCAACGGAAACCTGCCTATGCCTGCGTGTCTGCATAAGATAGGGAAAAATTTGGGACTTTCGATTTTTTTCCGTAATTTTGCACCTTATAATATATGGCGGACTGGCAATCGCTGCGCTCAGGAGAAAGAAGCCGACAGGCAACAAAAGGCCGGAAGCCTTTACCGAGCACAGCGAGAGTAACCCGGGACGAAGTCTCGGGATAAAGGGAAAAATAAAGGAAAGCTGTCTGAAAGACAGTACCAGACCAAGCGAAAAGTATAAATCACAACATATCAAGCAGTGCCTTGCAAGGTACTGTCTTCCAGACAGCCATTTCATACTCGTTTGTAATCCCGAGACTTCGTCCCGGGTTACTCTCGCTTCGCTCGGTACAGGCTTCCAGCCTATCCTTCTGGGTATGGGCTATATGTCGTTGACAGTACGGCACAAACCAACCGAAATATCCGTTTTCCTTTAGCAGTCAGGCATTTGCACACCGACGCGGCATAATCAGATAAAACAACATAGCTAACTAACCACACTACAGAAATGAAATCAAGAAACATCTTCATGGCTGGCATCGGAGCACTGGCATTCAGCGCTGCCGAAGCACAGACTTACACCGAACAGCTCTCACGGGGAGTAGTGGCGGTGCCAATGGAAAAAGGCTACATGGTCTCATGGCGATTCCTTGCCACAGACCAGAAGGACGCGGCATTCGACGTGATGCGCGATGGAAAGACAATAGCCCGCAATCTCACTGGTGCCACCTGCTTCGTGGACAAGAAAGGCAAGGCAAGCAGCAGATACAGCATCCGCTGTTCCGCTGACGGCAAAGTGACGGAAGGCATGACCTGGGCGCAGCCTTATATGTCAATACCGCTCCGCAGACCCGCAGGCGGAGTCACTCCCGACGGCAGGACCTACACTTATTCGCCCAACGACTGCTCGGCAGGCGATGTGGATGCCGACGGTGACTATGAGATCATCCTCAAATGGGACCCATCCAACTCCCACGACAACGCCCATGACGGCTATACGGGCAACGTATTGCTCGACTGCTACAAGATAAGCACCGACTCGCTGCACAACTTCAGATGGCGCATCGACCTCGGACGAAACATCCGTGCCGGCGCCCATTACACGCAGTTTCTCGTCTATGACTTCGACGGTGACGGCAAAGCGGAGATAATATGCAAGACGGCTCCCGGCTCAAAGGACGGCAAAGGCAGATACGTCACTGAGGCGGCTACCGACCAGAGCATCCTCGAAGCAGACAACAATGCCGACTACGTGGAGCGCAACGGCAGAATACTGTCTGGCCCTGAGTATCTTACCGTATTCTCAGGAGAGGACGGACACGCCATACACACCATCTACTACACCCCAAACCGCGCCTTCGGAACAGGCGGAGCGCCACGCTATGCCACGGAGATATGGGGTGACAAGAATCCGGGAAACCGCGGTGAGAGATACCTCGCGTGCGTCGCTTTCGTGGATGGAAAAGACAAGAACCCGAGCGCAGTCATGTGTCGCGGTTACTATACCAGTTCAAACCTCTGGGCAGTGCGCTTTGACGGCAAGCAACTATCCACCAACTGGCTCCACCATAGCAGTTCGCCACACGACTGGACCGTCACCGACGGCAACGGAAACATCATCGCAAAGGCAGACAATCTCAACGGTTCCTCCTACGGACAGGGTGCACATAGCCTCGCAGTGGCTGACGTGGATGGTGACGGATGCGACGAGATAACATACGGATCGTGCGCCATTAACAATGATGGAACACTGCTCTACACCACCAATCTCGGACACGGCGACGCACAGCATCTCGGCGACCTCGACCCGGACCGCCCGGGACTGGAGTATTTCATGGTGCATGAAGCCTACCCATACGGTGCAGACCTCCGCGACGCACGTACGGGAGAGATACTCTATCGCTCCACAGACAAGGACGATACCGGACGCGGCGTGGCTGCAGACATCGACCCTGCCCACCGTGGAGCGGAGTTCTGGTGCTCAGCAGCGAAGCAAGTGCATGACATCAAGGGCAATATCATCGCAAAGACCGAGACATGGACACCGCAGAATTTCCGCATTTTCTGGGACGGAGACCCGTATGAGGAACTCATAGGCAACGGCCGCAACAACAGCAATTTCCCTCATCAGCAGAGAAAGCCGGACTGGAACGGCAAGCAGATGAGCAGAAACGGAGGACCAAAGGACTGGAACGGCGGACCAAAGGACTGGAACGGCAAGGAGAAAGCGCCACAAGGACAGCGCAAAAGCAAGGCCGACAGGAAGCCGATGCCGGGATATTACATCGCGAAATGGAACGGAAAAGGCTGCGAACCCGTGCTTGTCAACGGCAAGAACCTCAGCGACTACGGCAATTCAGCCTCTTGCAACGGCACGAAAGCGACACCTTGCCTGCAAGCGGACCTGTTCGGAGACTGGCGTGAGGAGATAATTCTCTTTGACAGTGCAGACTGCGCTCACCTCAACATCTTCTCCACCAACATCCCTACCCCACACCGCGTGCCTACATTGATGCACGACCATGTGTACCGTATGGGCGTGGCTTGGCAGAATGTGTCATACAATCAGCCTCCGCATCTGGGATACTATCTCCCTGACTATGTGAAAGAATGATATTCGGCAAAAAGCAAGTAGGTGGTCAAAACTATTTTTATGGTTTTGACCACCTATCTTATAAAAAAATCATATTTCATCATCGGGAATGAAGTTTTTTTTGTAACTTTGCAACAAATTGCGTAAATACGAGGATGAAATTCAGCGAGATCATAGGACAGAAAGAGATGGCGGCACGCCTTCGCAGCCTTGCTGACGACAACAGACTGCCACATGCCATAATGCTCTGCGGGCCGCAAGGTTCGGGAAAGATGGCGCTTGCCCTTGCCCTTGCATCCTATCTCCTCTGCACAGGAAAGAATGAGGACGGCGGAATGTTTGCTACCGAAGAGACAAAGCACGACGATTCATGCGGACACTGCCCCTCCTGCGCCATGATAGCCAAATGGCAACACCCTGACCTGCATTTCACCTTCCCCGTCATACGCCCCAAAAGCGCATCGGCGGAAAAGCCTTTCTCCAGCGAAGACTATATGGCAGACTGGAACGAGATGCTGATGAGCAAAGGCGTTTATTTCACATTGCAGGACTGGCTCGCCAGCATCAAGGTGGAAAACCAGCAGAGCATCATCCCGGTAGGAGAAAGCGACCGCATCACGCGCATACTCTCCATGAAGTCAAACCAGGGCGGAAAGAAGATATGCATCATCTGGCTGCCGGAGAAGATGAACCTGGAATGCGCCAACAAACTGCTGAAACTCATAGAGGAACCACCGGCAGAGACGCATATCATCATGGCAAGCGAGCGACCGGACCTGCTGCTGGAGACCATCAGAAGCCGCGTGCAGAGGTTTGAAGTCAAAGGCATTGCGCAGGACGATGTCATTGATGCCCTGATGGAAAGGCGAGGACTGGGCGAGGAAGACGCCGTCAGGATAGCCCGACTGTCAGGAGGCAGCTGGACGAAAGCCACCGAACTGCTTGAGCCGGGCAATGAGGAAGAATTCTTCTACGACCTCTATGTCATGCTGATGCGACTGGCTTTCCAGCGGAAAGTGGCTGACCTGAAGAAATGGTCAGACCAGGTGGCGGGACTCGGACGAGAGAAACAGATCCGCATGCTGAAGGCTTTCCAGAGGCTGACGAGGGAATATTTCATGTATAACTTCCACAAGAAGGAACTCAACTACCTCACCGTAGAAGAAGAGAAATTCGCAGTCAAATTCTCACCTTTCATCAATGAGGGCAACATTATCGGGATGTATGAACTGTTCCAGCGCGTCATCCGCGACATAGGTCAGAACGCCAGCGCAAAGATACAGTTCTTCGACCTCACCATGAAGATGGCGATGCTCATTCATAAAAAGTGATTTCGTTCTGGTAGAGCGAAAAGCGAAGAGTGGAAAGTGAAGAGCGGATAATCGCACTTACGCAATGGCAAATGCTTGACGGCTGAAAATATCAATGAATAAAAACAGACAATGTAATTTTTATCTATTTTTCTTTATTGATATTTTATATATTAAAACGAAACAACAAAACGACATTGGACTACGAAAATATGAAATTCACCCTCGCCACAGGCTGTGGAAGAGGGCTTTGCAGAAATAGTTGCTCACGCTCCGACCGCCAACTGAACGTCTATGACTGGCTGGCTGACGTGCCGGGAAATGCTGAAAGTACCGACCTTGTGGAGGTACAATTCAAGAATACCCGCAAGGGATATTACCATAATGTCAACGGTCTCGACCTGAAAAAGGGCGACTGGGTGGCTGTGGAAGCTAATCCGGGACACGATATCGGCATCGTGACCTTGACCGGACGACTTGCCGCGCTGCAGGTGAAGAAGGCAAACCTCAAGTCTGCCGACGACATCCGCCGCGTCTATCGCTTTGCTAAAGACACGGACATGGAGAAATATGAAGAGTCAAAGGCACGCGAACACTCCACAATGATAGAGAGCCGACAGATAGCCAAGGGACTTGGACTGCAGATGAAGATAGGTGACGTGGAGTATCAGGGCGATGGCAACAAGGCAATATTCTACTATATTGCCGACGAACGCGTGGACTTCCGCCAGCTCATCAAGGACCTTGCCGCCGCTTTCCATGTGCGCATCGAGATGAAACAGATAGGTGCCAGACAGGAAGCAGGACGCATCGGCGGCACCGGACCTTGCGGACGCGAGCTCTGCTGCGCCACATGGATGAAGAATTTCTCCAGCGTCTCCACCACTGCAGCACGCTTCCAGGACATCTCCCTCAATCCGCAGAAGTTGGCAGGAATGTGCGCCAAGCTCAAATGCTGCCTCAACTATGAGGTGGACAACTATATGGAAGCCGGCAAGAAGATGCCGCCTCGCGAGGCTGTGCTGGAGACATCAGACGGCGACTACTACTTCTTCAAGCAGGATATCCTTGCCGGTATCGTCACCTACTCCACCGACAAGCGCCTTGCAGCCAACCTCGAAACCATCACGGCAGAGCGTGCCTGCGAGATAATAGCCATGAACAAGTGCGGCGAACGCCCTGCGCAGCTCCATGCAGACGGCTCGCATCGCGTGGAATCAAAGCCTGTGGACCTTCTCGACGGCGCAGACCTCACACGATTTGACAAGGCAAAGAAGAAGAAAAAGAAGAACAACAACCGTCAGCGCGAGAACAAGCCACACGACAACAACCGCCCTCGCGAAAACCGACAGCCTAAGGGACAGAACCCTAAAGAGCAGAAACCAAAGGCTAATGACCAAAAGGCTGCAGAGCCTAAAGGCGACAAAGAATAACAAAATATAGAATGCGAAGACCCATCATACTAAAAAAAATGACACCGCTAATCATAGCGGTGTCAATTATTATATTGTCTTCATGCCACTTACGCACGGTCTATTACCAATATCACAGTACGCCAGTGCAGGGTTGGGAGAAGAATGATACGTTGCTCTTCGACGTACCTCCTATGGCAGAAGCCGGCAACTACCATTCCATCCTCGGTCTGCGCATCAGCAAGGCATTCCCCTTCACCGACCTTTACCTCGTGGTGGAACAGACCGTCCTGCCCAGCATGACGTCCATCCGCGACACCGTAAGATGCAGCATCGCCAATGAAGACGGCAGGCTCAAGACCCACGGCGTGTCATACTATCAATATCAGTTTCCCATCACTGACATGAAACTGATGAAAGGTGACTCCATCCATATATCTGTCAGACATTGCATGAAGCGCGACATCCTGCCTGGAGTGGCGGATATCGGGATTAGGATAAGGAGATAGAAGACTCCTAATGAAAATGAAGAATGAAGAATGTAGAATGAAGAATATGAGTTAGTCTTGTTCCCTTGAGATACCAAACGAGGACTCTCAAGCCGCAGAACGTAACCAGCCTCCCCCTTACAGGGGGATAAGAGGGGGTCTCCTACTTCTAAGTCACTCAAAATAGAAGGTCAAAGCAATGATGCTGCTCTTTGCGTTGCTTACACTTCCGGCGTATTTGATGAGGTTTTTGTCCTTCAGCTGGTTGACATAGCCTTTCTTCAGACTGTTTCCGAGGGAATACATAAACTTCAATTCCGGACGTAGCTTGAAGAAAGGAAGATAGAAATCGCATCCCATTCCCACCTCAAAGAAGAGGTCGGAGGACTTCAACCGGATGTAATCGCTGCTCTTTGACGAGAGATTGAGCATCGGACTGATGCCCATCATCACGTAAGGACGATGATTGTTGAAGCGCTTCGCCGCATATATCAGATTCATGGAGCACGCGATATACGCCGTCTTCAGGTCCTGACGCTCCGTCGTTTCCATCGTTCCGTCTTCGGCGGCGGTAAGGTCGTGGAACGTGATATGCCTGTTGCCGAAGTACATTGTCGGCGCAACGCGGAAGGCAAGATACTCCGTAAGGCGCAGTTCACCGAGCACACCGACGTGGAAGCCGTTGTCGCTACGGTCCTGTTCGCACGTCACGAGCGACTCCACCACGTTGCCGTTCTCGTCAGTAAACCTCTGGGTACCCACATTCTGAAACTCCAATCCCTGGAAGTGAGTGCCCACAATGACGCCGAAATGCAAGGGGCGCAGGTCGCAATAAGGGCGGTTTTCCACTGTCCTTTCCTGCGCATGAAGCGACTGCACCAAGGCTATTATAATATATAAGGTGTAAAATCGTTTGAAACTAATCATATTATTACAACGCAGAAACAGCGGAAAAATTGCAAGGGGGCTAACAAATAAAGCACACATTCCGTCACATCACAAGGCGATATGATACCTATAAAATGGTAAAAGAAAGGCTTTAACGATTTTTTTTTGAAAAAAAAGTCCACATTTTTAGGTATTTCCAAAAGAAAACATTAACTTTGCACCCACTATGAAGACAAAGCATTCAGCGCAAGAACCAATGCGCCTGAACTGCCCAGTTATAGACAATCAATATTATTAATAATAACAAAAAAACAAAGAAACTATGGCTTACGTAATTAGTGAAGACTGCATCGCTTGCGGTACATGTATCGACGAGTGCCCATCTGAGGCAATTTCTGCTGGTGACATCTATTCTATCAACCCTGATGCTTGCACAGAGTGCGGCACATGTGCTGATGTATGTCCTAACGAGGCTATCCACCTTGGCTAATAAAAAGGCTTAATAGCCCTGATGACTTACAAGAGGCGAATCCACAAATGTGGGTTCGCCTCTTTGCCGTTTCTACCGGAGAGAGAAATGAAGATACTGACATGGAATCCAGATACACCTTGGACCACAGCGCAACACCGCACAAACAGTACATTTGAAAAACACAGAAAAGTATCATTTCACAATCACAGCGAAAAACTATCTGTTACCATTTCAGTACCAAAAACGACAAATTGGAAACATAAACAGGCAAAAAGTATGAAACCGCATCCGTATTTTTATGCAGTAACACTTTTGTAAACTCATTTTTATACTATTTTTCTTGATTTATGTTCACATTTCTCCAAAAAGCATATCTTTTTGATACCAAAATCAATATTTTTAGCGAAAAATGTTTGTTTTTCAAATAATTTTACTAATTTTGCACCTAGATGTGGATGTAACACCATTGCAACTTGAAGAAGTGAGCAACGGTTTTCCACATTTCTCTCATAAAGAACAAACGGTATTTTGAAAGAAAAAACGGATAGACAAGAACAGATAGAGCGGAAGCAATGACGTGAAGTCATTCTTCCGCACGTTTTTCCGCAGCTCATTCAAATACACATACACATATGGCAGACCGGCTTAGCCGGACGACTCAGAATACTTATACAAACAGGCGACTCAGGACGCCGGAAGTAAAAGCTAACGGATCGTAACGGTTATAGACAGCAACACATTATAGAATAAATATTAACATTATCAACAAACACGAGTATTTATGACTAAAGTTTCCCATATTTACAAACATACTTAAATGCCTGACTGTCAGCAAATTGTAAAAATGTTAATTTCGATTAGACAAAATGCGTAGTTATTTCACACAAGACTGATATTGAGCATCAATAGGTTATGAATCCTATTCCAAAGCATTAAAGTATATTAACCCAATGATGCAACGCTCTGGATTAGAGATGTTTATATGCGATAGTTGAATTATAACCGATTGATTATCAAGAGTGGGAAACTTCAGTTTATGAAAAGAAAACTTACAATGATGCTTCTGTGCATGATGGTAGCCGTTACCGCATTGGCACAGTCAGCAATCAACGGTACAGTAGTTTCTGCTCAAGACGGTGAACCAATCATCGGAGCCACCGTAAAGGTGAAGGGCTCCGCACAGGGCGTTGTCACCAATCTTGAGGGACAGTTCTCCATCAATGCCAAGGCAGGCACCACTCTCGTATTCTCCTATGTAGGTATGCAGACCAAGGAAGCCGCTGCCAAGAACGGCATGAAAGTGCAACTGCAGAATGACGACCAGGTGCTTGACGAACTTGTTGTCACAGCGCTCGGTCTCACAAAAGGTCAGAAAACCATCGGTTACGCTGCCACTACCCTGAAAGCGGAGGAACTGAAATCCGTTCCCGTAACCAACGTTGCAGATGCGCTGGCAGGAAAAGTAGCAGGTGTAAGCATCAATACCACCCAGACAGGTCCTGGCGGCGCTGCCTCAATCCAGATCAGAAGTTTCAGTTCCATCACCGGCAGCAACGAGCCACTTTGGATCGTTGACGGCGTGCCTATGGTCAACAACAGCATCCAGAGCGGCACATCCGACAACTACATCGGTGCTGGCGCAACAAACATCAACCAGGACGACATCGAGAGCATGACCATCCTCAAGGGTGCAGCCGCTACAGCCCTCTACGGTTCACGTGCCGCCAACGGTGTAGTGCTCGTCACTACAAAGTCAGGCGCAAAGACCGGCGCAAAGAATTTCATGATTGAAGCAAGCGCCGGCATCCAGTGGAGCCGCGTGACTAACCTCCCTCAGATGCAGGACAAGTACGGCCAGGGATGGAATGGTAGCCGCACTCTCGACGAGAATGGCTCCTGGGGTCCTGAGATGGATGGCAAATGGCGTGTGTTCGGTGCTATCTGGCAGCAGGACAACAGCCAGCTCATGCAACGCTTCCAGGCTGTCAAGGACAATGTAAAGAATTTCTTTGAGACCGGCGTTCAGCAGAACTACAACTTCAGTCTCTCAGGAAATACAGACAAGACCACTTACTATCTCTCATATTCCAATGTGTCAGAAGACGGCGTCATCCCTGGAGATTACGACAAATACCAGCGTAATACCTTCGGCATGCGCGGCAGTCATCAGGCTACAAACTGGCTCAAGCTCTCTTCCAATGTCAACATTGCCATAGCCAACACCCATACAGTACCTACCGATCAGGGCACTACCATGATAGACGGACTCTATGAGATGCCACGCAACATGAGCATCGCTGACATGAAGGACCTCTCAAGCCCATTCAACACTCCGGATGCTTACTTTACGGAATATGGCATAACGAACCCTTACTGGGCACTCGCCAACAACTACAGCGAACTCGCCCAGAAGAAAATCTACGGCAAGCTGCAGGCAGACATCACTCCTGTAAAGGACGTGACGCTCATCTATCGCTTCGGTTTCGACTACTCCGACTACGACCAGAAGGAAGGCATGGCAAAGATCACTGCCGACAACCCTTCCACTTCCGCCAACAACAAGAAGGACGGAAGCGTATTCGCACGCTATTATCGCCGCTATGAGCTGAACCATGATTTCCTCGGAAACTATTCACACTCCTTCGGTGATCTCGACATTGATGCTACCATCGGCGTGAACATCAACGAGCGTTACTATACATACCTCAAGGCAGAAGGCACTAACCTTACCATCCATTCCGGCTGGTGCGACCTTGCCAACGCCGCTTCCAGCATCCCTTCAGAGACACAGCAAAAGCGTCGCATCATAGGTCTGCTCGGTGACTTGCAGTTCGGATACAAACAGCAGTTGTTCCTCGACATCACAGGTCGTAACGACTGGTCTTCCACCCTTCCAAAGGGCAACAACAGCTTCTTCTACCCTGGCATCACAGCCAGCTGGGTATTTACAGAGACTTTCAAGGATGTAATCAGCAAGGACATCATAAACTACGGCAAACTGCGCGCAGCTTTCGGTAAGACAGGTAACGATGCAGAGCCATATTACACTAACGACACTTTCGAAAGCGGATATGCCAACACACCTTACCATCTGGAGTCCCTCAAGTTCCCGATGTCAAACGGCACCAACTCATTCAAGACCAGTTCCACAAAGGGTTCTCCTACCCTCCAGCCTGAGATGACTACAGAATGGGAACTGGGTACAGAACTGCACCTGCTCGACAACCGCATCACCATCGACGCTTCCTACTACAACCGCAAGACCTCCGACATGATCATGCGACTCAGCACAGACCCAGCATCAGGCTACAATTACACCATGACCAATCTCGGCGAGGTAAAGAACACCGGTGTGGAACTTGCACTCAACTTTACCCCTATCAGAACTAACGACTGGCAGTGGGACATCAGCGTCAACTGGGCAAAGAACAACAACGAGGTAGTATCTCTCCCTGAGAGTCTCGGCAATGAATATACCATCAACCGATTCTCCACATCTGCCGACAACATCACCATGAAGGCAATTGTAGGCAAGCCTCTCGGTCAGCTCTATGGTTATGAGACACAATACGTTGACGCAAACAACAATCTCAAGTACACTGTAATCGACAACAAGCTGCAGGCAAACCCAGCATTCGACGCTTCTACAGGCAAGATTCTTGTAGGTTCCAACGGTATTCCTACACGCACCACTGACGTCGTAGCGCTCAACAAGAGCACACAGAACAAGTGGTCAGGCGGTTTCGGCACCACTATCAAGTACAAGAACTTCAGCCTCTCAGCAAACTTCGACGTGCGTTACGGCGGCTATATGTTCTCACGTACAAAGAACCTGATGATGTTTACCGGCAACGGCATTGCCACAATCTACAATGACCGCCGCGCATTCATCATTCCAAACTCAGTAATGTCTGACGGAAATGGCGGATATACAGAGAACATGCAGTACATCGACATGTTCGACAACGGCATCCAGAGCTGGTATGATGCAGGCGGCAATGAGAGTTCCAACGACCTCCTTGTCAAGAAGACCTACATCAAGCTCCGCTCTCTCGCAGTAGGATATACCCTCCCTCACAAGTGGCTGAACAAGCTTCAGATACAGGATGTGCGCCTCTCCTTCGTAGCAAACAACCTCTTCACATGGACTCCTGCAAGCAATGCTTACATCGATCCTGACACATCATCTTACGGTTCAGACCTCTATGGCTCTTTCGGTGAGCAGTACAGTAACCCTGGCTGCCGCAAGTTCGGTTTCAATGTAAATGTAAAGTTCTAAGTCAAACAGAAAGGATTTAATAAAATGAAGAAAACATTATTCGCTATAGCAAGTTGCATGATATTGGGATTCAGCTCATGCAGCCTCCAGATCAACGACGATCCGAACGCTATCTCAAGCGCATCCAACGATAATATCTTCCCAACTGCTGAGATGAACCTTGCTACCACATTGGGTGTAGGTTTCAATATGTATGGCGGTTACTGCGCACAGATGTACGGTCAGAATGCCGGCTGTACCAACTATCTGAAGTATTCCCAGTTTGAGGTGACAGCCGGAAACACTGATTATTCCTACAGCCAGCTCTATGCACGCGTGCTCCAGCAGCTGGAAGTGGTACGCAACCAGAGCCAGACCGAGCCAGGTTCTTATCTTGCAGCCACAGTGCTCCGCGCATACACCTACCAGGTGCTTGTGGATGCTTATGGCGAGACACCTTACTCAGAAGCCCTTACCGGCAACACGCAGCCTAAATATGACGATGGAAAGGATGTCTATGCAGGCATTATCAGCGAGCTCGAAGAGGCCAAGTCAAAGGCTTCCAGCTCCGATGCCGTATGCTCAAACCTTACATTCGGCAAGACTACTGCCGCTCAGGGCACTGCCGACAGCTGGATAAAGTTTGCCAACTCTCTCCTCCTGAAGCTCTATATGCGTGAAAGCGCTGTAGTGCCAGAGGCAAAAGCGAAGATCGGTGCTCTCATCGCAGAGAACAATTTCATCAAGGAGGACGTGGTGTATGACAAATGCTGGGGAAACAGCGTAGGCTCCTACAGCCCTCTCTTCCAGGAAGCAAAGAAGATTTCCAATGACCTCGTGCTCAATTATGCCACCTCCGCCACTATAAAAGCTGAGGGCGTAAACGACAACCGCCTCAAGGCAAAGTGGAACGCAGGCAACAAAGGAGTAATCGGCACAATCGGCGGCACCAACCTTTCATCAGAGGTGCCTACAGCCACAACGGCAGATTTCAGCATGCCTGACTACACTTACGACATGCCGGTATATCTCATTACCGTGGCAGAGGTGGAATTCTTCATCGCGGAATACTATGCCACAATGGAAGTCAACCATGCCAATGCCAAGTCACATTACGAGGCAGCAGTCAGCCGTTCATTCGACATGCTGGGCGTGGACAATGTAGCCGACAAGGTGACATCAGAGGCTTACCCTTATGACTCTGCAAACCCTATGAAGAATATCGGCATACAGAAATGGCTGTTCTACACCAGCATCCTCAATGGTTTCGAGGGATGGTGCGAGCTGCGCCGCATAGGCTATCCGGAATTCAGCGGACAGAAGGCTGAGGACATCATCACCAACGACATTGCCAAGTTCAACGAAGTGCCTCAGTACTACAAGCCAGGCACCCTCTACACTCCAAAGAATGTATATGCTCCTGTAGGTGCAGGCAAGCTCCGCCAGCGTTTCGACTACGCTACATCTTCTACCAATTACAACAACAACGCTCCTGCAACCAAGGAACCTACAGTTCCTGTGTTCTGGAATGAATAATCCAATTATCGACAAACTGTTATGAAGAATATATTCAAGTTTTCATTAGTATGCTTGTGCACAGTGCTTGCACTCGCAGGTTGCTCCGAGGCAGAAGACGGTTTGGTAAAGGTCACTTACTATGCCAACTTCTCCTTGAATGATTACGACGACGGCATTACCCTCGTACCAATCGGTTCTACATATAAGGATGCCGGCTGCGTCTGCACCGAAGGAACAGAAGACATCAGCAGCAAGGTAGTGACAACAGGCGCGGACAAGATAGACACATCCAAGCCTGGCATATATACAGTGACTTACAGCGCTACGAACGTTGACGGATTCTCAAGCACGGCATCACGCAGCGTCGCTGTCTATGACGAGTCTTCCATCGCACGCAACATAGGCAAGACATATTCAGTAACCGATGAGAGCTATCGCCTTGTAACGGAAAGCGGAGCAAAAAAGCCATACTCCGGATATGAAATCCAACTGGACTACATCGCTCCTGGTCTCTATTACGTCAGCGATTTCATTGGCGGTTACTATGACCAGGGCGCAGGATACGGTTCTGATTACGCAATGCACGGCTACCTCTGGCTCAAGAACGACAACAGCATCGAAGCTCTCAGCACCCTCGTCAATGGATGGGGCGACAGTGCCGACGATGTAAGAGGCACATACGATGAAGCCACTGGCACCATCAAGCTCGAAGTGGACTATGCCGGTCAGATGACATTCTATGTCACTCTCAAATAGAAATAAAATCACTTAAAACACAGAACAGATGAAGAAAATACTATATTCAGCAATCGCTATGCTTTTCGTTGCGATGAACATGACAAGCTGCGATGACGGCGCTTTCGGTGGAGATTACGAGGTCGGAGGCGTAGAACTTCAGGAGATGTGCGGCACTTGGGTATGCACTGCCGTCTCTTGCGACCCTTGGTATGCAGTAAACTTCTACAAAGGAAAATACGATCTCGACCCTCAGGCCATCAATGAGAAGCTTGGCGACCCTTACGGCAAGTACAATCCTGACGCCAACGGTGACGGTATCGTGGACGACAAAGACTTCGAGACTTACGAGAAGGCTGGTCTCCTTGAGGATGAAATCGGTGACAAGTTTGAGATCGTAACCTCAAACAGCGCTGCAAACAACCTCACGGAAATGGTCATCAGCGACAAGCTCTGGAATGAAGTATATAAAGTCAATGTGGATTTCACAAACAAGGCTTTCAGCGTAGGCCAGATAGTCAACGAGCCTTACCAGACTCTTGCCGTCACTCCTGCCACCATCAGCAAGAAATACTCCAATGGCGACAAGCCGGTTATCCTCAGCGGAAAGATACTGAAGAATGCGGCGCACGCTCCTGTCAGCCAGATGGTCTGCGATTCCATCGTTTACTATGTCAAGTATGCTGACGATTACGGCGAGGACATGTACTACCGTGTAAGCGGCTACCGCAAGAGCGGATATACCGAGGACAATTAAAAAGAACAGACAAATATTCTCATATCAAGAGTGGGTCTCCTGTTTAAGGGTGACCCACTCTTTTTTCGAACTGTACGGTTGAAACGGGCTGAAAGCCTAAAAGCTCATAGCCCAGGGCATCGCCCTGGGGTATAGTGGCATGAATACCAACGCCCTGTAAGGGCAAAAGCGTAACTAACTCATTGTGTTGTAATGCTTTTGCCCTTGCGTATTGGGCATTTTCAAACGTACAGTTCACTCTTTTTTCGTGGATGCAAAGGGATTGCTTTCCTGATGTGAGAGCGAAACATAAGTGATGATGCTTTCCAATGATGTATAAGCCCTTTTATGTACGCATTTAACGGTTGTTAATACTTTTTGTAACTACTCAGGTAGGTTTGCCGTACTCATATTATGACGAAACGATAGCAGCTTAACGTTCAATTATCACTTCGCATCTGACGCTCATAAAAGCTGTTGAATATCAGGAAAATAAACATTATTTTACTTGCATATTTGTTTTTTTTTGTACCTTTGTAGGTGAAATGAAGGCAAAGAAATCAGCAAACAGCAAAGTTCCCAGCAGGGCGTTACATG
>CAKQPF010000025.1 GCA_934256705.1 uncultured Prevotella sp.
CTCGTTGGTTGCAACGAGGGAAGTCGTGCATGGGGAAGTACGACAAACCTACCTGAGTAGTTACCAACTTTTCGGCTATTATTCTCCGAAAAATATTTTTTGCAAAAGAAGTTCCACCCTTCCACCTTATAGGTGCTATATTCTTAATAATCAATACGTTATACATGGTGGAATTATGGGTGGAATTAGGGTGGAACTTCATGTAATTCCACCCTAATTCCACCCATAATTCCACCATACACAACCATCTGATTGTCAATACTATAACCTCACAGAGGTGGAAGGGTGGAATTACAAACGACAAAAAATATTTTTCTTGAAAAAGGCAGGAAAATATATTAATATCTGTTAAAAAGGTGCAGATTAAGGGGGAGGGAGGGGGTATCTTTCTTGGAATCCAACGGCTTTTACCATTGGTTACCGCCCCACGGCAATAAGATTAGGCTGGAAGCCTGTACCGAGCAAAGCGAGAGTAACCCGGGACGATGAGCAAGCACAATATAATGCAAGGTACTGTCTTCCAGACAGCCGTCCTACTATGTTTTATGAATCCCGAGACTTCGTCCCGGGTTACTCTCGCTGCGCTCGGTATTGGCTTCCAGCCAAATCTACACCAACCACCAACCAACCACCACCCCCTACCCCTCAAGAAGCCACCACTGTGCCAACGGCTTTTACCGTTGGTTACCAACCACCAACCAATAACCGACAACCAAACACCCGACTAAACCTTACAAAGCTTCGTCTTCCATATTGAATACCTCGTCAATAAAATTCCAATCTTCATCGCCGAGACCGAAATCGGGAAGCAATGTGACGGTCCTGATGTATTGCTTTTTGACAGTCTTGTCGAAGTCTGCATTGGTGGAAGTCTTTGACTTATAGACTCCTGGCGCCAGTTCCGCAGTGAACTTCTCAGGGAGGTTG
Organism: uncultured Prevotella sp.; assembly: GCA_934256705.1. GTDB lineage: Bacteria > Bacteroidota > Bacteroidia > Bacteroidales > Bacteroidaceae > Prevotella. Next base: position 928 of record CAKQPF010000025.1, read on the forward strand.
GCCTTGAAGAAAATGACAAAATTATTTTGAAATGTGGGGCTTTGCTCATCAAAACGGAAATACTTCACCGCCACGAGAGATTTGCTTTCGTCATAAAGTTTCAGACGAACCCCGCCGACATGGAAAACTTCCCGACCGACACGTTCCCACGTACCACTTACAGCATATTCATAACTTTCATCATAATCCTCCCGTCCTACAGCCTGTCCCACCTTTGTAAACCTTGAGCATTCTTCAGGTTTGTAGATACGAAGCTCTTCGAGACTATAGATTTTCTTCTCGTTTGGTTCGGTCACTACTATTGTCGCATTCCATTCTTTTTCATCAGCTAAATTGTCAATAGTGGCATCGATTTCGTATTTCTTGTTCTTTTGCAGTTTTGCGCCCTTGGTGTCGAGTGCGATTATTCTTTCCAGATTACTATTTTCCCAAATGAGAAGGCTGAGATCGGTGAATTCATTCTGATTTTCCTCAGTGCGTCCTACCTTATCAAACTCCACATAGCCCTTGAGTCTGGTCTTGTCAGGAGAATCCGAACTAACCGTCCCTAAAGAGAAATTCTTTATCACAGGAATCTGATAATCATTCTTCTGGCTTAGAGTAATCTCTTTGAAATGTGCATCGCCGAACATTGTTCCGAAAGGTAGTAACTTCACGATAGTAGGCACATGCTGGTTGATGCCCAGATAATCAAGAGTAGTAGTGATACCACCTTTGTTTTGAGCCAGGAAAATGTCGAGAGCATGGGTATATTCGGTACGATTATTGCCTTTGACATACTCATAGTAAGGCAGAGGCAGACTGATCTTATCATATGGACTCTGGTCGCGAAGGAAGCAAGTGAGATTATTGGTGTACTCCTTTCTGTTGATATATGAGATGCCCACGCCTTTCTCAAAAACGGAGAATCCTGGAATAGACAATCCCACTAATTTCACGGAGAAAGTATGCCTGCTCTCATCAAGGTTTTTATATCCACTGGTCTCGTATTTGGACGTGGTCTTTGTTCTATTGTCTCTCTCTTTGAAATAAGGCTTGATGGATCCAGGCTCAACACCGATTTCAAATCCATACCATGACTCATTTATATCAGTGGAGGTCTCATTATAATCGGCATATCCATCTTTCGTCTCGTACTGGTATGCCAATTCCACTGAAACTATCTTAGGAATAATTGGGATTGGAATAGTAGGAACAGGGATCATCGATGGCGATTCGACAGATAGTGGTCCTACCCATCTGATTTCTACGGTGCCATTGGCATAGACGGTTTGCGTAAATGTGGTCTTGACATAAGAATCGAGTCCTAAGCGGAATTCATCCTTGTCGCTGTCAAAGTGGATGTCGAAAGTTTGCTTCAGGCGTTGCGACCACTTTCTCCCCCATTCGAATATTCCTGTAAATTTTACTGGGCTGAAGTGTCCGACGGTACTTGTCTGGGTTAACTTGATTTCCTGTGTATAGGTGGTGTCAATGAAAGTTTTTTTCATATCCGTGGCTCTCGTGATGTCAGACGGGGTGTCATCATATCCCTGATAATTGCTTTTCATGTCAATCTTCAGCACCTTGAACACACGGGTGCCATCGACATTATTGCCGATACACTTGAAGCGGTCGCCATCCTTGAACACGCGCTCAGCCTCTATGGCTATTCCGCCAAACCTATCATCGGCGGCATGATATACCACGTCGCCCGGATTGGGGAGCAGCTCCGCCGGCATAGAGCTGGCGAAGGAGATGAGAGAGTCCTTTATCTCAATGATATAGCCATTGTAGTCGTCATGATTGAGCCATACCACGTTTTCATGAAACTGGTAGGTGGCAGTGCCTGTCTCGTTCTTGATGTGGCGCGGGGCAGTGAAACCGTCGCCATTGTTTGCGAGGTCGGCATCCTCTTCGTCGATGAACGAGTCGAAGGAGAGTGAGCAGGAGGCTAACATGCCCACTGTTATCATGATAAGGATGTAATATAGTCTTTTCATAATGAGGATGGGGTTTTATTATTATAGGAATTATTGCCCGGTAACGCGGGCAACACAGTGGCGGGCTGCGGTGGAGAGATAATAGGGAATAGGGAATAGGGAACAGGAAATAGGAGATTACGTACTCCGCCTTGCGGATTGACCATCTACAATAGCGTCCCAACTGCGTCAGCGCGATTTTTCACTTTTCACTCTTCACTTTTCACTCTTCACTCGAAGTCCTGCTATTCTATCACCAGACTGACGAGATTTGACAGTGTGCCGTGGCTCTGTCCATCGAACTTCACTTGATAACTGAAACGCTCAAGTTGATATTTTCGCCGGTCGAAGGCACGAAATTCTATTGTCTCTCCGAGCACCACATCGCGGCGACCAGAGATTCGGAAGACGTAATACTCATGTCCGTTCCAGTTCATGAGTTTAGGAGTGGCACGCAGTTCTTCGCCAACGAAGGCTCCCACCATCAGCGACTCTCCAGGTCTTTGCCCGTGGACACTGATATCAGCATATACCACAGTCTCGTTCATGTATTCGCCCTGCGGCACACCTTTCCAAGGCTTCATGACCCTTACGAGGCATGTGTCAGCCACAGACTCATCTACAGCCGACCTTGCCACCACCTTGCATGCCCCAGCCTTGACAGCCACGAGGGAGTCACCGCTGACTGTAGCGATGGCATCATCGACACTGTACCACTCCACTCCGACGTTTCCGGTATTCACCGGCATGATGAAGGCAATGAGGCGGCAAGAGTCGCCAGCCATGATGTCGATGGTATCGCGATACAGCGTCATGGTGGGCTTTTCCTGAAGTTCGTCTTCCTCATAGGTGTAGAAATCACCGCACGAGCACAGGACTGTGACTGTGAGTGCGAGGCACGCCGCACGGATTGCCATGCGGAGTGATGACGTATTGATGTTGTGTAGCTTCATATCGACAGAATGTGAGTGAGGGGTTATGGAATAGGGATAATTCTTACTTTTTTTCAGGCGCAGTGACCTTCACTATGTTCGACGGTTTGCTGGATCTTCCATCGGAATAGAGCAGCTTGACATAGAATTCGGCTGTCTCGCCTGGTGACAGGAGACGGTTGCTGTGCAAAGGATCATTGATGTCCTCCGAGATAAGATACTCGAAAGTGTCCTTGCCCGGCTTGCGTACATATACGCCCCAATAGCGTTCACCGTCCGGCTGTGCGCCTTCGCAGTCCCATGAGAGGCGGGTGCGCTCTGCGTCAGAGTCGTATCGTCCCACGAGATTGAGCGACACATTGACGGCGGTGTTGCGGTCGTTCAGCACGGAAACCACGAGGCTCGGTCCGGAACTCATGCCTGTGGAATTGAATGATTCCACCACGTATTCATAGCGGCGCCTGTTGTTGAACGGCGGATTGTCGTCAATGCAGATGTGGTAATCGTTGGCAGCCACAGAGTCGGCATTCAGCGATGCTATCAGTTCCCAGTCAGGCTGGTTCTCCTGTCTGCGGAATACATTGTGGATGATGGTGGCCTTGTCGGCACCTGCTATCCAGCGGATGTGTATGCCTTCCGTATCTACCACGAGGGTGTCGAGGTGGGCAGGAGTAGGAGGAAGCAGGTGAGGACGCTCCACCTGCAGCATCTTGGTATAGCGTCCGATGTTGGAAGCATAGTCAGTGGCACGCACACGGTAGTAGATGTACTTCTGATTGACATCCACTGCCACGGAGTCGGTGAAGGTGGTGTCGCGCATCTGTTGCGGTGAGATGATGACAAACTGATGTGTGGTGTCGTTAGCCACTGCCACTTCATAGAAAGCTATGTCGCCACGATCCTCAGGTGCAGGCGACCATGAGAGGTGAATCCTGCCATTCTCCTCCACTTCCGCCTTGAAATTGATTGGTGGTTCCGGTGCTTTCTTGTCCTCGATGCGAAGCTGTACCGGCATGGAGTATCCCATATTGCCTGCCGTATCGACAGCGGCAATGGTGAGCATACCGGTGGAAAGGCGGCTGACATCAATGGAAAGCACGGTGTCGGTAGGAGAGAACATCGTTTCGGAGATACTCTTCCACTGCTTACCAGTATAACGCTCATTATAATAGAGAGGCATAAATCCTATGCAGTCGTCCTCTATTTCGGCTTTTTCTATCTCCACATGGGCGGTAATCACCTGAGTAGAGTCAGGGTCTCCTTCACGGGTGATGAGGATCTGGCGTATGGTAGGCGGTGTCGGAGCATCCACATCTCCCACTCTCACCTTATGGGTGGTGGAACTGACGAGCAGATCACCGAAGGCATCATAAGCCAACACGCGGTATTCATACACTCCTGGCTTCTCCACTACGTCGGAATAGCGATTGAGTTCCTCTTTATCGAAACCGAGGTCGAGAGCGGAAGCATACGGACGGACCGTAAGGCGTTTCCATTCAGTCTCTCCTTCGAGACGACGCTCTATCTCGAATGTGGAATTGACCTTGTCTTCCCACCTCAACACGAGACTCAGAGCCGTGCTCACCGTGTCGCTATAGACAGGAGCATAAACAGCAGGCTTATACTTGGTGCATTCTATCTCCACCACACCAGGAGCGATAGGCAGTCTGCCCAAAGAGTCGCGCTTAGCAGGCTGAAGGATATACTGATAATGCAATCCCTGCTTGACGTCGCGATCGACATATCTCAATCCGATGGCTTGAGCCACGTCGGGGCGCCATTCTGCCACCATTTCAGCGAACGCATACTGCGTCTGCTGATCTTCGTATATTTCCAGCATTGCGCCCATCTCTCCGTAGCGTTCACGTGTCTGGTTAGGCTTAACGCCTCCCTCTCCATAAATCATTCCTACAGCCACGAATGCCAGCGAGTCGCTTTCTGGGTATCGAGCACGCAGTTGTTCGAGCGAAAGCGGACGAATACCTTCTGCTATGAGGTCGTCGTGGAGCACGCCACTCTTATCGGTGTAGATACGATAGAGATTATAGCCTACGTGGTTGAGGTAGTTCCAAGTGACGTAGTCTTCCGGCGCCCATCTCAGCACGATGCTGTCACCATAGCTTCGCGCAAGCATATTGATGGCAGCAGGGCGCACCTTCACTTCATCAGCGGTGATAGAGTCGGCATTCTGCGTAGCCATTGTGTCATTCAGGATACAAGCCTCCGTAGCCGGTGCCTTGGCGGCTCCGCCCGGTGCGAGAATTGCCGATGCAGACACAGCTATGAAGAGCGATGCTAAGAGTGTAGCTATGACCTTGTTTCTTTTCATATTATGATGTTTTTTATGATTTACAAATGAGAGTTACGCTATTACTGTTCGAGACCTTGCCGTCAACGCCTTTTTCTGACGGTCGCCGCACTCTTCCTCGATTGGGAAGAAGAGGACGACGTTGTCAGGACAGACCTCTTCTCGGTAGCAGATTTGGTCGTTGACTTCTGCTTCTGGGTAGCAGTGTTGGTCGCGGTCGTTGACTTCTTCTGATGGGTAGCAGTGTTTGTCCCGGTCGTTGACTTCCTCTGCTGGGTAGCAGTGTTGGTCGCGGTCGTTGACTTCTTCTGCTGAGTGATAGCAGTCGATGACTTCTGTGCTCCAGATCCTGTTGACCTTGAAGAAGAGATGGAGTCTGCCTTCTTCATCGATGACGATGAACCGGAGGTGGAAGTGGTATCAGCCTTTGATATCTCAGTATTGATAGGACCGGTAATGCGTGTCTGCCTTTCCGTCTCAGCCTTCTTGATATCATTGTCGGTGATGGTTCCGACCTTAATCAGCGTAGATGGAAGTTTTGGAGTGGAGTTTGCCTCCTTCTTCGAACTGTTGCCATTGCCCACATCAATACGAATGTTACCATTCTTGATATTCTCTATGGTCTGCTCCATCTTCATATCTTTTATAACTTGACTGACAGGCTTGGCGTTGTTCATCTTCAAGTCTGTAGAACTCTTAGAAGAAGTGCCTTTAGGAGGATTAGAGGTATTTTTCTTGCCACCACCGACGATGACAGGTCTTGGTGAATCAGGTTGACCTTCGACAGGGAAGTTATTGATTTCGCTCACCTTCCTTGGCTCAAATCCATTGGCATTTCTATCATCCACGTCAGCCAAAACGATATTGATTACCGGGGCGGTAAATGCTCCGAGAATTTCATCTCTGACATCATAGAGCTCTGGATTGACTGAATACTCACCACTGTTGAGGTCGTAACCATTTACACGATATGCCTGCACCTTGATGTTCTCCAGTTGACGTCGGGCTAAACCCGGATTGAATTTGATGAAGCCTGGAGCATCCTCGTTAGCAAGTTTGTTCCAAACCAGTTGCTGGGTCTCTGGCTTAAATCTTCCTTTACTAATACTATTCTGTCCTTCAAACTCGAATATGTCTTCAGGATCAAGCAAAGGCGTAGTGAGAGCCATCTGATAATAAGGTACGTAAGCCTTACAGTAATTACCATGTTGACTGAATGACGTTGTAGAGCTTTGATTTACCATATCTCCTTCTGAAAACAAGAAACTGATATAGAGTCCGTTGCGCTCATCCAGATATTCAGAGACGAAATCCTTCAGCTTGCCCTTTTCTGCCTTATATCTGCTAAACTGTTTGTTTGCCTCTTGCATCTTATCGGTAAGTTGGCTACTAACTCTTGAAGCAAGACCATACAAATTACTGATATTCCTTGCAGCCTCTGCCACCAGAAGACTGTATCTATCATTATCTGTACAGTTCCGAGGATTTATAGCAAACATACGATCGCTTGTCAACAGTGCGACATTATCCTCTACATTATCCAACTCACGAACTGGGAAATAGTAGGTATCTGGATTGTAGAAGAATACCTTGAAGATGTCCTTCGGACCATTGACTACACGGTCTTCGCTTGCCTGACCATATCTGCCACCATAGTAACCACCGCTACCTGTAGCCAGCAATGACTCTGTGGTGGTGACTCCGATGTTATACTTCTTCAGCTGGGCTTTCCATCCTCCTACGAAAGCATAGTTGCTTATCCAACTGAGATAGAGCAATGGATCCGTCTCCACCAAGTATCTGCCTTTACCATCCTTTGCCATACCTACCGAAGCGTCGGTATATCTCATAGTGCGATACTTCTCAAGCATTTGTCGTTCAAAATCTACAAACTTCCATGTGGCAAACGGCTCTTCATACTGATAATTGGTGCCAATCGTTCTGTCGTCGATACCTCCATACCATGTAGTTTCGCTACAAGAGAGAGGCAAGTAGAGCAGATTGATAGTATCGCTCACCTCGTAAGGCACATCCTCTGTCACGGTATAAGTACTGGTGTTATACATATTTGTATTATTTTCCAATCCGGTCAAGAGCTTATCTACCTCATTATCGGTAAGTCCATTGGTCTTCCATCTTTTAAGGATGTTAGACGCAGACGATGGAGAACTCATATTCGAACCTGTATTGCCTACCTTCGATTTGCCAAGAGTCTGCGTACTGCCACTACCGGTAGTCTGCTTATTACCCTTACCAGCAGTCTTACTGCCCACAGGGTCATTGTTACGAAGACCACCACTGCCTGATGCGGCAGGATTATATACGCCCTTAGCGCCAGCCTTCTTCAGTATCTGACGTATCTCATTCGTCTGACTGCGCCACATTGCAAGCACTGATACCGAAGGCATAGTTCCTCCGTTAGCCTTGATTACTATGCGGGCAAATGGAGTATTCGTAACCTTCTCCTTCTCCACTTCCTCAGTTCTGGTCATGGTTCTGGTAGTGATATAGTCGAGACTAAGGTCAGCTATCCACTTTCCTTTCTCTTTATATCCTATTCCGAGAGGCTTGGAAGTGATGATATTACTTGTCCTTACGCTGGTTTCCGCTCCTGGATAAGTGAATGTCATATTCTTGATTACAGCGTCCTCAGAGTGGTATAGTTTGCGAACCATCTCCTTCTTTGTATATGTAATCGCTTTATTTCCTAAACGAGCCGGCTTAGTGTATAGTTTCTCCACTTCTTCCATTACATACTGATTCCATACCAATCTGTCGGAAGGATTCTTCTTCTTAAACTCTCTTGTCAGAGCTATATTAGGATATACCATATCGATGATATGCGCCTTGATGCGTCCATTCTCAGCGTGCTTACTATCATTCTTTAGGTCCTTGTCTGAGATTTGCAACTTATTATGATATGACGGATAAGCCAAAGCTACGTAGTCATTCAGATTGAAATTCTCATCCGTAGGGTCAAACTTATCACTTGCCTCGCCCGAGGTGCGGAAGTAGTAATACTTGGTCTGTGCCCACGCCTTATGCCTAGCGCCCGTCACTTCGCCATCCTTATTAGTTTCCACAGTATAAGGATCTACCTCCTTACCTGCCTCTATCTGCTTAGCGCATCCTACCACCTTGAGAGCATAGAAGCGGTTTGGCTTCAATCGGCGGAGGTCGAGAAGATGCTGTGAAGCAGTCTCGTCGCCACGATAGAATTCTACAATCTTCTCCAAATGCGCATTGACATGCAGAGAATCTCTGTATGCAGAAGCAGAGTCGGTGTATGAATATAGGTAAGCTACATACTTGCCATTTACCTTATTGGAATTACGGAAGATGAATGTGCGAGATGCCAAAGCAGAGATATCATCAGCAGAGATACCATCATTCTCCAAGCGTGCACGCTCATTCTCATCGAGAAGGCGATAATGCTGATTGAGGTTAGTATTGCTCTTGATAGTAGGGCGCTTGCCCAGCTCTGGCGAGATGCGCTGATTATAATCCCATCCCTCACGACGTCGCTCCGAACCAATGCTCATCTCGCTCCACAATATAAAGTCGTCGAGAGGATTGCCGTAGAACATCTGGCAGACTTCGCCACACTCGAAATTGAATTTACGGTCTATCTTCACCAGTCCGCCAAATATCTCCAGTTTGATGCGAGCCTTGCCCACAGCGTAGTTTGGATTAGGCAGACCACACTTAAACATACCACCGATACCAGCATCCAGCATCTTCCATTCTGTATTATAGAATCCGAGACGGATGCGCAGTTTGAGCACTGCATAGAGGTAAGCATACATCTGTCCCTCAGCATACCAACCTTTATGGCCAGGCTTTGCGCCCCTACCATGATTGAGGTTAGTACACCATCCGCCCTTGAGGTGGCGCAGAGAGAGGTCGAAGCCTGCCTGCACTCCCATGTCGGCAAAGATGAGTCCGAGGTCGAAATGGATAAATCCATATACCTGTGCGCCAAGCATCACGCCACCATCCACGGTGCCCATCATATTTTTCACAGAGCCCTGACGTGCTCTCTCAGCATCACCAGCAGAGGCAGACTCTATGCCACCCTTGCTTCCGCCATTGAGGAACTCGCTAATCTCTGTAGGCAAAGGAGGGAGCTGACCATTATTAGGCAATTCATTGCCAAGGCAAACGTAAGCATTAGCGCCTATCTTCACGGTGACTATCTTAGCATCGAAGTCGATAAACGTAATCTTACAGCGCTTATTATAGTCAGGCTCACCGACGTATAGGTGCCATTTTGGCTTCTTATAGTCTTCGCCCTTAGCGCGGAAGGTTATCTTAAAGTCGAACGTAATCTCAGAAGCCATAGCCTTGGCTGCGCCCTTAGGTTTCTCGGTGTCAGCATCCTTCACGGCAGGTTTGTTCTCGGAATCAGTCTTATTGTCCGTACTACCTCCCAATCCTGGCAGAGCAGCCTTGACATCTTTCTCGAAACCATCAAACTGATTGTTGAGTTCCTGCATCTTCTTAGTGAGCTTGTCGAGACCTTCAGTGAGCTTGTCGAGCTTTGTTCCGCCTGTCTCGAATGTCACATTGAGCTGGAAGTACTTGTCCACGTCATCACATTGATAGACGATGCTCGCCTTAGTGTTAATCAGTCCGCCAGCACCCTCAAGGTTGCCATTGAGCATAAAGGTGGAGAGATAGCCAGGCTTGTCATCTACGGCCTTCTGGTAAATCACAGTCATATCAAACTTACCACTGAGCGTCTCCTCAGAGATAGCAGAGAGATTAAGTCCTGCAATGATACCTGTTATGCCGTATTTAGGCGTAGCCGCCTTCTTGGTGTCTGACAAATCCACCTTGCCATCCTTGCTGCCACCACGTGAACAGTTGAAGAACAGACCGAACTTGATGCCTGTAATCTTCACGGGATCCATGCCGATGCCAGCCTTTGAGTTGAGTTCGCCATAGAAATAGCCCCAAGTGTATTTATCACTCGGCTTCGGATCATTCGGATCTTTCACCTCTGCATCGTGCTCGAAGCATCCTCCATCCACAGTCACCTTGAAGAGGTCGCCAGGCATGGTCACTTCGAGTGCGCCACCAAGACCTTGGTCCTCGCCGTCAGTTCTGATGTCAAATCGTCCATTGAGCTTCACTACGCCGAAGTTGGCACCTATTGACAGCTCATCGAGATTCCAGCCCTTATATGAAAGGTCGAAATTCTCTATATCCACACCGGCATTGATGGTGATTCCTGCACTGGCATCAAAGACACCATCGACGATGGATACCTGACCCTTGAGATACAATGACACGGTCTTTGCAGCCAAATCACTGCGGAATTCATAGTCGGCAAGCGTGAACTTGAACGGACCAAGCTTCTTCTGCATGGAAGAAAGTGACCACTGACCGGCATTGAAATAGCAGTCCTTGCCCAGTTTCATCTCCTTCTTCTCACAGAATTTGATATTGTCATCAGATACCTCCTGTGCCTTCTGGCGCTTGCTCTCTATGTCGGCAATGGAAGATTTCCACGCTTCGCCGCCACCTTTCGGTGCGAACGGGAAATTGGCTATACGCATTCCCACGAAGTGGATATCAGGCAAGTAAGGCGATATCTTCGTAGGACCTTGTATCTCCATCTTTCCTCCGATGCAGAGCTCCACGTGGGTCTGCGTCTTTCCATCGTCCTGATCTTCCGCTTCGAGCAGGAAGTAGGTCTGATCTTTCTCTATTTTCGCTTCGGCGAGGAAGAAGTCAAGAGCCAGTTCGTCCGTCTTTGGCTCCACTTTGAATACATAGGTGTAGCCATTCTTGTTCTTGCTGCCCTTGAGTGTCTTCTGATTATATATGTCGCATCGGTAGTCGATGTTCTTGCCATCGCTGTCTTTTCCTCCCAACAATGGCACACCTATGCCACCGGTGAAGTAACAGCCGTTGAACTTACTCTGGACGATATCCATTGACACCTTGTCGATGGAGAATGCCCATCCACCGAACTTGCCCGTCACTGCATCGAAAGCATTGTCGATACCTCCCGACAGGGTGACACCGCTCTTGTCGAAGAACATGTTCTTGATGCTTGCAGAAGTGCGCTTTTCGGAGTCTGCACTGCCGAATGTGAGCGACTTAGGGAACTGCACTCCCACCTCACTGATATAGAGTCCCTGCCATGATTCCATCTTATTGGCAGTAAGCGACTTTGACTTGTCATAGGTAGCTGGGAACTTACCCATGATTTCATCATTCTTAGTGGATGAGTGGTCATAGACCATCTTGCCCGGTTTGAATGTCCAACCCGGCAGATCATCAGCCTCGAAATTATCCATTGCGACCTTTGCAGTCCAGTCATTCCAGTCGCGTACGCCCCATTTCACATATACCTTAGGCAATTCTTCGGTGACTTTTCCATTGCTGTCCACCTTCTTGAGGTTAGGAATGGTCATTTCCACATCGAGCATGAATGCGGAAAGGGTGTCGTTGGCCCAACTGATGTAACAGCCATCGTCCGGTGCCTTACCGTTGTTAGTGACGGTAATATCGGAAGGTGACTTGAACGTGAAATCAAACTGCGAGTCCTGCTCGGTGAGAGTGAAGTCTGAAAGCAGGCATATAGCGCCGCCTTCTGGCAGTAATCTCTCCGGACTGATGCAGAGATGCGGTGCTCCGAGCACGAGAACCTCATTCTTGATGTGGCTGCTGTTAGGGAGCATAAAGGTGCCCATGAGGTCCATTGACGCCCATGTAGGAGCAAATGTCACATTGACTATCTGCAGATCCACCGGCACTTTACCTATCTTCTCCGGCAACTTGATAGGCAGGCATACATTGTCGAGCTTGCCTTCGCTGAGGAAGTCCTTGGCATCATGATACCATTTGTAATAGTTTCCGATACCCATACTCTTGGCAAACTCACGTCCACGCTGTGAGGCTTCCTTCTGCAGCTTGTCTGCAAACGGCAGTCTGGTGTCGCCGATGAGATTGTCCAGTCCCCATTCAGTAAACAGTTTATCCACCTGTTCGCCATTGTGACTATAGTAATTATCATCCTTTCGTCCACGTACCATTCCGCTATAGACGATGTCATCGGTATTGATGCAGAGGGAATCAAACTCCACTGCTATCATCACCTTCAAGCCCAATGGACGCCATTCCACTCTGCCTCGACCCTTGAAGCCCTGCTTTGACTTGGAGATCTCATCTATCTTGAGCTGGTATTGACCTATGCCCACTACCTTTCCCTTATAGTCGGAAGCCGACTTCTTGGTAGGAATGGTATTGTCGATGGAAATCTGAGCGGAACACTGGAAGAACTTCTGACTGATACGGTCGCTGAGAGCGAAGTCCACCACGTTGATAGTATCATTGACGAAAGCCACTGATTGCGTGTTGACAGACTTTGGCTTAACGCGCAGGATGAGGTAATCACCGATGTTTACGTCACCATTGATTGTCTCCCAAGGGATGCTATCTCTCAATTCCTCTGTAGTGCGGCTGTAAATAGGCTCGCCCTTGAAGTTCTCTTCATTGCTCAAAGAAGGGTCTCCACGGAAGATTTGCACGTCATAAGATAGCTTTACGCTGTCCTGACGTGTACCAATACCGCCGACATATCTTGCTCTTTTCCACTCTACAAGGATGTCATTGTTGACAAATATCTTGCGAGCGCCAGCTTCGGAATTAAATGACGGCGAGAGGATTTCCGGGTTACAGAAATTATATATCGAGTCAGTCAAGGTTCCCTCCTTTGACCCGAAGCCGAACTTCAGTTCCAGACCTTTGTCTGAATCCTTGTCTTCGGAATCCTTGTCCTTATCATCATTGTCTTTCTTTCCGCCTTTATCTTTTCCTTCCTTACCTTCGTCTTTACCATTTTTGCCTTCGTCTTTCCCCTTTTTGTCTTCGTCTTTCGGAGTGACAGACTTAGGATTGTCGTCTGATTTCAGTTTGAAAAGCATGAGATCACTGCGTCCTTCGTTAGCCACGAGAGTGAATCCCATGTTGTTCATGGTCACTTGATTGCGCTGTTTAGCCGTAACACGTGCGGCATAGGTGCAGTTCTTGTCCATCATTCTGATGACATTCTGCGGGATGACAGCAGTGGCTGACGTAAGGTTCTCCTTCTTATAGAGCACGTGTGTCTCATGAGTCCACGCATCTTCCGGGTCCTGTCCAGGTCCTACTTCCACCACTTTGAAGTCGTAATTGAAATACACCGGACGGGCACCAGTCAGCACTGTCTCAGTCCATGTAAACATAGGGTTTAATGGATTGAGTTCAGCGACATTATTTAATGCATCAAGCGACACACCCATAGGGCGTATCGGATTGACGAATTTAGGTGCATCGACCTTATAGCGCACCGTAAATTGGCATGAGTTTTTGCCATTGGTGGTTACAGCGTTCACACCAGTGAGCAGTATGTCCGTATTGCCTTCTACGCTCCATTTATATACATTGAGCTGGATACGGTACTCGCCTTCCTCCAGGAGTCCGAACTGACCGCTGGCAAATCCACTGGAATAATCATACTGAGTGATAATGTCTGACGCTGCAAGGTGATTGAACATCTGACGCATCTCCGTGAGATTCAGATGTCTTGTCTCATTGGCAGCGAGAGCCACAGTCGGTGTCTTAGGCATGCGATTGCCTGGCACATATACCATCGGCTCGGTGACATTAGGCATTTTGGCGAGCGTCATGCCGAAATAGATGAATGCCTGCTTCGGTGTGGTGTTGGTCACGGTCACGTTGAAGTAGGCTCCCGGATTGCTGATGTACGTTCCTATCTGCGGAGGAAGCACAGGCTGCACGGGAGTGATGTTGACGATGATGTCGTCTGCCGCCATTGTCATGAGTGAATTCATGATAATCAATAGCGAGGTGAGGCAGTATCGCAATGTCTTCATATCGTGTAATGTTTTGATTTCTATGAGAGTATATATATTAGGTGGAAAGTGTCGGTATTATTTCTTTTTCGACGCTTTCTCTGCTTTTTTCTTCAGTTCGAGCAACGTGAATGTATAGTTGTAATTGAAACTGAGGGTGATGTCAGTGGCATTGAGGTCGTCGTGCGTCTTCGACGGGTTGACGTCTCCATACTTATACATTCCTGCTGTGAATGAGAACATGTGCTCATTATTGATGGTATAGCTTGCTGAGAAGTCCATTCCCATCGATAGGCTTTTCGACATTTTCTCCACTTCGTTGTAGCAGAGCGAGAGAGTGGCAGAGAGATTCAGGTTTTTCTCACTGAGGAATGAGCGGCTTGTGGTGAATGAAGCCACGTCACTGGTATATCTCGTTCCCGAGCCCTTGGTGTTCTGATAGCTGATGGAGGTGATGAAATCCATGTCCCAAGCCTTCACTCCGAGGTCGTAAGTGGCACCGAGAGCGAGGGATGTATAGTCTCCCACGCCGGTGGAGAACTTGTTTAGGTCCTTGTTTTTCGACCAACTGGTGGAGAGCGACACCGTATGAGCGAGGATTTCATCCTCCGTGGTGTAGGTCGGGGTGAACGCCATCGAGTGCATGATGCGCTTCACCTGGGTGGTATCATTGACTTTCTCCGTGCCATCGCCCTGCGTAGTGAGGTAACCGCTGTAGGAAGCCGACACATTGAAATGCTCGCCTATGCGCGAACTGGCGTTGGCTGAATAGACATAACCGCGCGTGGTGTACATCTGCCGGTTGGTCAGGTTGTCCTCCTGTCCGGAGAAAGTGGCTGACAGGGAGATATTTCTGAAGAGATATGTGCCCATTGTCACGCCTATGCTGTGGTAATTGTTTGCTAAATAGTTGGTTCCGAGCGTCAGATAATCTGGTTGCACCATGCGGTAGAATACAGAAGTATTGAATGTCTGCGAATTGAAATTGAGGCTTACGTCTCCTGCAAATCGTGCGAGAGAGGTGTAGCGAGTGTCGAATATCTTGTCGAAACGCTTGGTTTCGTCCGTTGTTATTTTGTCTGCTCTTCTATCGGTAGAGAATGCCGACATAGCGAGATTGGTGGCAAATGAGAAATAGCGCTTGAAGGTATAGCTGCCTTTGAGTCCGAAGGAAAGGTTTTCCTGCGGTGCGATGCGCTCACGCCAAGACGCATCAATGGTGTTGAGACGGTCGTATGCACGAAGCATATAGAGGTCTATTGCCCCGCGGCCGTTGCTGTAGCCGACGTTGAATCCCCATCCCACTCGCTGATATTGCGGATTGCGTGGTGCAGGATCGTCGGGATCATCGTTGATGGCATTGCGGAAAGTGCCATAGAATATGCTGGTATGAAACTGGCGTCCACGATATTCCAGTCCTACTCCATTGAATGACATATTCATGATGTAGGGGCTGAAATTGAGGGAGGTACGTCCGATGTATCCGCGCCAGTTCTTGTATTGCGGATTGATCTTGAAGTTGATGTGTGGAAAATTGAAATCCAGATTATTGTTGGAATAGTAGAACGAGAACGGCATGTTGAATCCATAGAGACTCACATTGAGGTTCAGGTAGAACATATTACTCAAAGGAGAAGCGTAGCTATTGCTTGCCGATGAGTGGAAGTAGGTGTTACGCGTTCCTACTGAGCCTGTTATGATCAGGGGATCGCTCTTTGCAATCTCCGATATGGTCTGTGCCTTAGCCGCTTCATTACACAAGCATAGGGCTGCCAGAGTCGTGATGAGGGTTATATGTAGGGGGCTTTTCATCGCTTCGCTTCTTTGAGTTTGTTAATAAAAGGCTGATAGCCCGCAGGGGCTCAACCGTGAACTGGAGATAAAAACAGAGGAAGGGATTTATAGGGAGGCTGAGCCAAAGAGTCTGCCCCAACCTCCCATAAATACGTTATGTTACTATTTCGTAATCTTCTTGGTGATGGTCTTGCCGTCAGTGGTCTTTACATTCACTATGTAAGCACCTGATGGCAGGTGGCTGATATTGGTCTGATTGCGCAATACCACTGCTCCGGCAGGGTTGACCACAAGGATTGAAGCCACGTCAAGACCCTGGATAGAAATCTGTCCGTTGACCACTGCGATGCCGGAACGGTCGATAGTAGCCTCATCGATAGACGTTGTGGCACCCAATGTCATTCTTAAAGGACGCTTGACAGAGCCTGCCATTTCTGAGAAGGCAAGGCGCTCATTGACTGTGCGTACCTCGTCGGTCATGTCATCGTGCATGAGGAATGAGATTACCTCATCCTTGTCAGCGTGAACGGTGATAAAGCACTTGCCATCCACCATTCTACCTTCTCCGCGACACTCACCGCCTACGAATGCGCCTACGGTGTAATTACTTGTAGAATACTGACTTCCGAGGTCGGCAACGATAGTCATATTGTCAGCGAAAGGTGCGCTGTTGTATTTCCAAACCGTTGGCTTGACGAATGTAGCCTTAGCTCCTGCGCTTGCTGGACGCTGTTCGAAGTCCTCATCACCTCTATAAGAGACAAGCTTTTTCTCGCTGGAAGCATTGTAGAACATATATCCTTCGCCTGGACGCATTGCAGCAAGGGTGCCACCCCACTTGCCGTCATTGAACTCTGCGAAGCCTTCATCCTTAGAGACGACACGGTCGCCATTCTGGAAAGCTCCGTCATCCATACGGAAGTATTCATTAGGAGAGAGAGTCAGCTGGCTGGTATATGGTATCCAGTTCCACTTTGCGTGGTATTCCTTTTCGCCACCATAATTACTGACGGAAGTCACATCCACTATGAAATCTACATTTTGTCCATCCTTGATTCTTACCTTGTAGCACTCTTCTGAGTAGAGCATATTAAGATCGCCGAAGTAACCATATTTCGGGTCATTATACATGAGTTGGTATTCACTACGGATTTCCTGCACTGCATCTCCAAACGCATTCTGCATCGTGCCGCTTTCGAGCGTATTGAGGAATGTGCTCCACTTCCATCCATCCTTCTGGATATAAGACTGACCGATGGTAAACTCACCTTGTCCCATATATTCATTGTTTCCATAGGAGACATAGATGGTGCCATGTCCTAAAGCCAATGGATTGAGAGTCCAGGTAAGGTTGTCTTCGCTTGCAGAAGCTATGGTAGCGATCTTCCATGATTCGCCCGGCTTATCATTATAGTCTGGATTCCATTCTACGGTGACCTTGATAAGGCTTGGGTCTATCTTTGCAGTGCTTGGCTCTGGAACGATCTTCACCTCAACAGGTTTGCCAAGTCCTGTAACTACATTTTCGATAGTGAAACGACTGAGACCTTCCACTACATTCACCTTGAATGAACCATTGAGGGTGTTCGTGGTATTCTTCAGAACGCCATTCTGGATAATGGTATGCGGTGCACTGTAGTTTACAGTTACATTTGCCGTACCGAGTTGGCTTGGGAGTGCCCGCTCTATTTGGTCAAAGAAATAATATTGCAAATCTAAAACATCCAGATTGTCAGATAAGATGGAGAAATTAGTTTGTTTATCTCTATTCCACTGTGGCCAATTAGGTGAGAATTCGATGTTTGCCTTTACTTCATCGAAATAATCGGCTTTATCACCATCGTTCTGTGGCTTGATGAAAGACAACTCATCCTTCTTGAACGTCAAACTGTTAACGGCTTTATTGACGTACACCACGAGATGCACAGGATTATTTAGAGAAGGATTGTCATTTGATGTGACAATGATGGATGCTTCTCCTGGATTGACACCTACAATTTCGCCATTCCTTTCTTCAAGCACAGGCGTATTGCTGTTTCGATTTTCTATCGTGTATGTGACGCTCTTGTCTGTAGCATCCTCCGGCATCACCTTATATGTCAATGGAAGAATATCCTTAAGGCTTTCTCCCACATTTATATATATAAAGTTACCAAATGTCTGATCGATGCCTGTCACTTTCTTGTGTACGGTAACCTTCAGTTGGATGCTTGCCTTCTCACCTTTGAGAGTCATGGTGAAGACACCAGGCTTCACTGGTGTGAACTTCTTTTCCTTGATACCCTGAGAATTTGTTTCCATAGTAGATACCAGAGCATTCGGGTCACTGCTTGTCCATTCCAGTTCCTCATTGCAATTAGCTGGATTCACCGTATAGCACGTACGCAATGCAGTATTCAGAACGGCTGTGTCACCTATTTCCACTGTTATTCCATTCTTGTATTCATCCTTAAGGGTGATGGAGGTAGCTGGCTGGATGACATTGACGAAGAAACAACCTTGACCATTACCATTGTATTTGACATTGACCATGTTAAGTCCAAGGTAGCCACCCTTAACTGGTGCCTTTCCTATGAGTTTGTTATCTTTCACCTCATAGTATTGTTTTGAGTTGGCGAAGTCCCAATTTATAATTGGTATATTGGCGTTCTCCGGTGTAAATTTGACATATTGAGTCAGATCCAGAGACTCGCCTACCATTACAGATAAAAACTCTTGCGTTAGACTATAATAACGAGGAGCTTCGAAATTCAATTTGAAGAGACTGGACAGTGTTCCTGTCGTTGTCTCATTCTGATAGGTGATAGACTGTGGACCGTTGAGTTCATACTCTGTTCCCCAAGGTTCCCTAATGCGGAAAGATATTGCCTTGCCGTTGTCGGAAGCCGTTCCTTCGATTCGGATAGGGAAATAATAAATGTCATTGCTGTTTGCCAATTTGATTTGACCGCGACATTTACCGTCAATAAATGCTCCGAGGTATGTGTCGAGATTCAAATCGACAGGGTTTCCTTTACTGTCAACCACACCGACATACACTACATGAGCAGAATGAGACTCATTGGCCACATATCCCCAATTCGGGGTTTGCGCTGCTATCCCCACTGCATATAGCAGCAAGATTAGCAATAGGGTTAGATGTTTTCTCATAATCTGAAATATGAAAGGTGAATAATATGAATTGTCGAATTCTCAATCTCACGGTATGATGATTGTTCGTTCTTTCGCTTAGGAGTCCGGTTTCTTACCCGTACCTGTCTCGTCCTTCTCGTTGATGCTTGCCAGATGGTCTTTGATCATCTCATCTACGAGGTCGTAGGGAAAGCGGTTGCTTGTCGGACTGGATGACTTGTCGGATTGTTTCATCGGCTTAGGCTTTTCTTGGGAATGAGACATGTGAAGGTGCAGAACTGTAGGTTTCGCTCTGCAAAGTAACTAATAAAAATTAAAAAACTATGTGATATTTCAATCAGGAATTTGTATATTTCAATCAAATTTGTCTGAAAATGGGAATTTTCCCTATTTTCAGACAACAAAAAAAGATGGAAAATTTACAAAAATACCCAAAAGCGTTGTAAATCGTCACTTTTCATGTAGTTTTCGTCACTTTCGTGATTATCGTGCAAATCGCATGAAACGGCATCGTCTTCCGCCTTTTTTCGGGCATAATATCAAAACATTATGGCTGTCTGAAAGACAATACCGAGCGTAGCGAGAGTAACCCGGGACAAAGTCTCGGGATTAAAAACGAATAGCAAAAGCTGTCTGGAAGACAGTACCAACACCCCTAATCGTGTGCTCATCGATTCGCGACAAGCGCAAGCGTTCAAAGAGATTCACGGATAGCACGGATGCAACGGATCTTGACAAACACAAAAAAACTTCGCCAAGAGTCAGGGAACTAAGGACTTCTTGGCGAAGGAGGAATATTGAGGATGATGGTTTTTATTTTGAGAATGTGAATGATGGTTTCGTTTCAATCCATTCCCTTAGTGGCACATTATTTTCAGAAGCAAACTCACAACATATATCCAGCCAAGCTTCATACATGTCATCGTTTTGAAGCAATACAGGATTAAACTCCTTTATCATCAGATACATTTCAGATGAAGGATTCCTTAGCACAGCCTTGATATCATCGGAATAATCTACTATCACGTTGAAAACTTGTGCCACTGGTGTTTCCAAGCGTTTTCCGTTCACATGAGTTATTTTTCCGCCCGCAGAGTATATGTCTCGAATATTCGGATTGACCACCTGATTGTACGAGCACAACCAAAGCGTCGTGTTGTTGTATTTCATTGTCGCAATTACTATTCCCCGACAACGCCTTGTGCACTCATAGAACAAAAAACTTAAAGCAGGAAACAATTATCGTTATGGAATCTGAGATATTTGAGATGTGGTTCTTCAAGCTTTGTCAAGCACAATTCATCGCTAAGTCCTAATGTTTTACGGTCAAACTTATCTAATAGTCTAGAGTAAACAATCTTCCCATTTTGATTGAACGTAATATATCCTAAGTCAAACAGTTTGTCGTAATTAGGAAGCAAAAGCAGACCATTGTATGTATCTAAGCGTTCCATATTGTCGGAATATCTCCAAGGCTTAATGTGCGAAGCAATAAGCATCCAAGTCAAAGGACATCGGCTGATGGCACAGCCATGCCAATAATCTATAAGTTCATTGCGGAATAATCCTTGTCCTATTCGGGATTTAATAATGGATTCTTTTTCAGTAGCTTTGATTGCATTATTATTTTCTACTTTTCTTAATTCGGCTATAATAGAATCTTTTATTCGGCTATAATAATCCGAATGAATGAAGGCGAGAAACTTCTGGAGTCCTGCCCTGAAATCAGAGATGCTTTTCTTGCTGGTGTAAACATTTCTATTTTCACGTTTCAAGTTTTCTTGGCGCAATATGTCTTCTATCTTTTCTTGAGTGAGAGTTTCGTCCAAAAGATAGTCGTAAGCCAAGAATTTCATCCTTGTCACATAGTCTCCACTTGTTTTTGGGGCTATACCACCATATTTTACCATATAATGGTAAAAGTCTGCTTGCAAGTCTATATACTTTCCTATATTAGACATATTTTCCAATTTGTTATAAAATTCAATAAACCACGACTACTAAACTTATCCCAACATATATGGGCTCGATTTTTTTGTAAAACTATTAGCTGACAGTCCGTAACTCATATAAGTTTTTCTATATCTTCAAGCACAAGTGGCACATAAAACCCACACCGTCCTTTTAGGCAGTTTGCTTGAAGCCTTTTCCATTTTCTCCTATTGTTGTCCGATTAAAAATGAAGACGATGAATCTTAATTCATGAGTCGCTACCAGCAAGCGTCATACATTAAGCCTATGTAAGAGAAACAATTTCTTATATAGCACTTCAGCTGACTTTGAAATATATAAACAGAATGCAAATTTATATATTTTTTTTGAGAAAGACGAATATTTAGAGAAAAAAGACGGAAACTATTTGTGCCGTCCTGTATTAAAACAACAATCAGATTATTTATTATCTGATAAGTAGAATACTCTGGCAACATATGTTTAGTGGGAAAATAGAATTTGGGCAATGCCTATCAGGCAGTTCTTCTTTGGAGCTTATAATAGTTACTCTCGCTTAATTCTGTATTGGCAAAGGTCTAAGTTTGCAGAGAAACATATATCAGAAAAATGGAACAAAAAGGTGATGTCATAGCTGTCATTTTGCGATAGCTATGATATTGGGCGATGAAAGCATAGATATTACGCTGTAAAAGCTATGATATCAGGACGTAAAAGCTATGCTTTTGCAAGGTAATATCTATGCTTTTGCATTCTGTAGACTTTCAATGCGTTGCAAGAACGCAACACTACAATGAAACAGAAACGGGAAAACTGGACAGTTTTCCCGTTTCTGCTGCGGTTTGATATCCAACGGTAAAAGCCATTGGCACAGTGAATCGAACTGGCTTGGGGAGAGGGATGCACTACTCTTTCTTGCGGTACTGCGATGGAGAGACACCCGTGACCTGCTTGAATATCTTGGAGAAATGCGACATGTCATAGAAACCGCAGAGACGGGCTATCTGACTGATAGGCGTGGTGGGTTGCGTTTCGAGCAGCTCGTAGGCACGCTTTATCTGGAGAGTGCGGATATAGGAGTTTGGAGTTTCACCCGATATGGTGATGAGCTTGCGGCGCAGCTGCTGCGGAGTCATGCGCAAGGCAAGGCTGATATTGTCCACGCTGACATCGCCACCGCCCATATTCTCATATATCATCTCGTCGAGACGCTGGATGAAAGCACGGTCGCGAGGCGCGAGAGCTTCGGAGGCATCAGCCACATTGTCTGCTATTGCCTGCCTGTATTTCTCACGAAGCTGTCTGGTCCGCTCCAGAAGGTTTTCCACACGCAAGGTCAGTTCCTCGGCATTGAACGGCTTGTAGAGATAAGCATCGACGCCCATCTGCAGTCCGCGCAGCTTGTCTTCCTGCGTAGCCTTGGCAGTCACGATGATGACAGGGATATGGTCGAGCATCTCCGACTGCTTGACAGCCTGACATAGTTCGTAACCATCCATCCGAGGCATCATGAGGTCGGTGATGATAAGGTCGGGCACGGTCTCTGTAGCCATGCGAAGTCCTTCCTCTCCATCGTGGGCGATGGCGAGCTGGTAGTGCTTCCTGAGCTGCATGCTCATGTATTCCGCCACGTCAGCGTTGTCCTCCACGATGAGCACAAGGGTCGGGTGTCGTTCTTTGCCACGGTTTCCTTGCCCTTGTTCTTGTCTCCGGTGATGCTGTCGTTATGATTTGCCAGCGCATCCTCCATCCTTTCGGCATCAATGGACAGTTGCTGTAACATCGTGCCATAGACCTCTATCGGCTTGACTTTGGCACCGGCAGGAGCCTTCACCGGCACTCTCACCTGAAAGACGGAGCCTACACCGACACGGCTGCTGACGTCTATGGTGCCTCCCAGTGAGGAAACGATCTGCTTGACGAGGGCAAGACCGACACCGGAACCGATGCTCTTCTGCTTGGTATCGGTCTGATAGAACGGTTCGAAGATGCGTTTGCGGTCGGCTTCGGATATTCCTGCACCGTAGTCTGCCACACGCAGGGTCAGCATTTCGTCCTTTATGTCAATCGCCACGAGCACTCTGCCTCCGTCTTCTGAGAACTTTATGGCATTGGAAACGAGATTGCACACCACCTTCTGGGCATAGTCAGGCACGAAATCGCATATTGCCTTCTGCTGCTTAGGGGCATACATGAGGTTGATGCGACGTGAATGGGAAAGATTGAGATAGCTCTCCACGATGGTGGAAATGAACAGCACGAGGTCACCTCTGCGCCATTCCGGCTGTCCTATGACGGATTTCACCTTCTGGATGTCGAGCAACTGATTGATGAGTGACAGCAGACGCGAGCCTTGCCGGGACACCATGTGACCGATGTTGGCAATCTCTTCCGGCGGAAGCTTGCCTTTTTCCATCATCTGGGCATAGCCGAGGATGACTGTCAGCGGTGTGCGGAACTCGTGGGTGATATTGGTGAAGAAAGAGACTCGCATCTCATTCATCTGCTGCTGCGCCAACTGCTTGCGCTTACGGTTGTTCAGCGCATAGACGAGGAAGGAGATGATGACGGCCGCGAGGATGATGACGAGGAACACAGTGGCGAAACTTACCATCTTGAGCATACGCTCCGTGCGGTATTCCTTGTTGATGGCATCCACCTCGGCACGCCTCTGGTCGTGCTCATAGCGTATGCGTATCTTCTGCATGTGGATGAGATTCTTCTCGCTCGACACGCTGTCTCCCAGTTCGTTATACTGCTTGTAGAATTTCAGGGCATTGCGGCAGTCGCCTTCCTTCAGGTAGATGTTATAGTAGAGCCATGCCACCTGTGACTGATGTTCGAGCGACTTGAGCCTATGCGCCACGCCGTCAGCAATGGCAAGGTAATGCTTGGCATCAGAATAGTTGCCCTGCTTGACGTATATCTGCGCCAGTGCAAGACATGGCTCCATGGCATGCCACTGGTCATCGGACGATGCCATGATGTCGTAAGCCTTGAGATATTCCGCTATAGCCTGCGCTGTCTTGCCCGCTTTCTCGTAGAGACGGCCGAAATGGGTGTAGCAGAGCGAAATGCCGAGGTCGGAATGTGCCAGCTTGTTCTGCTCCATGGAGAGGCGGTAGTAGGTCCAGGCGGAGTCGGTGCGGTTGCTATGCTCGAACAGTGATCCGATATTGGCATAGTTGATGGCTTGTCCGAGGTGGCTTCCGAGGAAACGCTCGCCTGCCAATGCGGCACGGAATACGGAGTCAGCCGTCTCTGTATCGCTGAGCGTAAGGCAGATATTGCCTATGCCATTGAGCGAGACGAGGCGGTTCTTGTATGCAGTAGGGTCTGTCTGAAGGCTGAATGCCTCTGCCAGATGCAGGGCGCGGTAATGATAATCGATGGCTTCGTCGAGCACACCCATTCGCCTGTAGTTGGTGCCGATGTTGTTCAGCGTCTGCACCATGGCGATGGTGTCGTGCAGTTGCT
Source organism: uncultured Prevotella sp. (assembly GCA_934256705.1). GTDB lineage: Bacteria > Bacteroidota > Bacteroidia > Bacteroidales > Bacteroidaceae > Prevotella. The sequence goes on from CAKQPF010000025.1 coordinate 25,349, forward strand.
GTGCAAGAGCAAGCTCATGGCGATGGCATTCTATTGCTTTTATAAACTGGTTAGACTCTCTATACGTGCGTCCCAACGCTTTTCTGGCACGCATCTCCAGCATTTTGTCACCCTTCTTTGCCGCCACCTGCACCATGCTGTCAAGGCTTTTCTCGCCTTCCACCTGTCCGACCACGCTGTCGGCGGCATTGCGCATGGCATCAATGTCGATGCTTGATGAATCGTGTCCGCATGAAACCAACAGACACATGATAACTGACAGCAGAGCAAAGAGCGACAGCCTGCAATGACCGTTGCCTCCACTTCGCCTGGAATGTGATGGGGATAATCCGTCTATATATATAATAAGGTGTCTGTGATAGTCCATTCAGATATATACAGGTTTGATGTATAAATACGTCTTGTCAATATTCTCTCATGGCTGTCATAGCCATAATTTGAACGTTTAGGTCTGGCAAAGGTAACAATAAAATCTGGAAATTCCTCACATTTTGTCCGAATATTTTTCAAAAAACGAACAAATGTGAGGAATTTTTCCTATATTTTCTTATTTTTCTTCTTCTCAAGATGCTGCTGATAGGCACGCGCAAGTCCGCCTTCACTCGTCTCCTTGTAGAGAGATGGCAGGTCGTGGCCAGTCTGTTTCATCACTTTTACCACACGGTCGAACGAGACGCGGTGGCGTCCATCCGACAAGGAAGCATAGAGATTGGAGTCCAGAGCGCGCGCCGCAGCAAAGGCATTGCGCTCTATACACGGTATCTGAACCAGTCCGCAGACCGGGTCGCAGGTCATTCCAAGGTGGTGCTCCAGCCCCATCTCGGCGGCATACTCCACCTGTGACGGACTTCCGCCAAACAACTGGCATGATGCTGCCGAAGCCATTGCGCAGGCCACTCCCACTTCCCCCTGGCATCCCACGTCGGCACCGGATATGGAAGCGTTGCGCTTCACCACATTGCCGAAGACGCTTGCCGTGGCAAGGGCATGGAGAATGCGGGTGTCGGAGAACTGATGATGGCGCGAAAGATGATAGAGCACTGCCGGAAGCACGCCGCATGCTCCGCACGTAGGCGCTGTGACGATGGTGCCGCCAGACGCATTCTCCTCGCTGACAGAGAGGGAATAGGCATACACCAAGGCACGTCCTTGAAGGGAATCCTTGTATGCACTGGCCTTGACATAGTAGGTAGGACCCTTGCGGGGCAGATTAAGCGGACCGGGCAAGACGCCTTCATGGTCGATGCCACGCTCCACACTCTCCTGCATCACCTGCCATACCTCAGCCAGATAGTCCCATATTTCCTTTCCTTCACACTCTTCCACATACTCCCAGAACGTGCGTCCCTTGCTGTCACACCAGTTCAGGATGTCAGCCAACTTGTTCAGTTCATAGACCTCATCGTCGTCCTTTGAAAACCAGCGCGGGCTTTCTCCCTCCGACAATGCACCGCCTCCAACGCTGTAGCATATCCATTCATCGGTGTCGTTGCCGGATTCATCCTTGGCGACAAACTTCATTCCGTTAGGATGGAAAGGCAGAAAGACCTGCGGTTGCCAGTCTATATGCAGCGGAGCAATCTGCGTAAGCACCTCTGTGATAGCCACATCAGTCATGTGACCACGCCCTGTTGCAGCAAGACTGCCATATAGTGTCACTTCAAAAGCATGCGCATCAGGATGGTGATCGGCGAATATCTGCGCCGCCTTATGCGGTCCCATCGTATGACTGCTTGATGGACCTTTTCCAATACGATATAGTTTTCTTAATGATTTCATAGATTATAAAATGTCATTTGGCTTTGCAAAGATACTAATAATCCGTGGAAACTGCAAATTTACCGTGAAATGAAATAAGTTACGGTAAAAAAATAACTTGGTACGATTTGAGTGAAAAATGTACCATATCAATCTAAATTTCCAACCTCATCTTTTTGGCTATTTTCTTCCCTCTCATCGGTCATATAGCCCGCTATACTCCCTCTTCGAGTGAAGAAAATATCTCAAAAATATGAGGCTCAAATCATACCAATTTATTTTTTCACCGTCACTAAACGGAAAGCCGTTTCCTGACAGGAAGAAGAAGATTTGGTAACCGGTCTAATACGATTGGATAACAAATGAAATGAGACTGACAATTTCCTGACATGAAGCATTTTCCACTCAAATCGTACCAAGTTATTATTTCACCGTCACTTAATCCTTCAGACATCCAATAGGCACTACATACACTCCATCCTTTCTGCGGTATGCAAAATCTCCAGTTCCGGTAAGCACCATCATAAAAGATGGATTGCTCATCTTCTCGGTATTTATCTTGCATGCAAGGGTAAGAAGATTCTCTGCGCCCTCATTTATTAGTTTTTCACCGCCCAGTTTCACCTCTACAAGTCCATATTTCCCATTGCGAAGATGCACCACAGCATCACATTCCAGTCCGTTTTTGTCACGATAGTGATAGACTTCTCCATCTAAAGCGTCAGCAAAGATCCTTAGGTCTCGGACGCAAAGTGTCTCAAAGAACAATCCCATGGTATTGAGATCCCTTATCAAGTCATTCGGACCAAGTCCTAAAACGGCAGTTCCAATAGAGGGGTCAATGAAATATCGCGTATTGGCAGTTCTTATTGCAGTCTTGGATCGCAAGTTAGGATTCCATGCTTCAGAATCTTCTATTACGAAAATCTTACGCAAAGAGTCCAGGTAAGCCCCTGCAGTCTTTGAGGTTATCTCGTTTTCGTCATTGGTCATCATGTCGGCTACGATGGTTCCAATGGTGGATTGCGAGCCCTGATTGCGGGCATATGACCGAAGAATAAGCCTCGTAGTAGTGGCATTTCGGTTTACTCCATCCACTCTGGAGACATCCTTCTTTATGACTGCATCGACGTAATCAAATGCCTGCGCCAATGCTGCTTCACCATGTAAAGTGCATGCGAAAGGCCAACCTCCACGGCATATCAGATATGCAAGGTCGTCAATCTTCAGTTTGTTGACAGCCACAATCTTGTCCGGTGTCTCAAAGAGATGTGCCAGACTCACGCTGCCATTTGATTCACCCGACTCATAGAGACTCATAGGACGCATAGTCAGCCAACTGAAACGCCCTGTTCCAGAATGATGCATGTCCGTCTCGTCGGCAGGAACGGCTGAGCCTGTGAGGACAAACTGCCCCACTTCATGCCGATGATCCACCTCGAATCTTATCACATCCCATAGTTTCGGAGCCAACTGCCATTCGTCAATAAGCCTTGGCGTGTCGCCATCCAGCAGGATGGAAGGCTCTATTTCCGCAATCTGCAGATTGCTTTCCAGCGATGCTGGATTGTCCATATAGAGGATACTATTAGCCTGTTGCTCGGCAGTAGTGGTCTTGCCACACCATTTAGGTCCTTCTATCAGCACAGCTCCTTTGCTTGCCAACTTCTTTGCGAGCATCTTGTCTGCTATTCTTTGCTTATATTCCATATCTGTTCAAACCTTTGATTTACAGGTGCAAAGATACGAATAATTTTCCATATTTCCTCAGTTGGCTGGGTTTTATTTCCTCAGTTGGCGCATTTTCATTTCCTCAGTTGGCTGGATTTCATTTCCTCAGTTGGCTTTTTGGCTTTTGTTATCTGGCATATTCCATCGTGATAATGTGCATATTCCATCGTTATAACGAGCATATTCGCCGAAAATGGTGATGAAAAGGGATGGCTGTCATTTCTTTGTCGCATCGTTTTCTTTTGGCTATTCATCTCGGAAAAATGCTATCAGACAGCATGTTGACATGAAACTTTTTTATCCATTTATGATACGATTATGACAAAACAGACGGTAATCAGGTTGCAAATTGTTGCTGTTTCCAATTATTTTTACTAACTTTGCAAGGTACAATATGCAATCGGGCAATGGAAATACTGACCTTTCCATGTGCCCATCTGCATTACTTCAAGAAAGAAAAGACTTTGACTAAATAACTAAACCAGACATAATCATGCAAAAAGAACTGACGAAGAGGCTCCTGACCTCAAAGCGGCTGTTGGCTGCTGCAATGGCTATCGTAGTTGGGATGCCGGCTTTTGCCATCAATTACGAGAAGACAAACCGGGGCGTTACCGTACATGTGACACAGACAAATGACAAAGGGACTACCCCAAAACTCGTGCGACTGCAGGTGATGGGCGACCGGATAATGCGCGTATCTGCCACTGCCGACAAGCAGTTTGCTGACAGACAGAGCCTTATCATCGTGGACATGACAAAGCAGACTCCTTACGAAGTGACGGAGAACGGCGATGTGGTGTGCGTCAGTACCTCACAGTTGAAGGGCTATGTGCAGACCTCTACAGGCGAAGTATGGTTTACCGATGCCAACGGGAAACTGATAGCACGCGACAGAAAAGGCGGAGGCAAGGAGTTTACGCCTTACCAATGCGAGCAGATACATGCCGATGGAACACCCGAAACCTATAAGGGATGGAGCATGAGGCAGGTCTTTGAGAACATAGATGACAAGGAAGCACTCTACGGACTCGGCCAGCATCAGGCGGACGAATGGAACTATAAGGGAAAGAATGAAGAGCTTTTCCAGTACAATACCAAGGTAAGCATACCGTTTATCGTCAGCAGCAACAACTACGGCATACTGCTCGACAACTATTCCCTCAGCCGTTTCGGCAATCCAAAGGATTACAGTCAGCTGCATAAAGTGTTCACCCTCCGTGACAAGAACGGCAAGGTCGGAGCATTGACAGGCACCTATTCCGCTCCGGGACAGGAGACATTGGTGCGCCGTGAGGACAGCATCTACTTTGAAAACCTCAAGTCTGCGAAGAATCTCCCTAAGTTTCCGTTGGAGAAAGCCACTGTAATCTATGAGGGAACAATAACCCCAAACAAGACTGGAGTCTATCAGTTCAGCCACTATTACTCCGGCTATCAGAAGATAAATATAGGTGGACTGTCTGCATATACCGAGGATGTGGCAGGCAAAGGCGACAACAATCAGGAGATATGGCGCACTGCATGGAACCCTAACGCACGCAAGTTCGGATTCAAACTGGAGGCGGGAAAGACATATACCATACGTATCGAGTGGAAACCGGATGGTGGCGAGGCTTACTGCGGACTGCGTGCGCTCGAACCTGTCGATGAGAAAGAGCAGAGACAGATATCATTCTGGAGCGAGATGGGACAGCAACTGGACTATTACTTCATGACCGGCGACAATGCAGACGAGGTGATTTCCGGCTATCGCACGTTGACAGGAAAGGCCCAGATAATGCCTGACTGGCTCTTCGGTTACTGGCAAAGCCGCGAGAGATACAAGTCACAGGACGAGATAGTGGATGCACTCGCAGGATTCAGACAGAGACATCTGCCTATCGACAATATCGTGATGGACTGGAATTACTGGACTCCTGACTCATGGGGAGCATTCACTTTCGACCCTTCACGATTCTCTTCGCCCAAGAAAATGATAGATGACATCCACGCAATGAATGCAAAGATAATGATCTCATGCTGGCCTAAATACTATCTTACCGTGGATAATTTCCATGAGCTCAACGATAAGGGAATGATGTACCAGCAGAGCATCAAGGACAGTCTCAATGATTGGCTCGGTTATAAGTATGCTTTCTATGACGCATACGACGAGACTGCGCGAAAGATATTCTGGAGACAGCTCTATGAAAAGCTCGGCACCATCGGCATGGATGCATGGTGGATGGACGCAAGTGAGCCTAACGTGCGCGACTGCACCGATATGGAGTACCGCAAACTGCTCTGCGGACCGACGAAATACGGCTCTTCCGATGAGTATTTCAATGCCTATTCCATCGTCAATGCCGAAGCCATCTACGACGGACAGCGTGGATATGAGACCGCAATAGAGAAGCAGGGAGAAGGCAATACGCCTGACAGCAAGTGGCTGGAGCAGAATGCCAACTGGGACCAGAGAGGCTTCGGAAACTCTTTCTCTCCAAACAACAAGCGAGTGTTCCTGCTTACCCGCAACGGTTTTGCTTCCGAACAGCGTTACAGCACCGCGACATGGAGCGGTGACATAGGTACCCGTTGGGAGGACATGAAGGCGCAGATTACTGCCGGACTCAACTTCTCCATCTCCGGTGTGCCTTACTGGAGCCAGGATATAGGTGGCTTCTCCGTGGAGAAACGCTATGTTACTGCACAGGAAGAGTTTGACAAGAACGGCACTGAAAACGAGGACATGAAGGAATGGCGCGAACTTAACGTGCGCTGGCATCAGCTCGGCATGTTCGCTCCGATGTACCGTTCACATGGTCAGTTCCCGTTCCGTGAGCCGTGGAACATCGCCCCTGAGAGTCATCCGGCTTACAAGGCAATCTGCGAATGCCTCCAGTTGCGCTACAGACTGCTGCCTTACATCTACTCCATCGCTGCCGATGTGCACTTCAATGACTATACCATGATGCGCCCGCTGGTGATGGATTTCGGCAAGGACGAGAAGGCTTTGGACGTGGCTTACCAGTTTATGTTCGGTCCTTCCATCATGGTCAATCCTGTATATACATACGGTCAGCGCACCTGCGACGTATATTTCCCTAAGGATAATATATGGTATGACTTCTACACAGGCAAGATTCTCAGCCGTGGCGACCAGCGTCTCCGCCTCCAGGCACCTTACGACCGCATCCCTCTCTGTGTGCGAGCAGGAAGCATTATCCCTGTAGGACCGGCTCTGGAATATGTCACCCAGAAGAAGGCTGACGTGATTCGTCTCTTCGTATATCAGGGAAAGGACGGCAGTTTCAACCTTTATGAGGATGAAGGAGACAACTATGGATATGAAGCAGGACGCTATTCCAACATCCAGATCTCATACAATGAAGCGGAAAAGACCGTCACCATCGGTGAGAGAAAGGGCGAATTCCCAGGTATGCTCCATAAGCGCACATTCATCATCGTGCCTGTAAGCGCCGACAAAGCGCAGGGATATGACCCTGATGCCAAGGGTATCATGGTGAAATATGATGGCAAGGAAGTGACGAGGAAGCTGTAATGTGTAATTCATAATGCACAATTCATAATTCATAATGCACAATGCATAATTCATAATGCACAATGCATAATTCATAATGCACAATGCATAATTCATAATGCATAATTCATAATGCACAATTCATAATTCTTAATGCTTAATTCATAATCAACGGACCACACAAAGCCGCCACTGTGCCAACGGCTTTTACCGTTGGTTACCCAACACCCCCACAATCTATGAAAAAGAAAATAATGGCTTCAGCAATGGCGCTGGCCGCGATAATATCAGTACAAGCGCAGGAATTACTGCCTTATCAGAACGAGAATCTCCCGATAGAGCAGCGAGTGGATGACGCTCTGGCAAGGATGACGCTCAAGGAAAAATGCCGTATCTCCTATGCGCAGAGCAAGTTTACCAGTCCGGGATGTCCGAGATTAGGCATTCCGGAAATATCCATGAGCGACGGACCTCACGGCGTTCGCATGGAAATAAACTGGAATGACTGGGGACATGCCAACTGGACAAACGACTCATGCACCGCTTTCCCGGCACTGACATGCCTTGCTGCCACATGGAATACCGACATGGCTGCCATATATGGCAAGGCTGTAGGCGAGGAAGCACGCTATCGCAACAAGAACATTCTTCTCGGTCCGGGTGTCAACATATATCGCACTCCGCTCAATGGACGCAACTTCGAGTACATGGGTGAAGACCCGTTCCTCTCCGGAAGCATGGCTGTCCGCTATATTAAGGGACTTCAGAGCAATGGAGTGGCATGCTGCATCAAGCATTATGCCCTCAATGACCAGGAGGAATACCGTGGTCATGTGGACGTGAAAGTGTCGGATCGTGCCCTCTATGAGATATATCTCCGTCCGTTTGAGATGGCTGTCAAAGGCGCTGACCCATGGAGCATAATGGGCAGTTACAACAAGTACAGAGGAATACACAACACCCATAACCCTTATCTCATCAGCAACATACTGAAAAAGGAATGGGCTTTCAAGGGGGCGGTGATAACCGACTGGGGCGCAGCCCACGACACCAAGCAGGCCATTCTCTATGGTCTTGACATCGAAATGGGTTCATATACCAACGGTCTTACCTCGGAAGGCAACGGCTTCGGCTATGATGATTACTACCTCGGAAGTGCATATTACGATATGGCACGCAAGGGAGAAATCAGTGAAGACGTGGTGAACGAGAAGGCAGGACGCATCCTTGCCCTCATATTCAAGACGGCAATGAACACCAGAAAGCCTTTCGGCAGCCTCAATTCTCCTGAACATAAGGCTGCGGCAAGGGAGATTGCGCGCGAGGGTATCGTGCTGTTGAAGAATGAAGGCGCTGCCCCTCTCCTCCCTATCGACGCTTCTCTCTACAGAAATGTGCTCGTGGTGGGCGAGAATGCCGTACGTCCGCTCTGTCCGGGAGGTGGTTCTTCCGAACTGAAAGCGCAGGATGAGGTGAGTCCTCTCCGTGGTATCAAGGAGCGTTTCGGCAAAGATTGGAGCATCACATACGCTGCCGGCTACAAGGGAGGAGCAAGTTCCTACGGCGGTATCGAGAAGATTTCCCAGCAAGTGGAGGATTCTCTCTATGAGGATGCCGTGGCAAAGGCACAGAATGCAGACCTTATTATATATATAGGTGGACTCAACAAGAGCCATTTCCAGGACTGTGAAGGTGGCGACCGCCTCGGATTCGCCTTGCCATTCGGTCAGGACAGGCTCATCGCAGCCCTCGCAAAGTCCGGCAAGAAGATGGTTACCGTCATCACAAGCGGCAATGCAGTGTCAATGCCGTGGCTGAAAGATGTCACCACTCTCGTGCAGTCATGGTATCTCGGAAGTGAAGCCGGCCATGCCTTGGCTGACGTATTGAGCGGCGACTGCAATGTTTCCGGCAAGACGATATTCTCCTATGCCACCAGACTGGAGGATTATCCAGCGCACAAATACGGTCTTGTAGCTTATCCTGGAGTGGAACCTGAGAAGCTTCCTGCGAAGTATCAGGTAGCTGACAATGGCAATCCAAAGTCGGCAGACCTGCTCAAGGAGATGAGGAAAAAGGCAGAACCTCTGGCTCTCAATGCCAGTCAGAAGCCATCAGACCATGCCGGCAAGGGCAATGAAGTGCAGGTATATGCCGAGGACATCCTTGTGGGCTACCGCTATTTCGACACCATGAAGCAGCCTGTAGTGTTCCCGTTCGGCTTCGGTCTCAGCTATACCACGTTCCAGTATTCCGATGCCAGAATAACAGCAGACGCAGCTTCAAAGACATGGACCGCCACAATCAAGGTGAAAAACACCGGCAAGCGTGACGGAAAAGAGACCGTCCAGCTATACATCGGCGATGACAAGGCGAGCGTGATGCGCCCTGCAAAGGAACTGAAAGGCTTCCGCAAGGTATTCCTGAAGGCAGGAGAAGAGCAGGAAGTGTCATTCTCCATCACCGAGTCCGACCTCCAGTTCTACGATGAAACATCCCATCAGTGGAAGTCAGAGCCAGGCTCTTTCAAGGCATACATCGGCAGCAGCAGCCGTGACATCAAGGCCAAGCTGTCATTCAAACTATAGAATAGTCTCATACTTACCGTATTATAAAAAGCCCTTTGCCAGATATCGGCAAAGGGCTTTTCGGTTATTGCAGTTCACATCGTTGAAGTTTTGCAAGTATTCAGCAAGCTTGCAATCTGCAATAAAAGCCTCATCACAAAATCATTCACCATAACAGCCACACTGCTTTACGGCACCTTCTCTGCCTATGCGCAGGACTGTCCGGCAACCGAAACGACCGCTGACACTAAAGGATTATGCTGTTGGTAAGTTGGTCTGCAGTCCGGTTGGTTATTGACTGAAATTTCCCCCTTCCAATCAAGCTTCTTTTCCACAAAAAACAGGAGATAGCGGAAACAGGGAATGGAGGTTTACCTGACTAAGGTATTCTTCCCATAACCTGTTATTCCTGCTATCCCCCTTCAATAATTACCTGATTACAATCTTTTAGGGTGGTTCTATAAATTACCACCGTTATATAAGTCATAATTTGAAGAATTACGTTTCATTATCTTTCGGACTCTTTTCGGCCCAAAGCGTAAGTTCGTTCGGTCGTTATGCACCGCATAACTCCTTCGCTCACTTACACTTTGACCTCGAAAATAGCCTCGAAATATAACGAAGCTAATTTATAGAACCACCCTATTATCTAAAAAAGTTACACCAAATATCTTTGCGGTATCTCCGGCATTGCGCCCTGCTGGGTGCATACATAAGCGCTCACTTCCACTGCAAGTCTGTGGGCTTCCTCCACGCTCTTGCCCTTCAGGATGCCTGCACAGAATGTTCCGGTGAAGGAATCGCCTGCTCCTACCGTGTCTGCCACATCCACTTTCGGGGTCTCCTGGAATGAAAGGCTGCCCGGAGTGAATACATAACTGCCGTTCACTCCACAGGTGAGCACCAGCATATCGAGATTGTACTTACCGAGAAGGAGCCAGCACTTGTTCTCGATGTCGAGGCCCGGATAGCCGAACAGGCGTCCTATCGTGACGAGTTCCTCATCATTTATCTTCAGCACATTGCAGCGCTTCAGGCTCTCGCAGATGACTTCCTTGGAATAGAAATTCTGTCGGAGATTTATATCGAATATCTTTAGACAATCATGTGGCGTGTGGTCGAGAAACTTATATATCGTCCTGCGGCTCACTTCACTGCGCTGTGCCAGCGATCCCCAGCAGACAGCTCCGGTGCCGGCGGCTATTTCCTTGATGTCATCACAGAACGGGATGTTGTCCCATGCCACACCCTGCTTGATGTCATAGGTAGGTATTCCCTCGCTGTCGAGCTCCACCTGTACGGTGCCTGTAGGGAACGGCACCACCGGAAGCACATGCTTGAGATGCTTTTCATCAAGCAGTCTGAGGGCTTCCTTGCCCAGCGCATCATCGCCGATGGCACTTACAGCCACTGAAGGCAGTCCATGCAGTCCGGCATGATAGGCAAAATTGGCAGGAGCACCGCCGAGTTGGGCACCGGTTGGGAGTACATCGAAGAGGACTTCTCCGAGTCCTACGCAGTATTTCTTATTCAAATTAGTATTCATATTGGTTTTATTTTTTTTGTTTTCTGGTTGTTTTTTCTTGGGATCCAACGGAAAAAGCCGTTGGCACAGTGGCAGATGGGGGGAATGGTTGTGGGTTGTCGGTTGTGGGTTGTCGGTTAGAATACTGACGTACTTGCCGGTTTATCTCAGTATAATACCGAAAACCAACAACCGAAGACCAACAACCAACAACCGTCAACCGTATGTCTTACATCTTCACCTTATTTATATAAGTGAGCAAATAGACCACTCCTACTGCCATGACAGCCACGGCGCCTTCCTGTCCCAGAGCGTCACTGGCATATCCCATGATGAGCGGGAATACGGTGCCACCGAAGAGTCCCATGATCATCAGTCCGCTCACCTCGTTCTTCTTCTCCGGAACTGAAAGCAATGCCTGCGAGAAGACGATGGAGAAGACATTGGAATTGCCATATCCCACCAGTGCGATGGCTATGTAAAGAATCCACTTACTGTCGCCTGCCGACATCATCACCATGCTGAATGACATCATCACCACGCTGGCAGCGAAGAACATACGCGGCTTGAGCACACGAAGGAAGAACGAACCTGTGAAGCATCCTATGGTGCGGAAGATGAAGTAAAGGCTGGTGGCGGTGGCGGCTTCGTTCAGCGTCCAGCCGAGTCGCTCCATCAATATCTTCGGCGCTGTGGTGTTGGTACCTACATCAATGCCTACATGACACATTATGGCAATGAATGACAGCAGCACTATCGGCTTGCCGAGCAGACTGAAACTCTCACCGAAACCGGACACATTGCCTTCCATTTTGTCCTCTTCTATCGGAGTGCCGGCAAGAAACAATGTAGCGGCTATGCCTATTATCAGATATACAGGGAAGAGCACTCGCCATCCCAGTCCGAAGGTAGGGATGCTGGCTACGGCTCCCCACATGGCTATATATGGTGCGAGAAATGATGCTATGGCTTTGACAAACTGACCGAAGGTGAGCGTGGAAGCCAGGTTCTTGCCCGTGGTAATGACGGAGACGAGCGGATTGAGCGAGGTCTGCATCAATGCGTTGCCTATGCCGAGCAGCGAGAACGACACGAGCATCAGGGTGAAAGACTCGCCGAAGATTGGCAGAAGGAGAGATAATGCTGTCACTATGAGCGAGAGAAGCACGGTCTTCTTGCGTCCTATCTTATTCATAAGTATGCCCGTAGGCACGGAGAATATCAGGAACCAGAAGAACACCAATGATGGAAACAGATTGGCTGTGGCATCATTCAGATTGAGGTCTTCTTTCACATAATTGGAGGCTATACCTACCAGATCCACGAATCCCATGGCGAAGAAGCAAAGCATCAATGGGATCAAAGTCAGTTTGGATGATTTGTTCATAAACAGGAAGTCTAAATTGTTTTAGTTGGTGCAAAAGTAATGACAATCAATGACTTCCGATGAAACAAATCGTTCATCGTATGCAACATTTGTTACATTGCAACGTCTGTGGCATTGAAAGAAACATTTGTGGTGGTGGTTGGTTTTCGGTTGTGGGTTGTCGGTTGGGAACCAACGGTAAAAGCCGTTGGCACAGTGGCAGATTGGGGGGAATGGTTGTGGGTTGTCGGTTGTTGGTTTTCGGTTAGAATGCTGACGTACTTGCCGGTTTATCTCAGTATAATACCAACAACCGAAAACCAACAACCGTCAACCCACGGTCTGCCCTACCTCACCGGGCAGCATTCCGTATTCATTCTTGAAGCATTTGGCAAAGTAAGACGGCGAAGTGAAGCCGACATGATAAGCCACTTCCGACACGCTCATGCCGCGTCCTTCCAGCAATCGCTTTGCCTTGGCAAGACGAGCCTTGCGCAGAAGGTCCACCACGGAGCAGCCGGTCATCGCCTTTACCTTGCGATAAAGCTGCACGCGGCTCAGTCCTATCTCCTTGCCGAGGTCCTCCACGCTGTATTCACTCTCGGAGAGATGGGCGTGGATGATGGCGTGGAGCTGCTTCATGAACTGCTTGTCGCGGTCCTCCATCAGCGTTTGGCCTATCATCTGTTCGTCTGTCTGCACGCTGTCACGATATAGATTCTTCAGCATCATGCGCTGCTTCAGCAGATTGTCTATTCGGGAAAGGAGCACCTTGCTGTGGAAAGGTTTGGTGATATACGAGTCTGCCCCATGGTCATAGCCCTCCACCCGCTGCTCTTCCAGATTCTTTGCCGTCAGCATAATGACCGGGATATGCGATGTGGCAGTGTTTGATTTCAGCCTTTTCGTAAACTCCAGACCGTCCATCACGGGCATCATCACGTCGCAGATGACGAGGTCGGGCACTTCCTTCACTGCCACGTCCAAGCCCTCTTTTCCGTCGGAAGCCTCCATTACGATGTAGGAATCCTGCAGAAGCGTGCGCTCATACTGGCGTATGTCATTATTGTCATCAATTATCAGGATGGTAGGACGGTCGGTATTCTCGCTCACCAGCTGCTGCACCTTGCCCTGATGCTTGTCGCCATCATCGATATATTGCAATGTAGCCTCGTCAGTGTATGATTCGTTGTTCTCTGCATTATCAATGACATCATTGCCATCTCCCTGAGAGCGGGGGATATGAACTATGAAGTCCGAGCCTTTGCCCAGTTCGCTTTCCACTTCCACTTTACCATTATGCAATTCCACGAATGATTTTACCAAAGCCAGTCCGATGCCCGTTCCGCTGGCAGCCCCCTTGGTCTGGAAGAAGCGTTCAAAGACCTTGTCCGTCTCCTTCTTTTCAATGCCAGAGCCGGTATCGCGCACATCAATACGGATATTCTCGCCTTCGTCAGCAATACTTACGAAGATATCTCCTCCTGCCGGCGTGTATTTCAGGGCGTTGCTGATAAGGTTAAACACTATGCGTGCCATCTTTTCCTTGTCGGCTACAATGATCTTAGAGCCTGTGAAGTCATCGACCTCTACGTGAAGTCGTATATTCTTGCGCTCAGCTGTCAGTTGGAAGTCGCTTGTCCAGCCCATCAAAGCCTCGATGATATCAAAGCGGTTGAGCTTGAGTTCCATCTTTCCATTCTGTATCTTACGGAAATCGAGAATGCTCCCTACCAACTGTTGCAAGGCGACAGCATTGCGCTGCACCATTTTCAGCAGGTCGCGGCTCTTGCCTTTGATGGAATTGTCTTCCAGAAGAATCTCCACAGGGTCGGCAATAAGAGTCAAAGGAGTGCGCAATTCGTGACTGATATTAGTGAAGAATGCCAATCTGGAATGTGTCAGTTCCATCACTTCCTCGTTCAGTCGCTTCAGTTCGTCATTCTTTCTGGCCAATTCCTCATTGAGCTTTGCTTTCACGATATAACTTCTGAGTATCATGGCAGTAGCGACAATACATACCAGGAGGAACACCACCAGACTGACAAGCAGCACCTTCTGGGCATTATAATCAGAGAGATACCTATCCACCTGATGGTGTAAAGCCTTCAGATTACGTGCCTGCAACTCCGCATCGCGTGCCTCCATGAGCGTGAGCTCCGCATTCGACTTCGTGATAATGGACGTGCTGAGATAGTTGTCTTTCCGGTAAGGCTTATGGGTCAATATCTTCATTGCCAGGGCTATCACCTCGTTACCCTTGGTAGGATAAAGGTAAGAGGCCTCGAAGATACCATCGCGCACCAGTTCCAGTCCGCCCCCTTCGTTAGCCAGTCCATCCACGCCTGTAAACTTATACCTGCTTTCGATTCCCGTTTGTTTCGCCACTTTGTATGCTCCCCATGCCATGCGGTCATTATGTGCATACACATAGTCGAAGTCCTTAGTCTGCTGGAGGATGCGTTTCATCGCCTTCGTGCCGCTCTCTTCTTTCCAGTCTCCCCCCTCCGAAGCCACCACCTTCATGCCGGGATAAGGCTTTATGGCATCCATGAAACCGCGATGGCGCTCTATGGCTGGCGAGGAACCGTCGAGTCCACGTATCTCCACGATGCGTCCCGTGCCGCCAAGCTGCTGTGCCACAAACTGTCCCATCGACTTTCCTATCACGTAATTGTCACAACCGATGAAGGCGGTGTATTTGTCCGAGTTTGTCTTTCTGTCGTACAGGATGATAGGAATGCCTTTGTCAAAAGCGCGGTCCACCGCCTTTGAGATGGCTCCCAACTGATTAGGCGACACTATGAGCAAGTCAATCCCTTCATCGACAAACTGGTTTATCTGCTTGTTCTGCAGCGCATTGTCATCATGCGATGAAGCTATCCTGACCACGATTGAGTCATTGAGATACTCGCCTGTCTTCAGTTCGTCGTTCAGTTTGTCACGCCAGACGTCATCAGAGCATTGAGATACGGCAATCACATACTTTCTGCGATCGCTCTTGCAGCCAGTCAGCGTGCTGGCAGTCAGCAGCAACAGCAGCATGACCACCCAGCAGGCAGAAACCTTCAGGCGAATGGGGAAGCGGGAGTTTCTCATATTCGGGAATAACTAAAGATAAATATTCTGACATATCAGGATTACATTCCGTGCGACTTGCCAAGCATGAAATCCTTTGCAAATTTACAATTTTCCTGCTTTATCGCCAAACAATCGCCAACTTTTTCTCACTTAAACAGTTACAAATCCTATATTTCTTGTGATTAAAACATTCCATCAGAGCCACCTTGCCAACGGCTTTTACCACCTGATACCGCCCCGCACATCTGCAACACGCACACCTTTAGGGAAATCCCTACATAAGAAATAGGGGAAAAACTTTTGGCATTCTCATGATAAAAGCGTACCTTTGCAACAATAACAGACGGAATCAACGCTTTGAGGGACTGGAAGGAGAATTTCCGTATCCCCCATATATAAATAAGGAGAAAAGGATATGAAGAAGAATCAGGTAATACTATTAGGTTTGTGCGGTACGTTGATGGTTTCATCATGCACCACATCCTCCACCGGCACCGGTGCTTTCAATGGCGCAATGCTTGGCGGATGGTTCGGTTCGGCAATAGGAGGCATCGTGAGCGGACCTTACGGTCACGACGTGGGCACCGTGATAGGCATGACCACCGGCGCCATTGCTGGTGCGGCAGTGGGTCAGGCTGAAGAAAACAATCGCAGGGCTGAAGTGCGCGAGCACTACCGTAGAGTGCATGGCAACGATGATATGTATGGGCAGTACTCTTCGGGATATAATAACAGACAGTACTCTTCCAACTACTCACAAAACTATGGCAACAGCGGTTTCGACTCTTCCAATTCCGGTGATGACCGTCTCTATGACTTCCAGTCAAGTGACTATACCGGTTCGTATTCTTCCTCCCAACCTGTTTCCACAGTGCCTACACAGTCGCAGATAGAGATATTCTCACCTCACGACCTGTCATACAGCACTAATCTTGAGATATCAAATGCCCGCTTTATCGATGACAACAACGACGGAATGCTGCAGCGTGGCGAGAAGGCCAAGATCATTTTCGAGATAAAGAACACATCGAGCAAGGTGCTCTACGACCTTGTGCCGACAGTGATAGAGACCACGCAGAACAAGCACATCGCCATTTCCCCAAGCATGCACATCGAGAGCATCGCTCCTGGACAGAAGCTCCGCTACACCGCCGTGGTAGTGGCTGACAGATACATCGGCAATAGTCAAGTGGTGTTCTCTGCTTCAGTGGTGCAGGGCAGCAAGACCATCAGCAAGGTGTCACAATTCAATGTGATGACTAAGAAGAAGTAAAATCGGGGCGGTTGTCGGTCGTGGGTTGTTGGTTTCCGGTTTATTTGCCGTTTTCATACAATTCGCTTTCGATTAGACTGTCAACAAAAGCAACCGCGCCAGCACCATTTTTCAATCTTCACTATTCTCTAAAAGGAACCGCCACTGTGCCAACGACTTTCACCGTTGGATAACAACCACCAAACCACAAGACGACATGACAAGAATGAAGGAGGGCAACAAGACTCTCCTTTTTTCATGTATCATCTATCATTCAAAAATACCTTTTCATTTTGTCATTCAAATTATTTATTGTACTTTTGCAAACATAAAAACGGAACAATATGAATATAGCAGAACAAATACGTTTGAAACTCCAACTGAAAGAAAATTCCGAAGTAGAGTTCAAGTCAGCTAAAGGGGGCTTTCCTAAAGCTGAATTCTGGCGTTCTTTTTCTGCTTTAGCAAATACTAATGGCGGTACAATCGTATTGGGTGTAAAAGAAAAAAATCACGAGTTTATTCCTGACGGACTTTCTGCAGAACAGATAAGTAAATACAGAAAGCAATTCTGGGATGATGCTCATAACAAGTCATGTATAAACATCCCCCTTTTAGTCGAAAGCGACATAGAAGAAATAAGAACCGAGGGCGAACAATATCTGCTTGCTTTTAGAGTTCCTCGTGCTCAATACGACTTACGTCCTGTACATCTTACACTGACTCCTTTTGGGCACACCTACAAACGTAGGGATGAAGGGGATTATCTATGTACCGACGATGAAGTAAAGCAAATGTATTCAGATGCTAATAACATGAGAGCATCTGCCGACTCTCGTATCTTACGAGGCTATTCCATCAATGATATTGATCTGCCGACTCTGCATCAATATCGTCGTGCATACAACATTAAGCATGAGAACCATCCATGGACAGAGGTTGATGACAAACAATTTTTAGAGAATATTGGCGCCTATCGCAAAGACCGATCCACATCAACCGAAGGCTTTACAGTTGCAGGTCTGCTTATGTTCGGTAAAACAAACAGCATCACGGACCCGGAATGTTGTCAAGAGTTCTTTCCTGATTATCGAGAACATTTGAGTGGCGACCCTCAGATACGATGGACTAATCGAATTTATCCAGATGGCACATGGGAAGCAAACATTTACCAGTTCTTTACACGTGTATTACCGTTACTACAGCATTCTTTGCCAGTGCCATTCAGTCTTGACAGCAACCAGGTAAGAAACAATACCACAACTGCCCACGTAGCTCTGCGTGAAGCTTTGGCAAACACTCTTATTCATGCAGCATATACAGTAAGAGGAAATATCGTCATTGACAGATACTTCAACCGCATAACACTATCCAATCCTGGCACTATGCTCATCAGCATGGAGGAATATTACGAAGGCGGTCATAGCGTATGTCGAAATCCTGTTATCCAGAAAATGTTTGTATTCATGGGCATTGGAGAAAAAGGTGGCTCTGGCGCAGATGTAATAGTCAAGGGATGGAAAGACAATGGTTGGAGTACACCTAGTGTTGCGGAAAAGAACAATCCAGATCGGATTGAAACATGCTTGAATTTATATAGCGAAACCGACACTACTACGGAAACCACTACGAAAACCACTACGAAAACCTCCAATACCACTACGGAAACCATTCTTGAATTGATTCGCAGGAATTCAAGAATTACCGCAAAAGAAATTGCTTCAATTTGTGGAATTACCGAAGATGGCGTTTCATACCATATCAAGAAGCTTAAATTGGCTGGCAGAATAATCCGTATCGGTGGCTCACGAAATGGAGGTGAATGGAAAATCGTCAAATAACATTTACCACCAGATAGACCAACAACAAAACAACAAAACAACAATCATGCGTCCTACATTACTACTGACTATTTCCATCGCCATGCTCGCCATGTCGTCATTCGCACAGAGCACGGCACGTAAGTTTACACTGAAGAATTCCGCTGACGGACAGTCGGAACTGACCGTCTATCTCCCTTCCGCCGAAGCACTGGAGAAGAGCAACGGCAGGGTAATCGTCGATTGCCCGGGAGGCGGATACTCCCATCTTGCCATGCAGCATGAGGGACATGACTGGGCAGAATTCTACAATAATCAGGGCATTGCCTTCGCTGTGCTCAAATATCGTATGCCGAAAGGCGACCGCAACATTCCCCTCTCCGACGCTTACAATGCCATCCGCACGGTGAGAGACAGCGCGAAAGTGTGGCATCTTAACCCCAACAACGTCGGCATACAGGGTTTTTCTGCCGGTGGCCACCTGGCAAGCGCGGTGTCAACCCACGCTCCGATGTCAGTCCGCCCCGACTTCTCCATCCTCTTTTACCCCGTCATCTCCATGAATGAACGCCTAACCCACAAAGGCTCATGCGTGGGATTCCTCGGCGAAAAGCGCAAGGACGAGAAGCTCGTAAAGGAATGGAGCAGCGACAAAGCTGTGAGACGCCATCTCGTGCCACCTACCATACTCATCCTCGCAAATGATGACCGCGCAGTGCCACCTGCCACAAACGCTGCCGCTTACTATACCGCTATGCGCAAAGCCGGCGCTTCCTGCTCCATGTTCACCTACCCTACTGGCGGTCATGGCTTCGGATTCCGCAGCACATGGAAATACCACGAACTGATGAAAATGGAACTTAAGCAATGGCTCAGCGACCTTACTATGCCTGCCGACACCGCTCTACGCGTGGCTTGCGTGGGCAACAGCATCACTGATGGTCACGGCATTGATATGTCTGATGACTTGGGTTATCCTGCTCGCTTGGGCAAGATATTAGGCAATGGCTATGCTGTCAAGAACTTCGGCGTCAGCTCACGCACTATGTCAAACTCTGGCGACTTCCCTTACCAGAACGAAATGGCATGGGAAGCCTGCAAGGAATGGCAGCCTAACGTCGTCATTGTGAAACTCGGCACCAACGACACGAAGCCTTACAACTGGAAAACTGCTAAAGATGACTTCAAGGCAAGCATGCAGTTGCTCGTCGATTCGCTCCGCGCT
This sequence comes from uncultured Prevotella sp., assembly GCA_934256705.1. Classification (GTDB taxonomy): domain Bacteria; phylum Bacteroidota; class Bacteroidia; order Bacteroidales; family Bacteroidaceae; genus Prevotella. The sequence goes on from CAKQPF010000025.1 coordinate 45,197, forward strand.
TTGCCTTCAAAGCCACGCATTGTGCTCTGTGCGCCAATCCCTGCCTACAAAGATTCATGGGGAATCAATGACTCCATCATCGTCAACGGCATAATGCCATGCGTGCAGCAGTTTGCCAAAAGGGAAGGCCTGGAATACCTCGACCTCCACGCTCCGATGACAGGCCATAAGGAACTCATCCTATCCGACGGAATACATCCTAACGAAAAGGGAGCGCAGCGCATTGCCGAACTCGTGGCAGAGCAGGTAAGGAAAGCACCTGTAACGACCCCGAAAACGAAGAAAAGAAAGAAAAGACAACAGATGCAGAAATAAAGGAAGAAAGCAGAATAGAAGCGTTATTTTGTAATATAGTTATTGCAAAGTTGGAAAAAATGTAACTTTCCATTGTCTTTTTGTGATAAAAATCTTGCGGAATAAAGAATAAAACAGTATCTTTGTGCTCGCAAAAAGAGTATTATAGGTATTTGCATGATTAAATATTTAATTCATGCACCAGGCAAATGGGATAATAGTAAGTATTACATTTTAAATACAATTTAGAATTATGGTAAATTACAAAGACCTCGGTCTCGTAAACACCCGCGAGATGTTCAAGCGCGCCGTTGCTGGCGGTTATGCTATTCCAGCATTCAACTTCAACACAATGGAGCAGATGCAGGCTATCGTGATGGCTGCAGTAGAAACAAAGTCTCCTGTTATCATGCAGGTGTCAAAGGGTGCCCGCAACTATGCTAACGGCACTATCCTCCGTAACCTTGCTAAGGGTGCAGTGGAATACGCCAAGGAGCTCGGATGCGAGCATCCTGAAATCGTTCTCCACCTCGACCACGGAGATACATTCGAACTCTGCAAGGACTGCATCGACAACGGCTTCTCATCAGTCATGATCGACGGTTCTTCACTCCCATACGAGGAAAATATTGCCCTCGCTAAGAAGGTAGTAGATTACGCTCACCAGTTTGACGTAACTGTAGAGGCTGAGCTCGGCGTACTCGCTGGCGTAGAAGACGAGGTAGTAGCTGCTGAGTCTCACTACACTAAGCCAGAGGAAGTTATCGACTTCGCTACACGCACTGGCTGCGACTCACTCGCTATCTCTATCGGTACTTCTCATGGTGCTCACAAGTTCACACCAGAGCAGTGCACACTCGTAAACGGTGTACTCGTTCCACCACCACTCGCATTCGACGTTCTCGCTGAGATCGAGAAGAAGCTCCCTGGATTCCCAATCGTGCTCCACGGATCATCTTCAGTTCCAATGGAAGAGGTAGAGACCATCAACAAGTACGGCGGTCACCTCGAAGCAGCAATCGGCATCCCAGAGGAACAGCTCCGCAAGGCTGCCAAGTCTGCTGTATGCAAGATCAACATCGACTCCGACTCACGTCTTGCCATGACTGCTGCCATCCGCAAGCACCTCGCTGAGCATCCTGGAGACTTCGACCCACGTCAGTATCTCAAGCCAGCTCGTGAGAACATGAAGAAGATGTACATCCACAAGATTGTGAACGTACTCGGTTCTGACGGCAAGCTCGCTCAGCAGTAAGTCTCATCGCGCTGCGCCATAGCAATGGCTTAAAGCGATAAAACCATGACTTTCACGTCCTTCGGACGATGATAATAACCTACGGCTTCCATAGCATCCGTGCTTTGGAAGCCGTTTTTTTATATAGTCAAATACAAACTGAATCAGTTAAAGTCAAATAGCATAGATATTACATTGCAAAAGCATAGCTTTTACTTCCTAATAGCATAGATATTACACTGCAAAAGCATAGCTTTTACCTCCCAATATCTATGCATTTACAAAAGCCAAACATCAGCACTCCTTCCAAATCCACTTTTTTAACATTTATTCATAATTTTTATAACTACTCAGGTAGGTTTGCCGTACTCATATTATGACGAAACGATAGCAGCTTAACGTTCAATTATCACTTCGCAT
>CAKQPF010000026.1 GCA_934256705.1 uncultured Prevotella sp.
CAAATGGAACTATCTCGTCAAATGTTGCTCTTAACCGCAGAAAAACTACGGAAGTTATTATTTACACATTACTAAAAATACCAAAAATGGCGAAATGATGGGGGAGGTTGTGGGTTGTCGGTTGTTGTTCTTCTTCTTGTTATCCAGCCGGTAACGCGGCTGGCACAGTGGCTTTTCTTTAATGAAGAATGTGGACTGAGGGGCAATTTTTCGTGCGGGAGTGGAGTCCTTTATCTGTCTTGATTGTGCGCAATAACCAAGGTGAAACAATGTCGGAAAAACAGAACAAAAAGGTGATGACTTTGCATTCATTTTGCAATAGCTAAGCTTTCACGATGCAATAGCATAGATATTGCGTTGTAAAAGCTATGTTATTACGCTGTAATATCTATGCTTTTACACCCTAAAAGCTATGCTATTGCAACGCTTTGAATCACAATGCGTTACGAGGCGGTTTTCTCGTGATTTCCAGATAACGGGAAAATAGGACAATTTTCTCAATGTTTTCCGTAAGAAAGAGGATAGGTGACGCTACTGCAATGCTGTTTTTCGGTATGGCTGTCTTCTTCAGGTTTAGTCCGTCTGGCTCCTTTTTCCATCTCCACTATTCACCTTGAAAGGCATCGGCGATGAGTATGCCAGACCGTCATTCTCCACATTTTTGGTGAAAATAAAGCAGATTATCACAGCAAAACTTGTGGCAATCGATAAAAATTTCTATTTTTGCACACTGATAGGAAATTGTTATACGTTGTTTGGTTGTTTTGTTGTTTGGGCGTTCTGCCGGATGTTTAAATCACGACAAAAGCCAAACCATAAAGCAACCAGACCACAAGACCACCAAACAACTTAACCACAAGACAACAATGAAAGTATATACCAAAACCGGAGATAAAGGACAGACTTCCCTCGTAGGCGGAAAGCGTGTCAGCAAATGCTGCGAGAGACTGGAGAGTTACGGCACTGTGGATGAACTAAATTCACATATCGGAGTGCTCATCACTTACTGCTCAGACCGCAAGGACGCAGACTTCCTGCTCGGCGTGCAGGGCAACCTCTTCGTGGTGGGTGGCTATCTCGCCACTGACAACAGCGAGAAGGACGTGAGACAGGGCAACATCGTGACCGACGAAATGATTTCAGCTGTGGAGAAGGAGATAGACAGAGTGCAGGAACTGCTGCCTCCTTTGCGCCTCTTCATCCTGCCGGGCGGTTCGAGAGCCGCCGCTTTCGCCCACGTCTGCCGCACGGTCTGTCGTCGTGCAGAGCGCATGATACTGCGTCTGGTGGAGACAGGAGCAGTGGTGGATGATAATGTCACGGCTTACGTCAACCGTCTGAGCGACTATTTCTTCGTGCTTTCACGCAAACTGAACCAGGACAACAACGTCGAAGACACCGTATGGAGAAGATTATCCTGATAACCGGCGGACAGCGGTCAGGCAAGAGTACATACGCCGAAAAGCTGGCTCTTTCGCTTTCGCCACGCCCCGTCTATCTCGCCACTGCCCACATCTGGGACGAGGAATTCCGCGAGAGGGTGCGCATACACCAGTTGCGGCGCGGACCGGAATGGACCAACATCGAGGAGGAGAAATACCTCAGCAGGCATGATGTCACCGGGCGCGTGGTGCTGATAGACTGCTGCACGCTCTGGCTTACCAATTTCCTGACTGAAGAGATGAAGGACATAGAGGAGGTGAAAAGGGAGTTTGACCGCTTTACCTCGCAGGATGCCACGTTCATCTTCGTGACCAATGAGATAGGAATGGGCGGCACCAGCGCCAATGCCCTGCAACGAAAGTTTACCGATTATCTGGGTTGGCTCAACCAATATATAGCTTCCAAAGCTGATGAAGTGATACTGATGGTATCAGGAATAAATGTAAAGATAAAATGATTACCCACTTGACTCCGACTGACAAAAGCCTTATTGCCCCGATACAGGACAAGATAGACAATCTCAACAAACCGAAAGGATCGCTCGGAAGGCTGGAGAGCCTCGCCCTGCAGATCTGCCTTATACAGGAGACGGACACCCCTGTGCTGCGCCATCCGTGCCATATTCTCTTCGGAGGCGACCACGGCATAGAGCGGGAAGGCGTCTCTTTCTCGCCTCGTGAGGTGACTTGGCAGCAGATGAAGAACTACACCCGCGGCGGAGGCGGCGTCAATATGTTCTGCAGACAGCATGGATTTGAATTGAAAATCGTCGATGTAGGCGTGGATTATGACTTCAATCACGATGAGTTTCCGCAGATCATTGACCGCAAGATAGCCTACGGCACTGAGAATTTCCTCCATTCCCCAGCCATGAACCCCGAGCAATGGCAGCGCGCACTCGATGCAGGAGCGGAGATGGTGGATGAATGCTTTGCCAAGGGATGCAACATCGTCAGCTTCGGAGAAATGGGAATAGCCAACACTTCCCCTTCAAGCGTGCTGATGCACCTCTTTCTCAATATCCCTCTCGACCAGTGTGTAGGAGCAGGAAGCGGTCTCCCGACGGAAGGAATACGCCATAAGTATGACGTGCTGAAGCGGTCGGTGGACAATTTCCACGCCACTATGGAGGCGTCATCTCCATGCTCCGCCGAAGAGACGTGCGCTTATTTCTGCGGATATGAGATGGCGGCGGCAATCGGAGGAATGCTCAGGGCAGCAAGCCATAGGATGATAATCCTCGTCGATGGCTTTATCATGACTGCATGTATGCTCGGCGCAAGGGCGATGGATGCCAGCGTGATGGACTATGCAGTCTTCGGACACTGCGGCGATGAGGGCGGTCACCGCCTGATGCTCAATGCTATGGGAGCGGAACCATTGCTCAATCTCGGGCTGAGGTTGGGCGAAGGCACCGGTGCTATCTGCGCTTTCCCTATCGTGCAGTCGGCTGTCAATATGATAAATGAAATGGATAATTTCGCTCATGCAAGCATTACAAAGTATTTCTAAGCGCATTCTTGCCGCCCTGACCATGTTTACGAGGCTGCCACTTTGGCGGCTTTGCACCATCGAAGCGGAATATTACAAGCAGGTAGTGCCGCTCTGGCCCCTCGCGGGATGGTTTACCGGCGGACTGATGGTGGGTATCTGCCTGCTCTGCCAGTGGGTCGGCGTGCCAGTAGGAACGTGCGTGGCTCTGTGTCTGGCTGGCAGAATCCTGCTTACAGGTGCGCTCCATGAGGATGGATTTGCTGATTTCTGCGACGGATTCGGCGGTGGAACATCGCGCGATGCAGTGCTGCGCATCATGAAAGATTCGCATATCGGCACCTATGGCGTGCTCGGTCTCGTGATGTATTACCTTATTATATGGAACATACTCACGACGGTGCTCGGAGAAATGGAGAGCGCGATGGTGCTTCTGGTGGCAGACAGCTTCTGCAAACTGGTCAGTTCGTCCATCATCTGGTTTCTGCCATACGCCAGAAAGGAGTCGGAAGCCAAGATTCTCACTGTCTATTCGCGCCCTTCTCTGATGGAGGTCTGTGGCAGTATGGTGTTCGGCTTGCTGCCCATGTGCCTGTTTTTCTCCACCTCTTTCATCATTCCTGCCGTGGCATCAGCCATTGTTGCCCTTCTGCTTTTCGCCTATATGCGCCATCGCATCCAGGGTTACACCGGCGATTGCTGCGGTGCCACATTCATAATCACAGAGGCAGTGTTCTATCTTGCTCTTGTGATAAATGGGAATATATAGTGAAAAGTGAAAAGTAAAAAGTAAAAAGTGAAGAGTGAAAAGTGAAGAGTGAAAAATCGCGCTGACGCAGTTTGGTTGCCCACATGACCCTTTTATATCTTTATATATTTTAATTTATTGATATTTTATTTCAACACCCCGACCAATGAACCCACTAATGTTAGTAGGCACAGGAAGCGACGTGGGCAAAAGCGTGCTCTGCACAGCACTATGCCGCATCTTCCTGCAAGACGGATACAGGCCAGCACCATTCAAGGCGCAGAATATGGCCCTCAATTCTTACGCCACTCCCGACGGCAAAGAGATAGGACGAGCGCAGGCTGTCCAGGCTGAAGCATGCTCGATAGCACCCCATACGGATATGAATCCCCTGCTCCTGAAGCCCAATTCGGAGCATACCACGCAGGTGGTGCTCAATGGCAAGCCCATCGGAAACCGCTCTGCATACGACTATTTCCGGAAAGAAGGACGCGAGGAACTGCGCAAAGCCGTCAACGAAGCATTCGACAGACTCGCTGAACGCTATGATCCCATCGTGATGGAAGGAGCCGGAAGCGTGTCGGAAATCAATCTCAGAGACTCCGACCTCGTCAATATGCCGATGGCAAGACACGCTGATGCCGCCGTCATACTCGTGGCGGACATAGACAGAGGCGGCGTGTTCGCATCATGCTATGGCAGCATCATGCTCCAGACTCCGGAGGACAGAGCACGCATCAAGGGCATAATAATCAATAAGTTTCGTGGCGACCTGCGCCTTTTCGAGAAGGGAAAGACGATGATGGAGGAAATATGCGGAGTGCCGGTGCTGGGCGTTGTGCCTGTGTTCAAGGACATTACGATCGACGAAGAGGACAGCGTCGAACTGGAACAGAAGCACCGCTCGCCTACGGAAGGCAAGGTAAACGTCGCTGTTGTCCTGCTGAGACACATCAGTAACTTCACCGATTTCTCCACTCTTGAGCGCGATGAGCGGGTCAATCTCTTCTATACTTCCAACGTGGAGGACATTGCGCACGCCGACATCATTATCCTTCCAGGCACCAAAGCCACGCTCGACGACCTCTATGAACTGCGTCGCAACGGCGTGGCGCAAGCCATAATACGCGCCCATAAGGAAGGCAAGACCGTAATCGGAATATGTGGCGGCTACCAGATGCTGGGGCAGGCTGTGCTGGATCCCGACGGCATTGAGGGCAGTGTTCCGGCACTTCCCGGACTCGGACTGCTGGACATAGAGACCACTATGACAGCTGAGAAAACCACGCAGCAGGTACATTTCACGTTTGAAGGCAACGAATGTGAAGGATATGAGATACATCAGGGAGTCAGCACCACTGACCAGCAGATACTCAGACAAGGCAACTGCCTCGGCACTTATATCCACGGTTTCCTCGATAATGCCCCTGTCATCGACAGCATCCTGCGCCCGTACTGCACGAAAAAGGCGCTGAAGGAGACCATCAGCGCCAAGGAATTCAAGGAAAGGCAGTATGATCTGCTGGCGGAACATATCAGGAAATACGTTGACATCGACAGAATTTACAAGATAATATCATGCTAAACGGACACGGAGACGACCTCCAACGATACAAGAACATAAGAATAAACTTCAGTTCGAATGTATATAACCACTTCAATCACGACGGACTGTTCGCCCATCTGGCGGCTTGTCTGCCACGAGTGGTAAACTATCCCGAACCTGCACCTGTCTCTCTGGAGAGCAAACTTGCCTCCCGGCTCGACTTGAACCCAAATGAGGTGATGGTGACAAATGGTGCCACCGAAGCGATCTACCTCATAGCACAGGCTTTCCAGGGAGCGGCCTCCTCGATATTGCAGCCCACTTTCGCTGAATATCAGGACGCTTGCCGTATGTTCGGACACAGACTGGACAGCGATGACGAGGACATGATATGGCTTTGCAATCCCAATAACCCCACGGGACTGACCATTGACAGGGATGACCTGCTCGCCATCATAAGCGAAAACCGCAACACCACATACGTGATAGACGCAAGTTACGCAGCTTTCACGCTGGAACCGCTCATCTCTCCTGCCGAAGCGGCACGCTATCCCAACATTCTCATGCTCCATTCCATGACCAAAGGCTTTGCCATTCCTGGCTTGCGACTGGGTTATGTCACCGCCAACGCCGCCTTATTGAACAAGGTGAAGAAAGGCAGAATGCCGTGGTCGGTCAACCAACTGGCTCTCGATGCCGGCGACTATCTGCTCGACCATGTGGATGACTATCAGCTCGATATGCCACAACTGATAGAGGAACGCAAGCGAGTGGCTGACAGGATAGCGGAGATAGAGGCGATGGAGGTGATGCCTTCCGACTCGCACATTCTCCTTTGCCGCACTCTTGTCGGCACAGCCACACTGCTGAAGGAATATCTTGCCTCTGAGCATGGCATACTGATACGCGACGCATCCAACTTTGAAGGGCTCGACTCTTCATATTTCCGCATCGCCGTACAGACACCACAGGAAAACGATGAACTCATAAAAGCCTTGCAATTATGGACCAAGCAATAGCATTCCTGTCCTCGCACACGCTGCCTTTCATCCTCGTATGCGGATGGATAATGGACCTCCTGCTCGGCGATCCTGCCCGATTGCCGCATCCCGTGGTCTATATGGGCAAATGGATAAGCCATTGGGAGCATCGTCTCAACAAGGGAAACCACCGCAAAGCGAAGGGAGCCATATTCGCCATTGCCAGCATTGTCCTGGTCTATTGCCTCTTCGAAGCATTGTGGTTGTTGCCTGAATGGATGGATTTCATCGTGCCTTCATCCTTCTTGCAGTCCTTGTCGCCTTCATGTCAGGTGGTTGTCACTGAGGGTTCCTACATTCTTTTCATGGCATTCTTCATCTTTATGACCTTCTTCTGCCTTGCAGGACACACGCTTCGCAAGGAGGTACGTATGGTATTTGAAGCCACAGATGAGAGTTTGGAGAAAGGCAGACGGCAAGTGGCTCGCATAGTAGGGCGTGATACCCAGCAGCTCTCAGCGCAGGAGGTGCGCACAGCGGCTCTCGAAACGCTGGCTGAGAACCTTTCCGACGGTGTGATAGCGCCGTTGTTCTGGTTCGTTTTACTCGGAGTGCCCGGTATGTTGGCTTACAAAATGGTCAACACACTCGACTCGATGATAGGTTATCAGAACGATAGATACAAGGATTTCGGCTGTTGGGCGGCGCATATCGACGATATTGCAAACTATATCCCTGCACGTCTCACTGCAATCATGATGCTGTTGGCCAATGCCTTGATGCGTTTCGGATTCTTCTCCTTGCCCCGTCACCTCGCTTTCGTATGGAGAAATGCGCATAATCATGCCTCGCCCAACAGCGGATGGCCTGAAGCTGCGCTCGCTGGAATACTCGATTGCCGTTTTGGGGGCACGCACAATTACTTCGGACAAGCATTCTATAAGCCGCATATAGGCACCAATCCGCGCCCTCTCACCACCAAGGATATGCAGGCAAGCATCCGTGTCTGCTTCGTGGCAGAGGTGTTGTCTTGCTGTCTTGTCGTATTGTTGTTTTGGCTATAGTTATGCCTCCAATTGGCTCCAAAAACGATTAAATCTCTATATACCAAGACAATAAAACAAACTTTTTTCAAAAAAGATAGGTAAAAATTCTTTTTTCTAAAGAAAAATAACTAACTTTGCACCCGCAAAAATCATTTGCTGCATCCGATGACAGCAATCCGCGTCAGTGATTAGTCGTACTGCGTCAGAAGGATGTAATATTATTAACTCATTTAATCACATTAATTTACACTATGTATTTAGATTCAGCTAAGAAGACAGAGATTTTCACACAGTATGGTAAGTCTGCTACAGACACAGGTTCAGTAGAGAGCCAGGTTGCTCTTTTCACTTTCCGTATCAAGCACCTTACCGAGCACCTCAAGCAGAACCACAAGGACTACAAGACTGCTCGCAGCCTCACAATGCTCGTTGGTAAGCGTCGTGCGCTCCTCTCTTACCTCAAGGATCAGGACATCACACGCTATCGTGCTCTTATCAAGGCTCTCGGTCTTCGTAAGTAATCACAAAGCTTCTATCACGAATCTTGCCTCTCAACTGAGGCTGGAATCAGATAGCAACAGCCCGTCTGAAATAATCTTTCAGACGGGCTGTCTCAGTTTTTGTGACGATAAAAAAATAACCTGGTATGATTTGAGCCTCATATTTTTTTCACTCAAATCGTACCAGGTTATTTCTTTTACAGCCACAAAATCAATTCACCTTATAGGCAAAGCAGTCATTGGAGTCGAGGAAGTCAAGGAGATCCTTGCTTATCTTGAGCGTGAAAGCCGAACTGGTGAGGTTCGTCGGACGCATACACTGCGCACTGTTGCACTGGAAATGCACTGTTGCGCCTTCCATACGGTTTCCGTTCAAGTCCTTCTGGTCTGGATCCATCTTGCATCTGTTGAGCTTTTCCATGAGTTCTCCAGCCACGAGAGTATCGAGTTTGTCCACGTCCACGACGATGGTAATCTTGTTGATGCTTCGGTCTCGCACGTTGGTAAGCTGGTCAATGCTCATCACCTTCATGCTCACATACTTGCTGGTAGGGTATTTCTTCTCGTATTTCAGTTTGATATAGAGTGCACTTCCCTCCATGAACATACCTCTCCATTGTCCCCAGTCCTCGAAGAAAGCCAGTTCGCCGGCACCGGCATAGTCCTCTATGGTGACGATACCATACGGAGTTCCTCGCTTGGAGAAGCCCTCCTTGAGTCCGGTAACGATACCTCCCACGGTGACAGCATCCAGTTGGCAGAGTTCATCCTTGTTGGCATCCTGTCCGAGGTCCTGGCAATTACGGTTGCACATCGTCTTGAGCACCACGGCATAGTCGTCCAATGGGTGGGCGGAAAGATAGATACCTACCAGCTCGCGCTCACGGTTGAGGCGCTCGATGCTGCTCCATGAGTTGGCAGGTTGCGGTTTCGGCTTGGTAATCTCCACGCTTCCGAAGTCTCCGAACAGCGATATTGAGGCTTCAGCCTTTGCAGCCTGAAACTGATTGCCGTAACGGCTGAGCGCATCGATGAAGGTCATGTCGTGTAGACCCTTCTCCACGTATTGCTCGCGGCTGAATCCAAACTCGTCAAGTCCGCCGCTTATGGCGAGGCATTCCAATGCTTTCTTGTTCATGGAAGAGGATGGAATGCGCTCCACGAGGTCATATACCGAGGTAAAAGGACCGTCCTTGGCACGCTCTTCGATGATAGCCTGCACGGCAGCATCGCTCATTCCCTTGATACCAGAAAGACCGAAGCGGATTTCTCCATGCTTATTGACCGTAAATCCGTCCATCGACTCATTGACATCAGGTCCCAATGTCTTTATTCCCAAACTCTTGCATTCGTCCATGAGTTTGGTGATTTCCTTGATGTCAGAGCGGCGGCGCGTCATGATGGCAGCCATGAATTCGGCTGGATAGTTGGCTTTCAGATACGCAGTCTGGTAAGCCACCCATGAATAACAGGCGGCATGCGACTTGTTGAAGGCGTAGGAAGCGAACTTCTCCCAGTCTGCCCATATCTTTTCCAGTACCTTCGGGTCGTGACCGTTCTTGACACCGCCTTCGATAAACTTAGGTTTCATCTTGTCAACGATGTCCTTTTTCTTCTTACCCATCGCCTTACGGAGGGCATCACTCTCGCCTCGGGTGAAGTTGGCGAGCTGTCTGGAGAGAAGCATCACCTGCTCCTGATAGACCGTAATGCCGTAAGTATCCTTGAGATATTTCTCTGTGCAAGGAATATCGTAGGTGATAGGTTCGAGACCATTCTTTCTCTTGATGAAGGAAGGGATGTAATCCATAGGTCCCGGACGATAGAGGGCATTCATGGCAATGAGGTCCTCGAAGACAGTAGGATGGAGTTCGCGCAGATATTTCTGCATACCCGCCGACTCAAACTGGAATGTACCGATGGTGCGACCCTCCTGATAGAGCTTGTATGTCGTAGGGTCGTCGATAGGAATATTATCCAAATCGATGTCGATACCGCGTGTCTGCTTCACGATTTTGCATGCTTCCTTCTGCTCGGAGAGAGTCTTTAGTCCGAGGAAGTCCATCTTGATAAGTCCCGTTGACTCAATGACGTGACCGTCATATTGCGTCACAGCCGTCTTGATATTAGGGAAATCAGGGTCGTCAGCGGTAGAGACAGGTACGTGTTGAGATATTGGGTCACGACAGATAATGAAGCCACAGGCATGAATACCCGTGCCTCTCACGGTGCCTTCAAGCATCTTAGCGTACTTGATAGTATTGGCTTCACGAGGGTCTGCCGATGCTTCTGCATTGCGTAATTCGGCGCATACAGGATTACCATTGGAGTCTAATTTGAAGTAGTTTGGAAGCTTTGACTTCATTCCGTCAGGCAATCTGTCAGGCATTGCTTTACACCAAGCATTGACAACTGCAAGCGGCACTTTCTCTACACGTCCGACATCCTTCAGCGCATTCTTGGCTGCCATAGTGCCATAGGTGATGATATGTGCGCAGTTGTCGTGGCCATATTTATCCATTACCCACTGAAGCACTTTTCCTCTGCCGTCATCATCAAAGTCGGTATCAATATCCGGGAGTGAGATACGGTCAGGGTTGAGGAAACGTTCGAACAGAAGGTCGTACTTCATAGGGTCCAGTTTGGTAATACCCAAGCAATAAGCCACAACGGAACCTGCCGCAGAACCACGTCCTGGACCTACCCAAACGCCTAACTCTTTACGTGCGGAATTGATGAAATCCTGCACGATAAGGAAGTAACCTGGGAAGCCCATGGTCTTCATAATATGGAGTTCGAAGCGTATTCTCTCATCTACTTCCTTGCTAATGCCGTGATTATGCGCCCAATCAGACAGTTCGTCCGGCTGGAGAGCTTTGTCATAAGGGATTTCTTCATATCCAGTGCCGTAGAGACGTGATGCTCCTTCGTATGCGAGTTTGCCGAGATAGTCGGCTTCAAACTTGATGCGGTAGAGTTTTTCGAAGCCTCCGAGCTTCTTGAGTTTCTTCTTTCCGTCTTCTTCAGGCAACTGATTCTTCCAGTATTCGTCAGAGGTGAACTCGTCAAACAGTTCCTGCTCGGAGAATCTTTCCCTCCATTGGTCCTCCGTACCGAACTCTTCAGGGATAGGGAAGAAAGGCATGATAGGGTCGCTCTCGATATTGTAGGTTTCCACTTTATCGAGAATCTCAAGGGTATTGCTAAGTGCTTCCGGGATGTCCTGGAAGATGTCATTCATCTCCTCACGCGTCTTGAACCATTCCTGCTTGCTGTAACGCATTCTGGAAGGGTCGTCAAGGTCCTTGCCGGTGGAAAGGCAGAGCAGGTGGTCGTGTGCTTCCGCATTGTCTTCATCCACGAAGTGGGAGTCATTACTGCATATCACCTTGATGCCATATTCCTGTGCCAGTTCCATGATAACGCGGTTAGCCTTCTGCTGTAGCGGGAAAGTCTCACGGTTAGCCATGACGCTTGGGTCTTTCACCTCATGACGTTGCAATTCGAGATAATAGTCATCGCCCCATAATCTCTTGTGCCATTCGATGGCTTCACGCGCTCCCTCTATGTCGCCATTGAGAATCTTCTTCGGCACCTCACCGCCGATACAGGCAGAACAGACGATGAGATCCTCATGAAACTGCTCCAGATCCTTGCGGTCGGTACGTGGACGGCCGTAGTAACCATCCACCCAGGCACGTGAAACCAGCTTGATAAGGTTCTGATAGCCGTGGAAATTCTTGGCGAGAACTATGAGGTGATAGCCTCCGAGGTCACCGTTGGCACGCACCATGTCCTCCTTGTTGTGGTGGGCAACGTACATTTCGCATCCGAATATCGGCTTGAACGGCTCCAGTCCTTCTGCCTTTCTCTTCTTGTTGACACCATTGGTGTAGTCGAAGAATTCCTTTATGCCGAACATATTGCCGTGGTCGGTGATGGCCATACCCTTCATTCCGTTGGCAACGGCTTTGTCAACGAGCTTTCCTACCGGCGACATTCCGTCGAGGATGGAGTAGTATGTGTGTACGTGGAGATGTATGAAGTCTTGCATTTCTATTGTTTTGTCCGCTTGTAGGTTAAGTGATGGTTTACGTAATCCTTTCTGCCACTATCCGTCTGTCTATGAGGATGGTGGCTCGGATATATGGAAAGGAGATAAGAGCTCCTGCGTTTAGTTGGATATTTTCCCTTGCAAAGTTATTTCATTTTCGTCAAACTACCAAATTATAGCAAAGAAAAAAAGTGGCGAATCTCACGATCAGCCACTTTCAAATAAATCTCAGAATCTTATTATTTAACAAACGGTATTTATACGAAAAATTATTTCTTGTGTGTCATAATGTCGAGAACCATCTTGTCGGTCTCGTTCATGCCTTCCGCACCGATGCGTGTCATGTTGTGGATAGTGCGGTCCACATCGTCCTCGACGAGACCTTCCACGCTGGTGACATGCTTGTTCTGGATGGCAAGCATAGCCGAAAGCACGGCTGTAGAGACACCACTTGTCACCTTCAAGGCGCAAGAAGGCTTGGCTCCATCGCATACCATACCGGCAAGATTGGCAATCATATTCTTTACAGAGTAGGCTACCTGATCGTAAGTGCCGCCCATAAGGTATGTGATACCGCAGCTACTGCCTGTAGAAGCTACGACGCAACCGCACAATGCGCTGAGACGTCCGAGGCTCTGCTTGATGTAGATGGCGGTGAGATGGCTGAGAGTCAGAGCTCTTGTTATCTCATCCTCTGTGTTATGGTTTTCTTCTCCGAACACCACTACTGGCATTGTAGCGGCGATACCCTGGTTTCCAGAGCCGGAATTGCTCATTACCGGAATCATTGCGCCAGCCATTCGTGCGTCGCAAGCACTGCTGGTGGCAGAGAGAATATGTGAGAACATGGAGTCGCCCATGATACCACGGCCGAGAGGACGGGAGAGAGTCTTGCCCAATTCGTGACCATAGTTGCCTTCGAGAGACTTCTTTGAAGCGTTCTCATTGAGGCGACGAGCCTCATTGATGAACTGTATCTCCTCGACAGGAGTAGTGTCAGCAAACTCATATACCATGCGGAGAGAAAGCTCTATGTCCTTATCCTCCACCTCAGCACCGTTCTCATGCTTTGAGCTGAGGAGCACTTCACCGTTATGGGTGATAGAGATGAAGTGGGTATGACCGCCTGCGATGATGGCAGAAGCGGTGTTGTCACCAGCCTTTACGGTAACTTCGATGTAGAGTTTTTCGGTGATATTCTCCTTGAGGGAGATGTTGATACGGTTTTCGGCGATGTAGGCCTTGCCCTTTTCCACATGCTCAGGAGTAGAATCCTTGAGCACTTCGAGCTGGTATTCGCTCTTTCCGACGATGGCTCCAAGCGCTATTGCGATAGGAAGACCTGACATACCAGTTCCTGGGATGCCCACGCCCATTGCGTTTTTCAGCATATTTCCACTGAGAAGCACGTCGATGCTCTCAGGCATTGTGCCAAGAGTTTCCGTAGCTTTTGCTACGCATAATGCGACAGCGATAGGCTCAGTACAACCTATTGCAGGTACCACCTCACGCTTGATGAGGGCTACGATCTGGTCTCTTGTTTCTTTGTTCAGCATGATTAGTAAGGTAATAATGAAAAGTGGAAATAGACATTAAGCAGGAAGGTCTTGCCCGTAAAGCGTTGTACTCATGAGTAGAACCCTGCAGGATGAACTCATTTTCCACTTTTCAATCTTCTTTTTTTTATTATTATTGCTGTTGTTATGAAAAAATATTACTTCTTGAAGTTCTTCAATCCAGTCTTGAGGAAGTCGATGTACTTGTCGATGTCCTCGTCGTAGGAAGCACTGTGGTTGAGCGGATGGCCCTTATGGTCGAGCAGCACGTAGAATGGCTGTGCCTGTGCTCCGAACTTAGTGCTCTGGAGATAGCTCCACTTGTCGCCTACAGTGCGCAGTTTACGGGTCTGACCGTTCTGGGTTACTTCGATTGGCTCTGGCAGAGGAGTCTTGTCATCCACGAAGAGCTGAATGAGAACATAGTCATTATTGATGAGGTCCTTCACGCGGTCGTCTGTCCATACGGCAGCTTCCATCTTGCGGCAGTTTACGCATCCGAAGCCGGTAAAGTCGATCATGACAGGCTTTCCGGCAGCTATTGCAGCCTGCATTCCCTGCTCGAAGTCCTTGTATTGTGGTTCGATGTTCTCGCTCTTTGCAAGGTTGAAGTCCTGTGTCATCATTGGAGGGGCGAAAGCAGACACTGCCTTACATGGAGCACCCCAGAGACCTGGAATCATATAGACAGATAATGCGAAGCAGATGAGAGCGATGAAGAACTGTGTTACGCTGGTCTTATGATGGAGAACCTTCTCTCCCATCTCGTCCCATTCCTCTTCATCGTGAGGGAAACGGATCCAGCCGATGTGGTAAGCACCGAGCAGGGCGAAGATGATGATCCAGAGAGAGAGGAATACCTCACGGTCGAGGATGCGCCATCCGTAAGCGAGGTCAGCCACGCTGAGAAACTTGAGGGCGAATGCGAGCTCAAGGAAACCGAGTGTCACCTTGATGACATTCATCCAGTTGCCTGACTTAGGAGCGGACTTGAGCCAAGTAGGGAAGAGGGCGAAGAGTGTGAACGGCAAAGCCAATGCTATTGCGAAGCCGAGCATACCTACGGTAGGACCAACTACTGAGCCGGATGTGGCCATCTCCACGAGCAGGAAGCCGATGATAGGACCTGTACAGGAGAAGCTTACGAGCACCAATGTGAATGCCATGAGGAAGATGGACAGCAGACCGCTGGTCTTTCCAGCCTTGGAGTCAACGGCGTTGCTCCATGAAGAAGGCAATGTTATCTCAAATCCTCCGAGGAATGATGCTGCGAATACGAGCAACATAAGGCAGAAGAATATATTGAATATGGCATTGGTGGACAGAGAATTGAGAGCGTTAGCACCGAAAAGGAGCGTTACCGCGAGACCGAGTATGACGTAAATCACCACGATGCTTGCACCGTAAGTCATGGCTTCACCGACAGCCTTTGACTTGTCGTCCTTGTTGCGCTTGAGGAAGAAGCTGACAGTCATTGGTATGATAGGCCATACGCATGGTGTGAAGAGCGCGATGAAACCACCGAGGATGCCGAGGAGGAAGATGGAGAGAATACCACGTCCCTCAGCAGCGTTGCTCTCGCCGAATGACTTCAGTTCATCGATTACAGGAGTCCAGAAGCCGTCCTTGTCCATAGGAGTCTCGGCAACAGCCACTGTATCAGACGCTACAGAGTCGGCAGCTGCGGCTGTTTCTTCTGTTCCTGCATTCTCTTCTGCAGTCTTTTCGTCCTTTTTGTCTTCTTTCTTATCCTCAGCGACAGGCTTGTCGATACCCTTTCCAGAGTATTTCACATCGACGGAAGTAGGAGGAAGACAGCTCTGGTCATTACATGCTCCATACTCCAGGTAGCCTTCTATCTTGTAGGTCTTGCCTGTAATTTTCAGTTTCTGTGTGAAGGTGACGGAGTGCTCGTAGAAACTTACGTCAGCTCCGAACATATCTTCATATTTCTTGGTAGCGGCCTTGTTTGCTTTGAGACCTCCTTCGAGTTTGCAACCTTCAATCTTGTCGATATTGAAAGATGCAGGGATAGGACCATTTGACTCGGTAGGTGAATACACGTGCCAACCGCTTGCGATTGTGCCTGCAAAGGAGATTGTAATCTCGTCAGGCGCTGTTTGAGTCATGGTAGGCTTGAAAGTGATCTGCGCATGCAGAGCCACAGCCAAAAATAAGGCAATAGTGCCGAGGATGATTTTTTTCATATTATTTTTTCAATGTATGAATATGTGTTTGCAATCCCGGTTTAGGTTTACTTTTACTTATATAACGATTGAAAGTCAAAAAGGATAACTCACTTGGCGTTTATTTAATATATATTAACATGATGATGTAGTAATACCAACCCGTTGGTTAAATATCTATAATTTTCCGCCTTTTGTAAATACAAAAAAGGAGGTCAAACGTCTATAAGATAGAATGCATGTCATAGTGTGCTTTCAGAGACAACAATAGTAACAGTAATTCATTATATAACAACAGAAACAAGCAATGAAAAAATTTTTTCTTTCAATCGCGGCAGTTGCAGCATTCATTTCCTGCGATGCCCAGCACTCATTGACCCTCAATCTTGATGACATCAAGGGCGACACCATCACTCTTTCTCTTATCTCAAGGGACTTCCGTAGCCTTGACAAGCAGGAAACTCTTGTCCGCCAGAACGGTGTATTCACCTACGACTTCACTGACGACAAGGCTCGTCTGGGCCAGGTTTCCGTAGGTAAGGGACAGCGTGCCCAGCGTTTCAATGTCACTCTCGTTCCTGGAGAGCAAGGCACTCTGACCGGCAGCCTTAAGAAAGCTACATGGAGCGGCACAGGTTTCTATTCAGAACTTGCAGCCCTCGACCAGAAGACAGCACCGCTGGAGGCACAGATGAATGACATTACCGCTGATTTCTACAAGAAGATGAACGCTGGCGCAAACAGGGATTCTCTCCAGAAAGCCATTATGCCTCAGTATAATGCTCTGTCTGCAGAGATGCTGAAGATAAAGATGGACTTCATCAAGGCAAACCCGAAGAGCGGTGTCAGCGCATCTCTTCTCATGGGAGTGGAGGATATCGAGACTGCTTACGGTTATCTCGACGAGTCAGTAAAGACCGGTGTGTTCT
Source organism: uncultured Prevotella sp. (assembly GCA_934256705.1). Taxonomy (GTDB): domain Bacteria; phylum Bacteroidota; class Bacteroidia; order Bacteroidales; family Bacteroidaceae; genus Prevotella. The sequence goes on from CAKQPF010000026.1 coordinate 16,480, forward strand.
CACTTTTCACCGATGCTGTCAAGAATGAAATCGAGCAGCAGCAGGCTCAGAAGAAGGCTATGGAGAAGCTTGCTCCTGGCAATCCGGCTCCTGACTTCACCCTCAATGACATCAATGGCAAGCCTCTCGCATTGTCAAGCCTCCGTGGCAAATACGTGATCATCGACTTCTGGGGCTCATGGTGCGGATGGTGCATCAAGGGAATGCCTGAGATGAAGAAGTACTATGAGAAGTATAACGGCAAACTTGAGATTCTCGGCGTGGACTGCAATGATACTGAAGAGAAGTGGAAGGCAGCCGTAGAGAAGCATCAGTTGCCTTGGAAGCACGTCTATAACCCAAGGTCAAACAGAGAGGTGCTGACCAAGTATGCAGTCAGCGGCTTCCCTACCAAGGTGCTCGTTGACCCTAAAGGCAACATCGTGAAGCTCCTTGCAGGTGAGGATCCTGCTTTCTATCAGCTCCTGGACGAGGTGCTTGCAAAGTAAGAAAGCCCCTTTCATCATAACATAAACGTGGGAAATGACAGATACCCGCTCGCCTTTCTGATGCTTTACCTCAGAAAGAAGAAAGCGGAAGAGTATCTTTCATTTCCCACTTTTTTTGTGTCTTCGCTTTTCTGTCTGTGCAATGTGAAGATGAAGTGTGCGTGATGATGCCTGGATAATGGTCATTCCGTCCTTTCCTGTTGGGAAAATGCTGGTGCCAAAATGTGATAATTTGGTGTTGTAAGTTAAAATAGCATAATTTTATCTCTTGAAGCGACACCAAAAAAAGTTTATGTCGTATTTATTTGTGTAAAGCGATTTCTCATACCTTATTATATATAAAGATAAAGAATTAAATATCCAAATAACCCCAAAAACTAAACAATGAAAAAATTATTCCTTTCTCTCGCAGCCATAGCAGCCTGCTTGTCCTGCGAAGCCCAGCACACAATCACTGTTGACATGGCTGAAATTGAGGGAGACACACTCGCCATTTCCCTTGTCGCCAAGGACTTCAAGTCATTCGAAGAGCCTATCAAGCTGGTTCGTCATGATGGTGTTTTCACATACGACCTCAAGGATACCAAAGCGCGTTCCTGCCAGATGTTTATAGGTAAGGGCGAGACTGCAGAACGCTTCATCGTGCCTCTCGTGCCAGGAGAGCATGGTACTCTGAAAGGCAAACTCAAGGAGGCTAAATGGTCAGGTTCTGCCTTCTACACCGAACTGGCAGCTCTCGAAGAGAAGATTGCGGTGGTGGAGAAGAAGATGTACGTCATAGTGGAGGATTTCTGGGCAAGAGTTCATGCCGGTGCAAACAAGGATTCACTCCAGAAGATTATCGCTCCTAAGTATGGCGAGCTCTCTGCTGAAATCCAGAAGATCAGACTCGACTATATCAAGGCTCACCCAAACAGCGATGTCAGCGCGTCCCTCCTGATGGAGATTGATGACAATGAGGCTGCTTACAATGCTCTCGGCGATCAGGCAAAGAAGGGTGTCTTCTCTTATTATGCTGATGCCATCAAGCGCGAACTCGACGAGGCAAAGGCTCAGAGAGAGGCTGCAGAAAGACTCACACCGGGTAATCCTGCTCCTGACTTCACGCTCAATGACATCAAGGGCAAGCCTCTCTCTCTCAAGAACCTCCGTGGCAAGTACGTGATTATCGACTTCTGGGGCTCATGGTGCGGATGGTGCATCAAGGGATTGCCAGAGATGAAGAAGTACTATGAGAAGTACAAGGGCAAGCTGGAGATTCTCGGCATCGACTGCAATGACACAGAAGAGAAGTGGAAGGCAGCCGTAGAGAAGCATCAGTTGCCTTGGAAGCACGTGCGCATCCCGGAAGGTGACGAGACAGTATATAACAAGTATGCCATCCAGGGCTTCCCTACAAAGGTGCTCGTTGACCCTAAGGGCAAGATTGTGAAGGTGCTTATGGGTGAGAATCCTGCATTCTATGAACTTCTCGACCAGACTCTTGGCAAGAAATAATCATCTTTCCACAAGATGAAAAGGCAAGTCCGGGAGTCTATTCTCCCTGACAAGCCATAATGATAAAGTGGGAAATGACAGATACCCGCCGCCTTTCTGATCAGTATATCTCAGAAAGGAAGAAGCGGAAGAGTATCTTTCATTCCCCACTTTTTTTGTGCTCTTGCGGCAATAAGGATGATGTGATTGTCCTATTTGCCTTTTGCTAGACATTGGAAGTGAAGTATCTTGTAACGCATTGATAATGAACGAACTGCAATAACATAGATATTGGCTTGTAATATCTATGCTATTGCAGTGTAATATCTATGCTTTTACAAGGTGTTATCTAAGTTTTCGCATCATGAAAGCTTAGATATTGCATCGTGAAAGCAACGCAGTCTCATTTTGTCCTATCGCTTTTTTGCTGCAATTTCGTAAGGGTAATGATATGAATATGTGCAAAAACGAAGTACTAATACAATCAATTAAGGTGGTGCTAACATTTCGTTAATACTTAAAAAGTATGAGAAAAATGTAAGAAACGCATTATAAACGAAGCTTTTTTCATGAGAAATTATGAATTATGAGTCATTTTTCCATTTTTATAATGCTAATTCATAATTTGGTACTGTCTTCCAGACAGCCGTCTTTGCATTCTTATCACCCGAGACTTCGTCCCGGGTTACTCTCGCTTCGCTCGGTACTGTCTTCCAGACAGATAGCGATGATATATTTTTTATTTTTATTTATTGATATTTTATTGCAGATTGTCAACTTGATAGATATTTGCAGAACTTCAGTAACAAATGGTATGAAAAGACTATTATTTCTTATTTTACTCCTTAGTACCCTATCGTGTACGAAATCAACAAAAGAGTATATAGATGATGGATATTTCAAATTCTGGTATATTAAGTATTATGATTCTTACGTAACAGATATTTTATATTTGGGTAATAATGGCGTGTGTAAATACTTCTGGTTATACCCAGAAGGCGGATTCGAGGCATATAAGATATCAGACTGTATTCTAATTGAGAAATGGAAACTCAAAGGCGACTCAATAATAGAAATCAATGGACATGAATCGTTGATACTACAGATTAACGATTCCCTTATGATAACGGAGGCTGGCTACAAGTGTGACTGGAGCAGAATAGACACCTTTAGAGTTGCCCCAAGGACGATGATTCCAGATGAGTACTATCATAGATATCCACCAGTTCGGGAAAGGAAAGTCGTTGAATTTTAACACAAAAAAGCCGGTAGTCTAATAAGTATTTTGTACCTTTATAGATAAAAATCAAACAGTTACAAAAACACAAATTATGACTACCGGTTACAAACCGGTTGCTGAATTTTTCAAAAATACATCAAAAAAAAAGCGATAATATTTTTTTCTATTTTTTCTTTATATTTCTATATTGATGTTTTAATCTTCCCCACGACAGTGTGGACTGAGGAGCTTTTTAGTTTGCGAAAGTTGAGTTGTCTAATCCATCATCAATATCCGTCAGGACAATATCTCGCGGAGGGGAATCATCACGAAGTCACGCTCATGCATTAGCGGATGGGGAATGGTGAGTTCGTCGGTCTGCATCTCCAGATTGTCATACAACAGGATGTCAATGTCGATGCTACGGTCATGGTATTGCCCTCCAGATGACTTGACTGTACGCCCCAACTGGATTTCTATTTCCTTGGTGAGACGCAGTATTTCGAGCGGCTGGAGAGTGGTCTCATAGCATGCACAGGCATTGACAAAGGCATTGTCCGACTCGAATCCCCACGGTTCGGTAACAAGAAGAGCAGACTGGCGCACAAGTCGCCCTATCTGCTCTTCCATCATTATGAGTGCCTTACGGATATTCCCCTCCTTGTCTCCAAGGTTGGAACCGAGGCCAAAATATACTATATGCTTATCAGTCATTGAGTATGAGTAATGCGTCGCCGAAACATCCGAACTTATAATCATTCTCCAAAGCGAGTTTATACGCCTTCATCACGAGGTCATAACCGCCGAATGCCGCTGTGGACATGATGAGCGGAGACTCCGGATGATAGAAATTAGCCATCATGGAGTCAGCGAGGCGGAAGTCGTATGGAGGGAAGATAAACTTGTTGGTCCAGCCTTCAAACTCATTGAGCATGCCGTCAGTGCCGACAGTGGTCTCTGTTGCCTTTACCACGCTGGTGCCGATGGCGCATACATGATGTCCGGCAAGCTTTGTCTCATTGACTATCCGGCATGCTTCTGCATTGATGGACATCTGCTCAGAGTCCATCTTGTGCTTGGTAAGGTCCTCCACTTCTATCTCATGGAAATTGCCCAATCCGCAATGTAGGGTAATGAAAGCTGAGTTTATGCCGAATATCTCCATGCGCTTCATCATCTCACGGGAGAAATGGAGTCCTGTAGCAGGAGCGGTCACTGCGCCTTCATGCTTTGCGAAAACGCACTGGAAGTCCTCGAAGTCTTCCTCTGTAGGCTTGCGGTCATACTCACCGTTTTCATTCTTATGGTCGATGATATAGCGTGGGAGCGGTGCCTCTCCGAGCTTGTAGAGTTCATCCTTGAACTCGTCATGAGGACATTCATAGAGGAAACGGAGTGTACGTCCGCGGCTTGTGGTGTTATCTATGACCTCAGCCACCATTGTTCCGCTCTCATCGAAGAAGAGTTTGTTGCCGATACGTATCTTTCTGGCAGGCTCTACGAGCACGTCCCAAAGGCGCATATCCTCATTGAGCTCACGGAGGAGGAAAACTTCAATCTTGGCATCCGTCTTTTCCTTTGTGCCCCAGAGGCGTGCAGGAAACACCTTGGTGTCATTGAAGATGAAGGTATCTCCCTCGCCGAAGTAGTTGATGATATCCTTACAGGTGATAAATTGCTTGTTTCCATGTGGGTCGGTGATAGGATTGTTCTCATCATCAGTATGATACATCTCTATCCTCTGAGATTTCTTGTGGAGCACCATCATCTTAGCCTCGTCCGGACGCTTGAGTGTGAACACCGTCGTTTCGCCGGCAGAGTTTGTCACCTTGCGTTCTATCGAATGTGGATGGAGGGCTATCTTGCTCTCTGGAAGTTTGAATCTGAAATTAGAAAGTTTCATTATAATATATGTGGATCTTTGTTCTGTTCTACAGTTGTTGGTTTGATGTAAGTATTATGGCATTGGACTAATTGTCACCCATGCGCTTTTTGTTCTTCCAATAGCGGTGCTTCTTGCTCTTTCCTGTGCCGGGAGGATTCTGCACGCACTCTACGTAAGGTGCCACTTCCTGCCCGTCGAGCCACTCCTGGAAGTCATCCATAGTGTGGCAATCCTCTATTCTGACATTGCCTACACGGGTGCGGCAGAGGGCGGTGAGGAAGGCTCCAGAGCCTACTGCCTTACCGATGTCACGGGCTAGGGAACGGATGTAAGTGCCTTTGCCGCAGACCACACGGATGGATGCCCTCTTGTTGACATCGTCAAAGTCGGTCAGTTCGATTTCTTCCACATGGACTGTCTTGGCTTCCAGCTGCACTTCATGCCCCATTCTACCCAGTTCATAAGCGCGGATACCGTTGACATTACAGGCTGAAAAGACCGGTGGCACCTGCTGAATATCGCCTACGAAGCTCCTGAGCGTTTCTTCCAGCAGCTCGCGGGTGATGTGATGCTTGGGATATGTGTGGTCCACCGTATGCTCCATGTCGAAACTTGGAGTGGTGGCGCCAAACTGCAGCGTGGCTGTATATTCCTTGTCGTGGAGCATCAGCGAGTCTATCTGCTTGGTGGCCTTGCCGGTACAGAGTACGAGAACACCGGTGGCAAGCGGGTCGAGAGTGCCAGCATGGCCTGTCTTCACCCGCTTTGTTCCCACTTTCTTTGATATTCTGGTGCGCACGAATGCCAAAGCTCCGAAGCTCGACATACGGTACGGCTTGTTGAAATATATGAATTCTCCTTTTTGAAAATCTAACATTCTAAGGTATGAGGTTATCGGTTGTCGCAATGATACGTCAATAATCAGAGACCTTTCCTTGCCTTTTGTGACGATGAAAATCCATACGACTCAAGAAGATATGAGGTTGAGACATTCATTGATATGTTACATTCCCCTCTCAAATCGTAGCAAGTCATTTATTTACCGTCACTTAACAGCAGAGAGCTATGATGCCGACGATGGCACAATAGATGGCGAAATAGTAGAGCTTGCACTTCTTCACGAGGGCTATCATCCACTTGCAGGCGAAGCATCCGCTGATGAATGCAGCGACAAAGCCTACAAGAAGCGACGTGGTCGGTATCGGTGCGCTCACTGCATGGGTGGCAAGATACTCCTGGGATGGTGCAAAGATATGCTTGAAGTCAAGGATTGCCTCGCCGAGAATAGGAGGTATCACCATGAGGAAGGAGAACTGCGCGAGATTCTTCTTGCTGTTGCCGAGGAGCAGTCCCGTAGCGATGGTGGAGCCGGAGCGTGAGAGTCCCGGCAACACTGCTATGGCTTGCGCTATTCCGATGATGAAAGCGTGGAGCGGAGAGATATGCTCTTTCTCCTTTGGCACATAGAAATGTGTCATGGTGAGCAGCGCCGCTGTCACGAGAAGGCAGCATCCCACCACCTTTATCACCTCTCCTGCAAAGAGAGCCTCTATCTGGTCCTTGAAGAAAAGTCCCACTATTCCTACCGGAATCATAGAGATAAGGATATTGACCACATATTTCTGCTCGTCGTTCATCCTGCCATCCCAACGGAACATGCCTGTGAAAATCCATGCCACTTCCTTCCAGAGCACCACAAGCGTGCTCAATACGGTGGCTACATGCACCACGATGTCGAATGTCAATCCGCCAGCTTCAGCCTCCGGACCGAGCAATATTTTTCCCAACTCAAGGTGTCCGCTGGAACTTACCGGCAGATATTCTGTAAGTCCCTGGATAAATCCAAGGACAAGTGCTTGTAATTCGTTCATTGTCTTGTTTGTTTGTCCTTTTTCTCTTTTCAGCAGTCAGAGGCTATCACGCGGTTTCTCCACCACGCATAGCACAGGTTCCCTTCCTGCATTTATTGCGGGGCGGGTATCTCTACTGCCACTTAAAACAGCTAATATCTTCTGTTATCCTTAATCTTTCTTTTCCTTCGGACGGTACATGATGCCGGCGATGATAGACACAAAGCCCACAAAGCAGATGACTGGTGCCACCTTGATGCGCATAGTGCTGAATATCTCAGGGTCATACTTTGTAGGATCTGAGGATGCACCGCTCATGAGCACGAATCCGATTACTACGATTACCATGCTGATAGCGAGCATGATGAAGTTTACTTTTCCTAATGCAAGGTTTTTCTTTTCCATTGTTTATAATTCAGTTTTGTCTCACAAGCGCCATGCACAGCGCCCTCTTTCGGAAGTAAAGACTGAGGGAGGCCACACTGCTTGCCGACGTTTTATATTTCAGAAATGACATGTCTCGTTCCCGATAATGCCTCTTACAGGTTGTAAAGGTCCTTCGCCTTCATCCTGAGATACTTGTTCACGCTGAGATAGACGCAGCAGGTGGTAATCAGAATGCCGAAGAGCAACACTGCGACTGCCGTGATGACGAGCGTCTCAAGGGTCACTACGTCCATGATGTCAGGCTCGAAATTGTAGAGGGCCGCAAAGCATCCTGCCAGCACCACATCCGCAAGTATGGCAGAAAGAAAGCCTTCCAGCATACCCATTCTCAGGAACGGCGCACGGATAAATGCCCATGAAGCGCCCACGAGCTTCATCGTATTGATGGAGAAGCGGCGCGCAAAGACGCTGAGACGCACGGTATTGCTGATAAGCGTGAAACTGACAAAGGTCAGAAGTGCCGCCAAAGCGATGAGCACGAACATGATCTTGCGGAGATTCTTGTTGACGCTGTCCATCAGGTCCTGCTGGTAAGTGACTTCCTCCACCTGCTTATAGCTCTTCAATTCCTTGGTAATCCATTTCAGGGAGTCCGCATTTGCGCAGTCAGCCTTGAGATATACCTCGGCAGAAGGGGTGAAAGGATTCTCTCCGAGAAACTCCGACGGGTCTGCTCCGAGAGCTTCCGTCTGCTCTTTCAGCGCCTGCTGCGGACTGATATAGTCGAGATGGTTCACATAATGCTTCTTCTGGATCTTGTAGCAAGCCACCCTCGCCTGCTGTTCGCTTACATTTCCCGAGAACATCACCGTGACAGTCAGGTTCTCTTTTACATAATTGGAAAGGTTATGTGCCGTCAAACCTGTGAACACCACCATTCCGAGCAATATAAGAACAAGGCTTGTGCTGATGCAAAGCGTCACCACCTGCAGTCCCACACGCCTTCCGCTGGATATCTTTTTCTTTTTCTTCATTAGCCTTTTCGTCCGCTCTCTTCTGCGGACAGATTGTTGAAGCCCTGCAAGCGTCTCTGCTTCTCCGACATTGACTGCCATCGGGACGATGGTTGTCGTCTTGTTGTTTGGTTGTTTTGTTGTCTTGTTGTCTGGTTGTTTCGTTACCTTTGGCATTGCATTCATCAAACCGGCCAAACGTCAAGACCACAAAACCACCCTACTCCATCATTGGTTTTCCATTCCCACACAATGCAGTCGGACAGCGTTCGAGCCACTTGCAAAAGTTTAGTTTTATTATAAATAAACACAAAAATCCGGCGCATTAGGACGTAACACACCGAATTTCGTTGCAAAATAACGAAAAAAAATCGAGACTACCAAAGATTTAACGCTCATTAACTACCATTTCTTTTTCCCATACAATGCAACGCAATCCATTGCGCATTCCACAGAAACAAACTTCAACCAACGAGGCATCCTTCAGTTTTCCGACCCATTTCTTGTCTTCAGAATCTCCGCCATATTATCGGAAGCCCACCCTATCAGGCTGTCCATTATCGGAATCAACGTATCTGCACGCGACGTAAGTGAATACTCCACTCTCGGCGGCACCTCCGCATAGACCTTACGATTGACATAGCCATCGGCTTCCAGAGTCTTCAATGTGCTGGTAAGCATCTTCTGGGAAATATCCGGTATCAGCTTGCGCAACGCATTGAAACGGACAGGTTCGCCTCCATGCGCATTCAGAGTATATATAATAAGGAGAGACCATTTGTCGCAGATGCGGGCAAGCACATTGCGTATCGGGCAGTCCGGGAATACTGTTTCTTTTATCACTCTTGTCATAGCGTAACTCTTTTATAATCAGAAATAGGCTACAAAGGTAACCAACATTCTCCAAAGCGCAAAACGTCCTAAGTTAATCTAAGTTAATACTATTATTTCTTTTTATCTGATTATCAGCATTAGTCACCTTCAAGTAACCATCTTACCCATCGGTTCCCTCTTGTAAAGTCTGCTTTTTTGTCTTACCTTTGCATCGGATTTACAAAGAAAACAATTCCATAACAAGTAAAACAAATTATTATTTTTAGCAACATGAAAGAAGTAAAGACCATCGCAAAGGCAGCAAACTTCACCGCTGCTGATTTCGGAAAAATGAGTGAGATCAAGGACTATGTTCTGCAACTCGGTCCAAGTGTAAAGATTCCAGGCAAGGTATTTGGTGGACAAAGCGTCGATGCCACTGGTGGAGAGTTCTCTTTTCAGGTTTTCGCTCCAGGTTCGGAAACCGGTTTTCTCCATACCCACAAGCATCATGAGGAACTGTATTTCTTCCTTTCCGGCAAGGGAGAGTTTCAGGTGGATGGCGAAGTGTTCCCTGTAAGCGAGGGAAGCGTGGTGAGAGTGGCTCCTGACGGACGCCGTTCTGTACGCAACAACGGCACTGAACCTCTGCTTATGCTTTGCGTGCAGTATCGTGGCGCGACCTTCTCTACCGACGATGCCACTGATGGAGTGATACTCCAGGAGAAAGTGGAATGGTAATAAGTCGGCTTATAATCATGTAACCGTTGAGGCAGGAAGAGGCTACTCTTTCTGCCTCTTTTTATTCTTTAGGGAAAATCCTCTGCTAAATAGGGGAATTCATATACGGAGTAAAAGAATTTTCCTTAACTTTGCACTTGTAAATCAGAGACGGGCACCGCTCTTTGAGCGACATACCCTATTTACGGCGTGCGAGTCTTCGACAAGGTTGCACTTGTAAATCAGAGACGGGCACCGCTCTTTGAGCGACATACCCTATTTACGGCGTGCGAGTCTTCGACAAGGTTGCACTTGTAAATCAGAGACTGATACTCAATAGAGAATAGCAATGCCGTTTAGCGATTCCGTTGAAAGAGGCAATCGGACAACCAAACTGCTGGACCGCATCATAACCGAATCACACAACAATTAAAACGCAAAGCGATATGAAAAAGTTAATGTCTTTCATCACTGTCCTCTTTATCGGACTCTCCACTTTAGCTTTGACATCATGCGACGAAGACGACATGATAGGTTATACTCTTCAAGGTTCGTGGGAAGGCAAGATGTACTCCACCTGCACCATCGACGGTGAGACATACAGCGTCTCAAAGTCTATGATAGAATTCAGCACCGACCCATTCACCAACCGCTACGGCTATGGCTACTGGGTGGACTATTACAGCCGCGCTCCTTGGGACCGCTGGTCAAGCCGCATCTATTGGGAAGTGAGCAACAACGTGATCTATATCGACTTCCTCGAAGATGGTGGCAGCATAGCTATCCACGATTACAGCCTCAATGACAACCGTTTCAAGGGCTGGTTCTATGACAGTGACAACGTGGTATGCGACTTCTCACTCTATCACACCTCTTCTCCAAACTGGAGCAACTATGACGATTGGGGATTCTGGGGCAGTTCCTGGGGCGCAAAAGGCAGTTCTTTCTCCACCAACGACACGCTTACCAGAAGCACAGAGTCATCTGACACTCACGTGCGCACGTTCCATAAATAACCCAATCGTCAATAATTGAGCGATGCCCCTCAGTCCCCACGTGCGTGGGGAGGCAAAGAAATATCAATACAGAAAAATAAAGGAAAAACAGAAAAAAATATATTTCCTTTATCTTTCTGTATTGATATTTTCTTTTATGAAAGCGGAATCACCTACCTGCACCTCTGTATCATGCCCATTATATCATCGCAGAAACGCTGGTTGGAGAGCAGATCCTCGATGTTGACGTGCATTCTGTAACGCCAGTAATGATGCGGATTGGCGGGTATATTGATACGCTCCGCATTGGCATCTGCCAGGCGGACGGTCTCGTCTATGGCGAGCCAGTCCTGCAAGGACAGGATGCAAAGCATGGAAGGCGACATGAGATTGCGCTCTATCACGTCGCGGGCAAGCCAGCCCGGCATAGGATGCGGAGCCTCATCACGGCGATGCAGCACGTTATGATAATAATGTGCGGCACGCTCCACGTCCTCATCCCACCACATTCTCAGCGTCGGCATATCGTGACTGTCAATGGTGCACACGCTGCGGTAAGGATATTGCTCGACGATACCAAACTCCAATCCCTGCTGTTTCGGCATTGACTGCAGTTCGAGCGACAGTATCTTCAGGTCATTGATTACCCAAGGCACGCAATCGGGCACCATTCCAAGATCTTCGGCACATACCAGCATACGAGTAGCTTCTATGAGACGTGGCAGCTTTTTCATCGCTTCACGATACCAGAAATGCGTGTTCCTGTGATAGAAATAATCGTCATAGAGGCGGTTGAACGCCGCTTTGTCCGCCTCTGAAAGCTGATGATAGATGTAATCATACTGCACCGAGATGCGAGGATGATACAGATCCGACCTCTTATGGTCACGAAGGAAGAGCACATCACTGACGAGTGAGTAGAGGGCTTCACGAAGATCAGCGTCCTCCACCTTTTCCTTTATCTTGCATTGTGTGTCATATTCCTTCTGGAAGCGGAGATATGGTCCCTGGAAAGGCTCGAAATAGGTATGTGCAATCTGCTCTGCACGGTCGCCAAATATCTGCGAAAGCACTTCTTCCGTGATGTAAGGGCGGCAGAAGAAATCCTCTCTGAACATCAGTCCGTAGCTCTCTATCTCTGCACGGGTGAAGCCAAGCGAAGGCTGGAACTGCCCAAGCAGTCCGTGAACGCTTTCCACTGGTATCTCCCAAATGCGGAAGAAGCCCAGCACATGATCGATACGGTAGGCATCAAAGTACTTCTGCATATTCTGAAAGCGACGCACCCACCATCTACAACCGTCCGCTATCATGGCATCCCAGTTGTATGTAGGGAAGCCCCAATTCTGTCCTTTGGCAGAGAATGGGTCGGGCGGCGCTCCTGCTTGACCGTTAAGATTAAAGTAACGTGGTTCCTGCCATACGTCGCAACCATGACGATTGACTCCAATAGGTATGTCTCCTTTTAGGATAACGTGCTTCTGACGGGCATATTCATGCGCTGTCTGCATCTGGCGAGCAAGGACAAACTGGACGAAATAATGATATGACGCCTCTTTATACGCCTTGCTACGTGGAGAAACGAGGCTGTTGCGGTCCTCTTCGTTCCATGTGCGGTGGTCTTTCCACTGCGAGAAGTCGGCTGTCCCGTTGAGATCACGCAGCACGCAATACTGTGCGTAAGGCACAAGCCAATGCTGCTCTTCGCCAAACCAGCGTTTGAACTCTGCCGAAGCCAGCACGCCCTGCCCTTCCTGGGCAAATATCAGGCGGAGATATTCTCTCTTTGCCTTGTTTACACGCTCATAGTCTATCTGTTTCAGCGCATTGAGTTCCTTTCTCAAAGCCTCGAATTCCGCAGCTTTAGCTTTGTCTTTCAGCTCTGGCAACTGGCGTAGATCGGCATATTGCGGATGCAATGCGAAGATGCTGATGCAGGAATACGGGTAGGAATCGGTCCAGGTGTGCGTGACGGTGGAGTCGTTTATCGGCAATATCTGCAACACCCGCTGACCTGTATAAGCCACCCAGTCTATCATGAGACGAAGGTCTCCGAAGTCGCCAACGCCGTAACTGCCTTCCGAACGCAGTGAGAATACAGGCACAAGTGTGCCGGCAAGGCGTGGATTGGCAATCTCAAAGAAAGCCTGAGAATGCTCCATCTCCATGATTTCTCCACGGCGAAGCACCGGCACTTTCATCACTCTGTTGCAGCAAGTCTCCCAAAGTGGGGCATGATGACGATGATATTGCATCACGGTGTCATCGCTTTCCTCCGGCATTGCCACAAATTTATATTCAAAAGTGTCGCCCTTTATTTTCTCTGCATCAATGTCCGCAATCCATTCATTTGGCGCTATCTCCGTCATAGGGAGGGCATTATCGAGGTTCCACTCACCGAGTATAGGCTCATTACCCGCAAGCACGAGGCGCTCATTGCCACGTAATTGTGGCGCACGCACTTTCATTCTCAGTATTGTCTGTGCTGGTGGAGCATTGAAATCCTGCTTTCCCGAGCGGCGGTTTACGCACTGCGTGAAAGCGGAAGTATAGAGATAAGTGTCTTCCGGCATCTCTCTCCAGATGTCATTGGTAGTGTATTGATGCACACCGGTGAGGCTCAGGTCGAGTCGATGCGGCTGAGTAGTCCATTCCGAGCGTGTCGGTTGTCCTGCTCGCTCTACGGTATAATAATAGTCGAGGCGGTCTATTCCATCGGTAGATATGCGTAGCAACGCATTGACCTTGCCGTCATTAGTGACAGACATTCGCTGTGCTCGGACCTGTCCGTTTGGCGCAATGACATTGATAATCATATCCTCACCGTAGGAAAGGTGGTAATCTATATTGAAGAGAATATTCATAATTATATCTCGGAGATGGAGATGGATGTTTGGTTGGCAGTTTTTGGTGGACATCCAACGGTAAAAGCCGTTGGCACAGTTTTTTTTTATGGTTGTTGGTTGTGGGTTTTGGGTTTTGGGTTGTGGGTATTATTGTTTATCTCACTATAAAACCAACAACCCACAACCAACAACCGACAACCAAAAACAAAAAAGCGAAGGGCTGAAACAGACACATTCCGCCCTTCGCTTTTTATCTTATTTAGAATTGCTTAAAGAAATCATTACCCTTGTCATCCACAAGAATGAAGGCAGGGAAATTCTCTACACGGATTTTCCATACAGCCTCCATACCAAGCTCTGGATATTCCACGCATTCGATGCTCTTGATATTGCTGGATGAAAGATAAGCTGCTGGACCACCGATACTTCCGAGGTAGAATCCGCCATGCTTCTTACAAGCGTCTGTAACGACCTGTGTACGGTTGCCCTTAGCAATCATTATCAGTGAGCCTCCATTTGCCTGGAACTCATCTGTGTATGGGTCCATGCGGTTAGCAGTGGTAGGTCCCATTGAGCCGCAAGGCATTCCAGCTGGTGTCTTTGCAGGACCTGCATAGAGCACTGGATGATCCTTGAAGTACTGAGGCATTCCCTCGCCGGCATCGAGACGTGCCTTAATCTTAGCATGAGCGATGTCGCGTGCCACGATGATTGTGCCATTGAGACTTACTCGGGTGGAAACAGGATACTTGCTCAGTTCCTTGCATACCTCAGCGATAGGCTGATCGAGATTGATCTGCACAGCATCGCCCTCGCCTGCCTGACGCAGTTCTTCTGGGATAAGCTCGTATGGTTTGTCGTCCATCTTCTCTATCCAGATACCATCCTCATTGATCTTTGCCTTGATGTTACGGTCTGCAGAGCATGATACGCCGAGACCGATAGGGCAAGAAGCACCATGACGTGGGAGACGCACTACGCGAATGTCGTGTGCAAATGACTTTCCGCCAAACTGAGCACCGAAACCTATCTCCTCACGTGTGAGGCGATGAAGCTCTTCTTCGAGGGCTATGTCACGGAAAGCGCGACCTGTCTCGTCGCCTGTAGTAGGCAGAGTGTCGTAATATTTTGTAGAAGCGAGCTTCACGGTGAGAAGGTTCTTCTCTGCAGAAGTACCGCCAATGACGAATGCAATATGGTAAGGAGGGCAAGCAGCAGTGCCGAGGCTCTTCATCTTTTCTACGAGGAATGGAACGAGAGTGCCAGGATTCTGGATACGAGCCTTTGTCTCCTGATAGAGATAAGTCTTGTTGGCAGATCCACCACCCTTTACTACGCAGAGAAATTTGTACTCTGCTCCCTGTGTAGCCTCTATGTCAATCTGTGCTGGAAGGTTGCAACGGGTGTTCACTTCATCGTACATATTGAGCGGTGCATTCTGTGAATAGCGCAGATTGTCGGTGGTATATGTATTATATACGCCCTTTGCCAATGGCTCTTCATCCTCAAATCCGGTCCATACCTGCTGGCCCTTCTCTGCATGGATGATAGCAGTACCTGTATCCTGACAGAATGGGAGCTGACCTTTGCAAGCCACCTCTGCATTGCGGAGCATGGTGAGTGCCACGTACTTGTCATTGTCTGAAGCCTCAGGGTCTGAGAGAATAGCTGCCACCTTCTCATTATGCTCGCGACGAAGCATGAAGTTTACGTCGTGGAAAGCCTGTGTGGTGAGCAGTTCAAGAGCCTCCGGAGACACCTTGAGAATCTTGTTGCCTTCAAATTCACTTACAGATACGCCCTCTTTTGAGATAAGGCGATACTCTGTCTTGTCTTCGCCCAACTGGAACATTGGAGCGTACTTGAATTCTGGATTTGCCATAATACTATATTATTTCTATGTTTTTGATTTAATAAAATAGTCACTTCTGTAGGTAATCAAAAATATTTTGATAATGGATAGATAATTATAAAAATAATTCCGATTACCTACTTAACCGTGCAAAGATACAAAATAATTTATTAAAGGCAAATAATATTTGGGAAAACTTATGCTTTTTCCTCTATTTTCACATTTCAAGAGTCTCCTGTCAGCATGGCTTTCATCGCCTCTCCTTTTTGGCACGCCTCTTCATCATCTTGCCTACGAAATTCCATGAAGGCATCTTCTTGAGTGTACTTCTCACTGGTTCGATGTCCCAAATCAGGAATATCAATAGCACAGCAATGCCTATGAGGCAGGTAATGCCATAGAGTTGGCGCACGCTTATCATCAGCAGTTGCGTAGCATCATAAGGCAATCCTCGCGCCATATTGTCCGCCATCTGGTGGCGTATGCCAAAGCTGAAGAGTCCGGAGCACATCGTTGCCACTGGACCATTGCGGATTATTCCTGCCATAGTCAAGCCCATGAAGAAATGCTGGAACGGCATCAGTTCTTCGAGATACGCTGTCAGCATACAGAAGAATATGGCATTGCCGAATGATCTCAGCGCTGTAGGGAGATAAAGTCGCTCGATAGGCAGTCCCTGGTCGATGAGAAAATACATCATCACCGGACAACCCACCATTGCGGCAACGCCTATTGTCAGCAGACGGGTGTATTTCCAATGCAGCACTTTGCACCATAACAGGCAGAAAAGGCACCCCATGATGACTGCGCCCCACTCCACTACGTTGAACACATTGGTAGTGAGATTGCCAAAATGTAGCACTCCTCCTGTGAAGGCGGTCTGCAAAACCTTTGGCGTACTGCCCATAAACTCCACGAAGGCGAAAAGTATCAGCAGCGGAATCAGGCGCTTGTAACGCCATGCTTCGGGCGAGATATACGGATGGCGTATGTGCATCATTCGGCTGATACAGAAATATCCTGTCACCCAAAAGAGCACTACATCCATGCGCATCACCTTACTGTCCAACCAATTATAATACTCTCCATAATTGAAGAAGAAGATAAACTCCAGCATCCAAGCCGACCATAGCAGGCATCCGAGATAATCCACGCTGATGAAAGGCAAAGGTTTCATAAAGCGGAAGTCATGGGTCGTCACATAGACCACGAGGGCTACTGTGAGCATTGCCCCTGCCATTGTCCAGTTGATGATGCGCCAATCCTGGTATATATATAAAAGGTGTTCGGTAATCCACGGCGACAATGCGATGTTTCCCAATACTATGCAATAGAGCAAAGGGAAGAAAACGGTGAAGTCGCGCTTTGGCGTCATCCACAACTGTATGTTTGACATACACTCGAAAGTGCCGCAAAGCTTGAAGAAACCGGCAATATACGAGAGGGCACACATCACGGGAAGCGACTCTGTCCAGACGATAAGGACATTGCATACGGCTATTACCAGCGCCGCATTGAGAAGCAGGCTGCGGTTGGTAAAGCGGAATTTCATCTTGAAGAGGAAAGGGAAAGGCATCGCGACGCCTACCACATTGCACATGATGACCATGAGAACGTCTTCCCTCATCAGACTGTATTCTCCCATCACATGACTCATTGCTCCGCCATATATGCCTCCTGAGAGCTGGAATATGAATGCGAAAAGCAGATAAATCCACGGCTGGAGTCGGCGGGGAACGTAACTATTGAATGAAGGTACACTAAAGGGTCCTTGCAGCATTGGAGGTCCTGCCATTACTTAAGCACTTTTGTTTCTACATTCAGACCGGCACGAAGCAATGCCACATTCTCGGGACGATTGTCCTTGGTGAGGGATATACGCACTGGAACGCGCTGCTCTACCTTGACGAAATTGCCGGTAGCATTATCTACTGGTATCATGGAATAAGCAGAACCTGCCGCTGCCGACAGTGCTTCTACCTTGCCATGGAATACCACATCGGGTATGGCATCGGCTGTAAACTCCACTTCTTTGCCTACCGTCACGCCGCTCATCTGCGTCTCACGGTAGTTTGCCACTACCCAGATGTCATTATCATCCACGATGCGGGCAAGCATCTGACCTGGCTGCACCAGTTGTCCGACATTTATATCCTTTCTTCCCATCACGCCATCGCAAGTTGCCACGATGACGGTATATGAGAGATTGAGGCGTGCCAGATTGAGTTGTGCCTCGGCAACGCTCTCTCCTGCGAGTGTTCCGCCCAACTGATGTGTCTGCACATTCTTGACGGAATTGGCACTTTGCTTTCGGCTTGCTGCCTGTTCATAGCGTGCCTTGGCGGCAAGATAGCGGGCATAGGCATTGTCATACTGCTGACGTGTGACGGCATCTTTCTTCATCAATGCGGCAAAGCGGTCGAAATCCTGCTTGGCATTCATCATATCGACGCGTGCTTCCTCTATTCCTGCAGTCGCTGTTCTCACGTTGCTGTCGGTGGTTCCCATGCTTGCTGACACCACTGAGGATGATGATTTAGAGCCGCGAAGGCCTGCTTCTGCCTGCGCCACTTGCAGACGGTATTCTGCATCCTCGATTATCACGAGGGTGTCTCCTTTCTTCACATGCTGAAATTCCTCGAATCTTATTTCCTTGATAAAGCCCATCACGCGGGTGTTGATAGGGGAAATGTGGCGATGCACCTGCGCATCGTCTGTATATTCCACGTTTCCTCCGTGTACGAAATGGCTGAAGCACCATGTGGCTGCTCCTAAGAGTACGAGGATTATTATCACATTGTATGTTCTTTTGATTGCTTTTTTGTTCATTGTCTTGTTGGGGGGTTGTTGTTCTTCTTCTTGTTATCCAGCCGGTAACGCGGCTGGCACGGTGGCGATTCCTTGCTGTTTCGCTGTTTTGTCGTGATGCTGCTGTCGTCGGCGCTTTTTATCACCGCCAAAACAACAAAACAACAAAACAACAAAACAACAAGAGAATCATATTACTCCAGCAGCATACTTCATACGATAATATGCAAACACGATATTGATGCGGGCATCCACCTCACTGAGTTCGGCATTGAGCAAGAGGTTAGAAGCATCCACCATATCGGTCACGAGCGCCATTTGCGTGAGATAACGGGCATTCATCACATCATAATTCTGACGTGCCAGTTCCACATTCTTCTCCTGCGTCTCCAGTTCGACGTAGCTCTGACGGTAACGCACGTAGGCTTCCTGCACGTTATTGCTCAACTGCTCCGCCTGTACTGCATGCGCTTCTCTTGCCTGGCGTGTCTCCACTGCCGACTGCTTCACGCGCTTGTTGCTCTTGAACAGCGAACTGAGACTGTACTTCACACCGACTCCGACGTACCATACATTGAGGTTCTTATCGACAGGGGGCAGTTCGAAGAGCACCGGACCATTGAAATTGTCTGCCGCCACGAAGGCTATTTTGGGCAGAAGGTCGCTCTTGGCTATCTTCTCTTTCTGCTCTGCCATCTGCACGGCGGTGGAAGTGTGCTCCAGAAGCGGCGAATTCATCAAGCCTTCCGTCTGCCAATGCGCCTCATTGTCTGTGGGATAAAGTGCCTGTGCCACTGTGGTGTCGGGCATTATCTCCTCTGTTTCATCCATTCCGAGGGTGTTGCAGAGCTGGTGATTGAGTATTTTCCTGTTGTTCTTGAGGGCCACAAGTCCCAGTTTCAGGCTCTCCATCTGCAGTTCATAGCGGGTGATGTCATTCTTGAGCGCCATTCCCTGCGCCTGCTTTTCCTTGATGTCAGCGATGAGTCTGCGAGTCAGTTCGATGTTCTTGTCATACACCTTTATTCTGTTGTCGGTCTTGTAAAGGTCGAGATACTGCCCTAAAGCGATAAATCTCACCTGCTGACGGGTCAGCCTTACTCCTGTTTCAGCCGCTTTCTGTCCCAATTCTGCAAGCTTCACTCCGGCATCTATTGCGCCTCCGGCATAGACCACCTGCTGCACCTGCAGTGAGAAATCATTGCCGAAATGTGGCGAGCGGAGTCCTTGAGCATCGGAAAAGTCGCGGTCGGTCATCAGAGCATTACCTATATAACTAAATGACAGCGAAGCATCTACGTCCGGAAGCCTCTTGCTCTTTGCTGATTCTACGCCCAGTTGTGCCGACTCCACGCCGGATTTGCTGACAAGCAGGGCTTTACTGTTTTCTTCTATCTTCCCGAACAGTTGGCTTATGCTCATCTGCCGTTGCGCGAAAGCCGGGAAAAAGCCTCCTGTCATAAGGAGACTTGCTAACATGATGTTCTTTATCATTATCCTTACTGATTGATTTTTTCGGCTGCAAAGGTACGGACTTTCCTTTACTCCATTATTATAAAAAATACGCACAAAATGGACTTTTCGGGAATATATATTCCTTTTTATCGTGTAAAATGCGTACTTTTGCAACCAAAAAGCGAACTACCATATTCGCTAAGTCCATCCCATAGCCTACTTTTCTCTTGCCGTCAGCATGGCTGGAGAATACGAAACAGCAAGACACAACCATACGATGTTCCTACAAGAATTAAACAATAATCATGAGTCAAGTCTCTTCCTTACAAGTCTGGAAGAGTGGAAGCGCGAGCCACAAGTGCTCACCTATGGTGCTATCCTGATTTGCAGAAAAGGCAATGCCGTGCTCAACGTAAACTATAAAGACTGGAATCTCCCTGAAAAAGCTGTCATAACATTGTTTCCAAATGACGTCGTCCTACTGAAATCGCCGCTCTCCTCCATCGCTTTTGAGGTGGAGATGCTGAAATATGACACTGCATTACTGAGGGAAGCGAGCCTGCAAATGGAGCATACCGTATATTCTTCTTTGCGTGAGGACAGATGCAGGCAAGACTCTCCTGTGGTGACGAATATCATTGACGCGATGTTTTCTTTGCTGAAAATATATTTCCAACAGTCGGATTGCACTTGCCTTTCCCAACTCGTGCTGTGCCAACTCAAAGCTTTCTTTATCGGATTTCATGAATATCTGAAGCGAAATCCTCAGTTTAGGGCGGATGAAGTGAAATCTTATAGGGTCAGAGAGCTCTTCAATGACTTTATGATGCTCATGGAAAGGGACTATAAGACGTCGCGCGACGTGGGTTATTATGCTGAAAAAATGAACATCACACCGAAGTATCTTACTAACATCGTAAAGCAAGTGACGGAGCATACTCCTAAGGCAATCATCGACCAGTACACCATCCTGCAACTGAAAATGCAACTCAAGCGCACCAGTTTAAGCATCAAGCAATTAGCATGGGAATACAATTTCACTGACGTCAGCTTCTTCTGCCGATACTGCAAGAAGCACACCGGACTGACTCCCCAGCAAGTAAGGGAGGCATAATGAGGTTTTTCTTTTGCTGAAAACATGGATTTTAGGGTTGTACTGTCTAAAAAAAAGACCGCAAGACGACAGTGCTTTCATTTTGCGGAGAAAGGTTTCTATGCTGTATATTTGCATTTGTGGTAATGTGCAATTATACCATCATTTTTAACACACAGAGTGAAGTATTTGAAATTTCAAAAATATTATTCGCAAATACGCCAAGCATTCCCTTTTTCGCAACACACTAACATTCAATAACATACAAAATACCGGCAATAAAAAACAAAGAAATCCAACTGCAAAAGCATAGTTTTCAGCCCATTTTAGCATAGCTTTTGCCTCCTAATAGCTTAGCTTTTACCTCCTAATATCATAGATATTGCATCCTAATATCTATGCTTTCACTCTCCACACGCTCAAATTTCGGGAAACGACCTCTTTCTTCTCCCCTTTTTCCTTCTTTTTTCCCTTGTCGAGCCTACATGGTTTCCGTTTTTATTTTAACACTACGCAACACTATTTAACACTGTCATTTTCTGCATTTACTCTCCTTTTCCCAAGGCTGTTTCCGGCTGTTTCCCATTATCTTGTCTGGCTTGACACCTTTCACAAAGAAAACGAAAACTGCCTGAAAAGCAATGCCTTATCCATGGAATGCAGGGCTGAACCTCTTGCATAGTTTCATTTCTTTCGGGCACTGTCTTTCAGGCAGTTGTCTGTTTTCATTTATAGTCCGGGGACTTCTTCACGCTTTACTGTTCCGGTGCCTGACCTATCAGCTCCATAAACTCGTCAAGCTTTGGAGTGATGATGATCTGGGTGCGGCGGTTGCGCTGCTTGCCCACTGCTGTACTGTTGGAAGCCACTGGGTTGTATTCACCGCGACCACCTGCAGTGAGACGCTTTGGATCAACGCCAAACTTGTTCTGGAGATACTGCACCACGCTGGAAGCACGCAGACAGGAGAGGTCCCAGTTGTTGCGGATGTTCTCACGGAGGATTGGCACATCGTCGGTGTTACCCTCGATCAGCACGTCGTAATCCTTGTAGTCGGTGATGATCTTGGCAATCTTTGACAGGGTCTCTGCGGCACGGTCGTTGATTTCGTATGATCCGCTCTTGTAGAGCATATTGTCAGCAAGGGAGATATAGACCACGCCCTTGAGCACCTGGACATCCACCTCCTTGAGCTCCTCCCTGGAAAGGGAGCGGGTAAGGTTGTTCGTGAGGACGAGATTGAGCGAGTCGCTCTTGGTCTTCACATCCACAAGGTGACGGATGTACTGGTTTGACTCATTGATCTGGTCCACCAGTTTGGAGATGTTCACATTGTTGGAACTTGCATTCGAGAGGCTCTGGTTGAGCGAACTCTGCATGTCCTTCAGCGCGCCCTGGAGCTTGTCATTTCCCTTGCGGGCTGTAGCGAGCTGCTCTTCGAGACTCTGGATGCGGGCATTGGCAGAAGCAAGCTGCTCTCTTGCATCCTGATACTTGCCTGACAGTGTGCTGTTTTCCATGCGGCAGTTGTCCAAATCCTTCTTTAGAGCACAACTTGACATCAGCATACATCCAGCAGCCAATGCCACGACGATAAGATTTTTCTTCATAGTTATTGTAGTTTTTGATTATGTTCATTATTCTGCATTACGTCTGCAAAGTTATCTATATGACGTAAGAAAGCACCATAATGTTGACTCAGTTTAATTTATTTTAACCACGAATGCGCACTTTTATTTAATCCTTAACAAAAAATCCGCCCCAATTAGCATTTAATTAAGCCATTATCCTTTTACGTTTGAAAGAAAATTATTATCTTTGCACGTCTATTTATAATCAAAAAGAAAAAGTACTGACATTGTAATCCCACGGACCTCGCCCAGCGATGCCATCGCAACGAAAAGCAAGGCACAAGGGAGACACTGCATAAGAAACCGTATGAAGGAATTTGTAATATCCGAAGCCAAGGTAGAAACAGCCGTACTCGTCGGCCTTATCACACCGCAACAAAACGAGGCAAAGACCACTGAATACCTCGACGAACTGGAGTTTCTCGCCGATACTGCGGGAGCTGTGGTCATGCGTCGCTTTACCCAAAGGGTACAGGGACCGAGTCAGGTGACTTACGTGGGTAAGGGTAAACTCGAAGAGATTCGCGCTTACATCGAGGAATGTGAAGACAGGGCTGAGCATGAAGAACTGCATCCTGACGGCACTCCTTGGCAGGAAGTGGGTATGGTGATATTCGATGACGAACTCTCTGCTAAGCAGTTGCGCAACATCGAGCAGGAACTGAAGGTGAAAATCCTCGACCGCACCAGCCTTATCCTCGACATCTTTGCCATGAGAGCACAGACCGCTAACGCTAAAACGCAGGTGGAACTGGCTCAATACCGATATATGCTTCCACGATTGCAGCGCCTTTGGACTCACCTTGAGCGACAAGGAGGCGGCTCTGGCTCTGGAGGTGGCAAGGGATCGGTAGGTCTTCGTGGTCCGGGTGAGACGCAGCTGGAGATGGACCGACGCATTATCCTCAACAGAATGAGCCTTCTCAAGCAGCGACTCGTCGAAATCGACAAGCAGAAATCCACACAGAGAAAGAACCGTGGCAGAATGATTCGCGTGGCTTTGGTAGGATATACCAACGTAGGAAAATCCACTATCATGAATATGCTCTCAAAGAGTGAGGTCTTTGCTGAAAACAAACTCTTCGCCACACTCGACACCACAGTGCGCAAAGTCGTGGTCGATAACCTTCCATTCCTGCTCGCTGACACTGTAGGATTTATCCGAAAACTCCCTACAGACCTCGTCGATTCATTCAAATCCACTCTTGACGAAACACGCGAAGCTGACCTTCTGCTTCATGTAGTGGATATTTCGCATCCGGATTTCGAAGAACAAATCAAGGTAGTGGAGAAAACTCTCGCCGACCTTGAATGCGCTGACAAGCCTTCTATGATTGTATTCAATAAGATTGATGCCTACAGTTGGACAGAAAAGGAGGAGGACGACCTTACTCCTGTCAAGAAATCGGAGGTCTCTCTCGAAGAACTCAAGCGCACATGGATGGCTAAAGTCAACGACAATAAGAATCCAAACAACTGGGGTTGCATCTTCATATCAGCAAAAGAAAAGCTCAATATAGAGGAATTCCGCAGCATTATATATAAGAAGGTGCGCGAGTTGCACGTCCAGAAGTACCCATACAACGACTTCCTCTACGCCGATTACGAAGAGCAATAACCCCGCCCGCCACTGTGTCAGCCGCTGTACCGGCCGATATAAGCAAGAAGAGCCACTGTGTCAGCCGCGTTACCGGCTGATATTACCAACAAAAAAAAGAACATCCCATGACCTATCGTGAATTGACAGAAACCGAAATAGCCCAGCTGAAAGCCAACGGCTGTTACTCCACAGACTGGAGTCTCATCAGCGTAGCCGAAACCTTCGACGCCGCAAAAATAAGAAACGCACATTTCGAAGGAGACGTGCAGATAGGAGAAAACTGCCGCATCGAGAATGTAGGAATCATACAGACCACAGAGGCTGCTACCTTCGGTGAAGGCACTGTGCTAAGTGTCATGAACGAAGCAGGCAATGGAAACATCATGATGTACTCCGGACTGAGCGCCCAGCTCGCTGCTGTCATGATGCAATACGAAGGCGATAAGGACTTCACATCACTCATCCGAAAGATGATAAGCGAAGAAATCAGCCTCTCAAGACCTCGCTGCACCACCATCGGAGACAACGTCACAGTGACAGGATGCCGAGAGTTGACCAATGTAAACATAGGCAACGACTGCGAGATATGCGGAGCATCACGCCTCGTAGAGTGTACACTCCGTTCACATAAGTCTGCAAATGTCTTTGTGGGAGACGACGTAATATGCGACAATGTCATCATGCAACCAGGCGCAAGCGTAACTGATGCAGCACGTCTTTACGACACATTCGTAGGCGAAGCCTGTCATGTGGGACGTGGCTTTACGTCGGAAAATAGTGTATTCTTTGCTAATTCCTACATGGACAATGGCGAGTCATGCGCCGCTTTCTGCGGACCTTTCTCTGTCAGTCATCATAAGTCTTCACTCCTGATAGGTGGGCAATACTCATTCTATAACGCTGGTTCAGGCACCAATTTCTCAAATCATGCCTATAAGATAGGACCAATCCACTACGGCACTATGCACCGAGGCGCAAAGACAGCAAGCGGTGCACACATCCTATGGCCTGCGCAGATAGGTCTCTTCTCCATGGCTATGGGAAAGATACAGACACATCCCGACACACGCAGCCTGCCCTTCTCATACATCATTTCGCAGGGCGAGACGACGCTCGTAGTGCCGGGACGAAACCTAACCACCGTGGGAACATTCCGCGATACTGCCAAATGGCCCAAGCGTGACATGAGAGCCACGGAAGGAAGAATAAGCCATGTCAACTTCGACTGGCTCTCACCGCTAACCATAAGCGAATGTATCAAAGGCAAAGACCTGCTCAATGACATTCAGCAAGTGCAGGGAAAGGACACCAGGCTCTATGCCATCGAAGGCGGAGCAATAAGGAACCACGCCCTCGTCAAAGGCATAATGCTCTATGACCTCGCCATAAAGATGTTCATATACGATAGCCTCAAGGATGCCCAGGCATTGCTCCCTACCACCACAAGCGGCACCGGCGACTGGCTCGACCTTGCCGGAATGCTCGCTCCTGCTACGGAAATAGACGCTATCTACAATGACATCATATGCGGAAACATAGCTGACATACAGACATTGGAGGACCGTCTCGCCGACATCCACGACCAATACGAATCCTATCGCTGGGCTTTCGCCTACAACCTCATCACAAAGCAGTACGGCATTGACACCCTCGAAGACTCCGATATCGACGCTATCCGCAAGGAATGTGCCTCTGCCCGTGAGGAATGGTTGCTCTCCGTACGCCGGGATGCCGAGAAAGAATACAACATGGGCGACGTCTCCATCGACACATTGAATGACTTCCTCAAGACCATCACCGTCTGATCATCCCCCTATAGCCATCCTTTCATCCCCCAAAGACACAAGCAATCCGTCACTGTGTCAGCCGCGTTACCGGCTGGTTTCCCCACCCCCAAAAGAAAAAAACAAGAAACCCAAAATATCCAATCACTATGAAGAAAGCGATAATCGGCGCATTAGCCGCATTATGTACCCTGACCGCAGGGGCAAAAGATTACAAGTATCAGAGTGTAAGCGGCGACCCAATGCACACACGCATCTACACTCTCGACAACGGACTTAAGGTCTATCTTTCCAAAAACACGGAGATGCCACGCATAACAGCATTCATCGCCGTCAACACTGGTCACAGAAATGACCCTGCAGACTGCACCGGACTGGCGCACTATCTGGAGCATCTCATGTTCAAAGGCACAAAATCATTTGGCACAAGCGACTATTCTGCCGAGAAACCATACCTCGACAAGATTCGTAACCTTTACGAAGAATACCGCACTCTCACCGATCCTGATGCCAGAAAGGTAAAGTATCACGAGATAGACTCCGTCTCACAGTTGGCTGCCCGCTATAATATTCCAAACGAATACGACAAGATTATGGCGACAATAGGCAGTGAAAACAGCAATGCCTACACTTCTTTCGACGTCACATGCTACATGGAAGACGTGCCTGCAAACGAGATGGAACGCTGGTTGAGAGTACAGTCTGACCGCTTCCAGAATATGGTTATCCGCGGTTTCCACACCGAACTCGAAGCCGTTTACGAAGAGAAGAACATGTCTCTCGCCAATGATGGAGAGAAAGCTTTCAATGCTCTCATGGCCAAACTATATCCTTCCCACTCCTACGGCACGCAGACTACCATCGGAACACAGGAGCATCTGAAGAACCCTTCCATAGTGGAAATCGAGAGATACTTCAACAAATACTACCGTCCAAACAACGTAGCAATCTGCATGGCCGGCGATTTCGACTACGAAAAGATGATCTCCACCATCGAGAAACACTTCGGATCATGGCAGAAAGGCAATGATATCACACCTCGATATTTCCCTGCACAGACAGAGATCACTTCGGTAAAAGACACAACAGTCGTGGGACAGGAGCAGGAACTCGTGATTCTCGGATGGAGATTTGCCGGTGCTTCTTCGCAAGAGATAGACACTCTCAAGCTGATAAACAACGTATTATACAATGGTATGTGCGGTCTTATCGACATAGACCTCAACCAAAAGATGGCAGTGCTTGAGTCTAACAGCGAATGTATGATGCTCAAGGACTACACCACCTTCCTTATGGGAGCTAATCCAAAGGATGGTCAGACCCTCGAACAGGCTCGCGATGCCATGCTTTCCGTAATTGAAAAGCTGAAAAAAGGCGAATGGGACGAGGAACTTCTCACCAGTGCGATAAACAATATGAAGCGTAATCGTCTGGAAAGTCTTGAGGAAAACGAAGCTCGCGTCAACATGATGGTGGATGCTTTCATCAATGGACTGAACTGGAAAGACCACGTTGAAGCCATCGATCGTATGTCAAAAATCACCAAAGAGGACGTTATCGCATTCGCAAACCGCCACTTTAAGAACAACTTCGTATGCACTTACAAGCGTAAAGGCGAAGATTCCAACATCAAGAAGATTGAAAAGCCTATCATAACTCCTATCCCTTCAAACCGCGATATGGCTTCTCAATACCTCAAGAATCTATCAAAAGAGACTGTAGAACCTATCCATCCACAGTTCGTGGACTTCGATAAAGACCTCACAAAGGCTGAGACAAAGAAGAAACTCCCTGTACTTTACGTGCAGAACAAGGACAACTCGCTCTTCCAACTCGTCTTCAGATATACCTTCGGAGACCGTGCTGATGCGAAATATGGACTCATGAATGACTATGTTCCATTGCTCGGAACCAGCAAAATGAGCAACGAAGAGATAAAGAAACAGTTCTACAAGCTTGCTTGTGACTATAAGATTAGCGTAAGACCTGACTTCACTACTATCTCAATCGTAGGTCTTCAGGAAAACATGACCGCAGCTCTTCGCCTCTTAGAGCACTTCATCTCTGATGCAAAAGCAGACAAAGAGCTCTATGGACAGTTGGTGGACAACATCCTAAAGGAGCGTTCTGAGGACAAGCAATCACAGAAAGCATGCTTCAATCACCTCTGGTCATACGCTCTTCACGGCGCCAAGAGCGACGCAACCAATGTTCTCTCAGAGCAGGAGCTTCGCAATACCGACCCTAAAGTGTTCACCGACCTTCTCAAAGAGATACCTTCTTTCGAGCATACAGTGGTATATTACGGTCCTTTAAGCTTGAAAGAGCTCGATGCTGTCATAACTAAGAACCACAAGACTGCCAAGCATCTTGCCAAGGTTCCTGTAAATAAGGAGTGGAATTGGAACCTTACCACCAAACCTGAGGTACTCATTGCTCCTTACGAAGCAAACAATATCTACCTCCGTATGTACAGCAACGAGGGCAAGAAGTCTGACATCAGCCGTTGTCCTATCATCGAACTCTTCAATGAATACTTTGGTGGAGGCATGAACAGTATCGTATTCCAGGAGCTTCGTGAGACTCGCGGACTCGCCTATAACGCCAATGCCATCTACAAATTCCCTATGCGCAAGCAGGACAGCGAGTACTGGCAGGAGCATATCATCACGCAGAATGACAAGATGATGGACTGTATCAACACCTTCCGCCTGATTACTGACGACATGCCTTTGACGGAATCTGCATTCAATGTGGCAAAGCAGAGCATCATAAAGAGCCTTGCAGCGACCCGCACCACCAAGTCGGGCATCATCAGCAACTACATCAAAGCACAGCGTCTCGGCTTGAACAAGGACATCAACCACATCATCTATGATGCTATACAGAACATCACGATGCAGGATATCCTCAACTTCGAGCAGCAGAACGTGAAGGGAAAGCCTCTCCATTACATCATTCTCGGCAATGAGAAGGAGCTTGATGTCAAGAGTCTTGAGAAGATTGCACCAATCCGCCGCGTAAGCCTTGAGGAGATATTCGGTTACTAATCCTCTGCAATAACTGGCTTATAATCGCCTTCTACAGTTGAAAGAAACTGACCATGTAATAGAAAATAGCTTTCTATACAATAGAGAAAAGCAGTTTCTTCAACTGTAAAAGCTGAATAATAGAAAATCGAGTAGGAGGAAAACGAAGTAGTTTTTCTCCTACTTTCGTTTTCCGACCTCTCACACCACCGTACGTGC
>CAKQPF010000027.1 GCA_934256705.1 uncultured Prevotella sp.
TCTTCATGTATCGTTTGGCAACAGTTTTGGGTTAGCATCTGCATAGCGCCCCACAGGGTTTGTCGGGTGCGCCAATTCATTTATTTTTATCCATTGATATTTTATTGATTAAATGGAAATTCCATGCCGTAATAGTTGGTCGCCATGAAAATAATTAGTAACTTTGCACCGGATTTCATATTGACGTGGGTTCTGGAAATCACGCTTCGGAGCATTGGAGAAGCCCCGCTATCTGTATCGGGATGACAATGTGAACCCACCTTATTTATATATTATGGATCAGAACCGTAAAATAGAACAAGTCGGATTGCGTAATCTTCAGATGGAAGATTATGACCAGTTGGCAAAATCATTCAGACGTATCTATGCAGGATCGGATGTGTTTTGGACCCGTGCACAGATCAAAAAACTCCTTACTATCTTCCCAGAAGGACAGGTAGTGATAGTCGTGGACGACAAGATTGTCGGTTGCGCACTGTCTATCATCGTCAATTACAACATGGTGAAGGGTGACCATACCTACGCCCAAGTGACTGGAAACGAGACATTCAACACGCACGACCCTCATGGAAATATCCTCTATGGCATCGAGGTGTTCATACATCCAGACTACCGCGGACTGCGTCTTGCCAGACGTATGTATGAATACCGCAAGGAACTCTGTGAGACCCTGAACCTCAAAGCCATCATGTTCGGCGGACGAATACCTAACTATCACAAGTATGCCGACCAGATGAGGCCGAAGGAATACATCGAGAAGGTGAGGTCAAGGGAAATCTACGACCCCGTGCTTACCTTCCAGTTGTCCAATGATTTCCACGTGCGCCGCGTCATTCGCAATTATCTTCCGAGCGATGAAGAGAGCGAACACTGCGCCACTCTCCTGCAATGGGACAACATCTACTATCAGCCGCCTACGGATTCTTACGTTGACCGCAAGCCGACTGTCAGGATCGGACTCGTGCAATGGCAGATGCGTCCTTACTCATCTGTCGATGATTTGTTCACGCAGGTGGAGTTCTTCGTCGATTCCGTCAGTGATTACAAGAGCGATTTCATTCTCTTCCCTGAGTATTTCAATGCGCCGCTGATGGCGAGATTCAATGATATGGGCGAGGCGCAGAGCATTCGTGCAATGGCGCAATATACCGAACAGATACGTGATCGATACCGTGAACTTGCCATAGAATATAACATCAACATCATCACGGGCAGTATGCCTCTGGTGAAGGAGGACGGTGCGCTGTATAATGTCGGTTTCCTATGCCATCGCAATGGTAATGTGGATATGTATGAGAAGATACACGTCACTCCGGATGAGCAGAAATGCTGGGGACTGACAGGTGGCAGCACTATCCAGACTTTTGATACAGACTGTGGTAAAATCGGAGTTGTGATATGCTATGATGTGGAGTTCCCTGAGCTGACACGCCTCATGGCACAGGATGGAATGCAGATTCTTTTCGTGCCATTCATGACCGATACGCAGAATGCCTATTCGAGAGTGAGGGTCTGCGCACAGGCTCGTGCCATCGAGAATGAATGCTATGTGGCGATTGCTGGTAGTGTCGGAAACCTGCCAAGGGTGCATAATATGGACATACAGTATGCCCAGAGTGCGGTGTTCACTCCTTGCGACTTCGCTTTCCCTAATGACGGAAAGCGCTCGGAGGCTACGCCAAACACGGAGATGATTCTCATTTCAGACGTTGACCTCAACCTTCTCAATGAGCTTCACACATACGGTGCCGTCCGCAACCTGCGTGACCGTCGCCGCGATTTGTATGAACTGAAGAAGAAATAGAGGGAATAAAAGAAAAAGACCCCCTCTTATCCCCCTGTAAGGGGGAGGCTGAATACGGACTGGCTACTTGTGGTTACTAATCAAGAAGATAGAACACAAACAAGATAGAACCCAAGCAAGAGACCTCAAGCAAGAGACCTCAAGCTGAAGAACGTATATAGCCTCCCCCTCACAGGGGGATGAGAGGGGGTCTTTTTCCCAAGTAAAATTACTTCAACAGGTCAACAGTTCTCTTGAGGAACTTGTCGAGAGCGGCGCCACGAAGCATGCCATTCTGCAGAAGAGCGATGTCGATGAGCTGGTGAACCTTATCGCTGGAAGCGGCAAAGTCGCTGAGGATGCCGGCCTTCTTCGCGTTCTCGGCTGCAATGTTGCTGCGTGTCTCTTCCAGATCTTTCTTCTGAGCCTCGGTGATTTCGTCAGCCTTCTTGTCCTTCTGCTCCTGTTCGAGCACCATCTTGCGGGCTTCAAGTCCCTTTATCTCAGAGAGAATTGGCTTCAGAGCCTCTGCTGTGGAGGATGTAGTGTCGGCAAGTATGCTCTTCACTACGTTGTGGTCGGAGTTGAGAATCAGCGTGAATGCGTCAGGCATCTGTGCATAGAAGCCCATGCCAGACTGGAAGCGGGATGCGTCCTTCATACGGCGCATATACTCATTCTGGGTGAAGAGCACTGGAGATGCGTTCTCGCCAAGAGCCTGAACGTCAACATTAAACTCCACCTTGTCCATCTTTGGCATCTGGGAGCGGAACACCTCGGAGATGTTTGCTGTCTCTTCATCAGAGAATTCCACCTTGCGCACCTCGTCCTTCTGGATGAGACGGTCGATGACATCAGCGTCAACGCGGGTGAAACGGCTCTTCTCAAACTTCTGTTCGAACATATTCACGGTAGGAGTGTCGAGCTGTCCGTCCATGAGAAGTACGCTGTAACCCTTTGCCTTGGCTGCCTCGATGTAAGAATACTGTGCCTCCTTGTCATTGGCATAGAGGTAGATGAGGTTGCCTTCCTTGTCGGTCTGGTTGTCCTTGATGAGGTTCTTGTACTCTTCGTATGTGAACATCTTGCCGTCAGTGTCCTTGAAGAGGGCGAAATCCTTGGCGCGGTCATAGAAAGACTCGTCGGTCAGCATTCCATAGTGGATGAATATCTTGAGGGAATCCCACTTCTCCTCGTAGTCCTTGCGGTCATTCTTGAAGATTCCGTTGAGGCGGTCAGCCACTTTCTTTGTGATGTAAGTGGAAATCTTCTTCACGTTTGCATCGCTCTGAAGGTAAGAACGGCTCACGTTAAGAGGAATATCCGGAGAGTCTATGACGCCATGAAGGAGGGTAAGGAAGTCAGGCACGATGCCTTCTACCTGGTCTGTGACGAACACCTGGTTGCAGTAGAGCTGTATCTTGTTGCGCTGCAAGTCGATATGGCTCTGCACGCGTGGGAAGTAAAGGATACCTGTCAGATGGAAAGGAAAATCCACATTGAGGTGAATCCAGAAGAGAGGCTCGTCCTGCATAGGGTAGAGCGTGCGGTAGAATGACTTGTAGTCATCGTCCTTCAGTGTGGAAGGGGTCTTGGTCCAGAGTGGTTCCACGTCATTGATGAGGTTGTCTTCAGCGGTTTCCACCATCTTCTTCTCCTCAGAACTCCATTCCTGCTTTTTGCCGAAGGCTACAGGAACTGGCATGAACTTGCAGTATTTGTTGAGTAAGGTCTCTATCTGTGACTTCTCAAGGAACTCCTTGCAGTCGTCGGAGATATGCAGCACGATGTCAGAACCGCGGCTTTCACGCTCTGCTTCGTCGATTTCGTAGGCAGGACTACCGTCGCATGACCATTTCACAGCCTTGCTGCCGTCTCTCCAAGAGCGGGTGATGATATCCACACGGTCTGCCACCATGAAGGAAGAATAGAAGCCAAGACCGAAATGACCGATGATGGCATTGGCATTATCCTTATATTTCTCAAGGAAGTCATTGACGCCTGAGAAAGCAATCTGATTGATGTAACGGTCGATTTCTTCCTCTGTCATGCCGATACCGTGGTCGGAGATGGTCAGCGTGCCAGCCTCTTTGTCGAGAGATATGCGCACGGTGAGGTCGCCGAGTTCGCCCTTGAACTCGCCTTTCTCTGCCAAGGTCTTCATCTTCTGTGTTGCGTCAACAGCGTTGGACACCATCTCACGGAGGAAAATCTCGTGATCAGAATAGAGGAACTTTTTGATTACGGGGAAGATGTTCTCTGTAGTAACCCCGATATTACCTTTTTGCATAGTGCTTATAGTTTTATTTATTGTCGTATTTCTGTTTATTTTTCTGTAAGCATCTATTACAAAAGGTATGCCAAAAAGATATTGGGATGTTTTGTTGTTTGGTTGTCTGGTCGTTTGGTTTATAGTCAAACTACAAGTTAATTCTCCAGAAGACAAAACCGCAAAATGACAAGATTTGGCTGGAAGCCAATAGCGAGCAAAGCGAGAGTAACCCGGGACGAAGTCTCGGGACTATAAGAAATAGGGGATGGCTGTCTGGAAGACAGTACCTTGATCTTGTTGTATGGTGGCTTGGTGGTTCGGTTGTTTTGTTGATTGCCTTGTTTGTTCATTCAACAAAACCATAAACTTGTAAAAATCAAAAATAGAAATAAGGAAAGCAGTGTCCCTATAAGCCGGGTTCTGTATCTCACGTATGGCTCTCGGCATACGGAGCGTTCTATCATTTATCTAGACCTTAGGTTACCCCAAGGCTCAAGCGTTCTACCCTCCATCGGAGTGAGTCGGGCGAGCAACCCTCAGACGATGGTTTACATGAACTTACAGCCTCCGACGGGCACAGCACTGATGTCACCACCAGCCTGGTGGTCTCTTACACCACCTTCTCACCCTTACCTCCACCTGAAAGGCTGAGGCGGTTGTTTTCTTCTACCCTGTTTTACTGTCACCAATAACTCCTATTTTCGGGAGCGGAGTGCTCTATGCTGCCCGGACTTTCCTCTCGCTCAAGTTCCGGAGAATAATGAGCCAGCGATAAAACCAGGGCACTGCTGTCCTTATAAGATGCAAAGTTACGATTATTTTTTTGCAAATGCAAGCAAATATGTGAAAAATGAAATCTTGGATAATAAAATAATACCTGCTTGCATTTGCCTTCTACCTTATATATATAAGGTATATGTGGCTGTGATTTGTATTCTTATGTAGCCTATTTCAATCCGAGATAGTTATAGAAAAATATCTTTACGAATTCCCTTATCGTCGTGGCTGCCTTAAGAGGGATATGGCGTGAAGGGAGGATAACGGGGAAACCAGGATCCAAAATTCTGACGCTTCTTTGCTGATTGCGCAGTGACAGGTAGAGCTTTGCTTCCTCTTTGCTCAGTGAAGGCGCTGTGAAATCAATGCCAAGTGAGGACAAAGCGTTGCAATGAGCATGGAGAAGTTCGGCTGATTGCGATGCTTCCTTTGCTGCGGAATGGGTTATTCCTTTTGGATTGTCTGTGTATATGTATCTGCCTTTCGGTGTTGTCGCTACATTGGGATGGCTCTTCAGTATCCCAGGAAGAATCCAGACGTCCTCGAAAAGCTTGCCTTTCGCATAGCGATGTCCGGAAGAGAAGATGCTGCTCTTGTATATTTTATTCCAGGCATAGGCGTGACTGTAAGCCTGACCTCTTAGCCAGTAATCCCTTGGAACGGTGTAAAATTCCTGTGAAAGCGTCATTTCTTCCTCCCTTTCACTGCCAGCGTGCAGCGTGGCAGAGTATTCCAGGATGTCATATTCGGGGTGATTGGCGAGGTCTTCCATCAGTGGAGTGAAGGTGCCGGGGCGGAGATAATCGTCGCTGTCGATGAATGTGACGTAGTCTGTAATGCCTAATGGCAGGTTTTCTGATGCTGTCGTCTTGCCGAAAAGGATGTCAAGGGCATGGTTTCGCGCATCGCTCAGTCCGCCGTTTGACTTGTGTACAGTGATGATACGTGCGTCATTGGAGGCTAATTCGTCTGCTATCTGTGGCGTTTCGTCAGTACTTCCGTCATCCACTATTATGGCTTGCCAAGACTGGAAGTCCTGACTTGTGACGCTTTTGACGCACCTTTCGAGCGTGTCAGCGACATGATAAGCCGGTATGATGATGGTCAGAGTAGGCTTTGCCATAGATTCAGATATTCTTTTGCTATATTGTCGGCGTTGTGATATTTGGCTACGAAGGCGATGCTTTCTGCCTTTTTCTGGCTGAGAAAGGCGCGATTGAGGGCTATTTGCTCTATTGTCTTGTAGTTTTCCTCGTCCTTTAATGGTCGGAGATTGATGATAGGACGCAGCTCTTCCTCGCCTATGAAGCGGTAATAGTCCTCTTCTCCGCCTGTGACAACCACGGTTCCATGGCTCATTGCCTCAAGTGCGTTCATGGCAGGAGTGTAACTATAGAGCTGATCCACAAGGATATCGCACGATGATAGCAATCTTTTGTATTCGTGGAATGGCACATTCTCCACCTTTATCAGTTCGATTTCGTCCGGATATTGCTCTGCCAGACGGTCGAAGAGTGGCAGCATCTTGTCCGTACCTTTTGTGTTGCTGCGCGTTTTTTGTATGCCTATGAGGATTCTTACCTTGTCTGTAGGTTCTTTCGGACTGTGGTTTGAGAGGGTAATAGGTAGTCCTATATAATGCAGTTTGTGGTCTATCACGCTGTCATTAAGGTTTTTGTAGAGGTGATAGTACTCATATAAGCATGGGAAAAGTAATTCTGCACGGCTGACAGCATAGTCGCAAAGCGGTTTGCACGCTGTTGTCCAGGCGTAGATGCGTTGCTTTTGCTCCTCGATATTTATCTTTTTGCCGTATGCCTGCAGTTCGCTGTATTCGAGGATGCCACGCTCCAACTGGCTGATGACTACGGTATCATCGCCGTAAAGACCGAGGGTGACGTGCTTGTTGTGGCGAGAAAGCCAGCTGAAGAGATACTTATCCACTGCTGGATTCATGTCAGTAAACTTGGGATTGACGAAATGCACGATGTCGAAACCTTTGAGTTTAGGCAACTGTATCGCCCATTGCGCTAACAGATCCAATGTTCCTGCATTCCCTCTGCACCGCCTTCGGATGCTGACATCACGCTTATAGCCCTTCCAGTCGTCACCATCTGAGACCAGAAGGACTTCATGTCCTGCCTTGCGGAGTGACTCTGACAGGGTGGCATGGACATTACTGAACTCTCCTATGAGCAGGATGCGCATTGTTCGAGGGCTTTTTTGTTGATTGTTTTACGCTCCGCATCGGCGAACCATCCATACTTGTTGAAATACATTATTATGTTCGTGATATGGATTCGGAACAGTTTCAGACTGCGATGTGACGCTCTGCTGAAGCGATGATAGATGGTAACGGAAGGGA
The DNA here is from genome assembly GCA_934256705.1 of uncultured Prevotella sp. Classification (GTDB taxonomy): domain Bacteria; phylum Bacteroidota; class Bacteroidia; order Bacteroidales; family Bacteroidaceae; genus Prevotella. Next base: position 7,198 of record CAKQPF010000027.1, read on the forward strand.
AGAAGAGCGTCTTGAAATGCTGATGCATACGTCGAGTCATGTCAATGTCTTCGGCATACATGAAGAAATGCTCGTCAAAGAGACCGGTCTTCTCCATCGCTGAGAGCCTGAAAAACATGAAACAACCTGACAGATACGGTGCATTGATTATCTTGTCGTAATCGAATTTGCGCAGTTCGAAGCGGTTATTGCGCTTGTGGATGATGAATGGAGGCAAGCAAAGTCTGCCGAACATATCGAGTGGGGTAGGCAATAGCTTGCAGAGACGCTGGATAGTGCCGTCAGGAAAGAGCACTCTTGGCATCATCTGTCCTACATCTTCGTGGGCATCCATATACTGTTTCATCTTCGTTATCACGTCATTGTCAAACCAGACATCCGGGTTCACCACTATGTGATACGTGCTTCCTGCCTTCTTTGCCAACTTTATTGCTACGTTATGTCCACCTCCATAGCCGTTGTTTTCATGCTTATGATAGGACAAAGTGAGGCTGTTTGCTATGCAGCGTCTGCGTATTTCTGCATCGATAGTCATCTGTTCAGCGCCGTATCGCTTGAGTGAAGCAAGGAAATCGCTGTCGTTTCGATCGCTATGGTCTATGATATAGATATGTGACACATCAGACTTGAGCAGACTATGTAATGCCGGCTCAATGTCATTCAGGGTGTGGTTGTATGTCACTATCGAGGCTGTTACCATTCTATACCTATTATATATATAACCTATATGTTTGCGTTTTATTGTCAAAAAAACACAAAGCATCTGCAAAGGTACGAAAAATAATCGAAATAAAGGATAAATACTCTCAGGAAAGTGGAAAGCAAGCACAAAAAAAATCCACCTCGCAACCTTGTGATTGCGAGGTGGAAATATGCTTGAAAGACATTTGTTAGTCTTTTCTAATTATGTAATCTGATTCGTTAAACCAAATAATCTGATTAGTTAAATCAAATAATCTGATTCTTTAAATCAATTAGACTGATTCGTTAAATCAAATAATCTGATTCGTTAAATCAAGAGATTTGATTCTTTAGAAGAAGAGGTAACGGTTGTCAACGATGTCAGCCTTGATGAAAAGTTCACCCATGAAGCCTGAAGCCATCTGGAGATTGCGCTGTGCAATCTTGGATTCCTCCTGCTTGTCATTGAACTTAACGTCAGCACGCTTGTTGATATTCTTCTTGGCGAAGAGATATACACCAGCGTTACCCTTTACTGGATGAGCAGAGAACTGACCCTTACCTGTAGCTGCAACAGCACCAGAGAGAGCTGGTTCTGATGCACCTGTCTCTGTAACGAATACAGGAGCAGCGAAAGAAACCTGGTTTACTGAAGATACTTTAGCACCCTTTGCCATTGCTTCCTTGGCGTTCTTGATGCCTGAAACCTCAGCCATGAGCTTCTCAGCCTTCTTGTCCTTAATCACTTCAGCCTTGATTCTTTCCTTTACGATTGGGTCGTCGAGGTCGCGATAGCCCTTCTCGTGAACCTTTGTAAGGCCAACTACGAGGAGGTTGTCATTGTCACCACACTCATAAAGCTGAGATACGTCACCTTCCTTAGCCTCGAAAATCCACTTGAGAGCATCGTGAGTAGAGTGGATATTAGCCACGTTGTGCTGGGAATTTACCACGTCGTTGATGGCTTCAACTGTGTAACCATACTTCTTTGCGTTCTTTTCGAGTGCCTCGATAGTCTGGTTTTCACTTACATACTGAGAGAACTTGTTGTATGCCTTAGAGTATGTGTCCTTAGAGAATGCGATGTCTGTCTTGATGACAGCAGCGATATACTTGGTTGTCATCGCCTTGCGGTCGCTCACCTTAACGATGATATTGCCTGAAGTAGTAGCGATATTCTTGAGTTCACCCACGCCTGCATTGTTGAGAACATTAAGATAATTCTTGGTGTCCTTGTCGAGTGAAGGTGCATACTGATACTGCTGAGTGGTCATCCAAGTCTTTTCTCCAGTCTGACCATACTTCTTTGCGATTGTCTCCCACTGGGAAGCATCAGCAGAAAGGGCAGCATAGATAGAGTCTGCACGCTTATGTGCCTCTGCAGGAGTGTTGCCGCCAACCTGTATTGCCTGGAACTGGATAGAGTCAGGAAGCTGTGCTCTGCTGATAAGACGAAGGACATTGAGAGTGTTGTCCTGTGTATTCTCCTTGACAGCTGTGGTAGAACCTACTGCAATAGAGTCGAGAAGAGCCTGCACATCTGTAGGGAAAGCGTTCTTGTTTACTGGAACTCCGAGATAAGGAACGAGTGAACCAGACTTGCGAACTGCCTCTGAAGGGTCCTCAGCAGTAGCGAGAGTCTTGGCATACTCATTGGTCTTCTTCATCAATTCGTTCTTGTCTGCAGCAGAAGCATTGACCTTTACGCTGACAAACTTGACGTCGCGAGACTCCTCATACTGTGCGAAAGTAGGCTTGAGCTCTTCGTATTTGCTCTTGAGGTCAGCATCAGTAATCTTGATGTCTGCATCCTTTACAGAAGAGTAAGGGAAAGATATGAGGTCGATATCAGCCTCTTCGTTAGCCTCATTGAATGCCTGCTGAGCCTCGATAGGGTTAGAGAGGAATGTAGAAGCGAGGAGAGCCTGATACTTCTGCGCAAGAATCTGCTGGCGAAGAGTCTTTTCGATGAAGTTCCAGTAGTTGTAAATCTTCTGATACTGCTCCTGGAGCTGTGGGTTGGTGTTCTTCTTGTACTCGCTGAGGAACTGCTTGAGCTGGTTAGCATCGAAGCGTCCAGTCTGCTGATTTACGAAAGGAGTCTGAAGAAGCATCTGGTTTGTGCCCTCATTGAGGATGTTGCGGATCTCATCATCAGTGACACGGAGACCGAGTTTCTCAGCATCTGCCTCGATAAGTTTTGACTGAACGTAAGAGTTCCACACCTGATCGCGGAGACTGTTGAGTTCATCTTCGGTGAAGTTTTCCTTACCCTGCATCATCTTGATTACGTCAGAGTACTCATCTACGAGTTTCTGGAACTCTTCATAAGTCATTTTTTCGCCAAGAACGACACCGATTTGCTGGCGTTCGTTGTTCTTGGAAGCCTCACAGGAACGGAAAGCTTCCTCGGCAATGAAAGCGAAAAGGCCAAGACCGATGATGCTCACCAGCAGGATGCCTTTGCTTCTGATTTTTCCTAATACTGCCATTTTGTTTAGTTTTTTTATTATTTAGTTTTTATTTATTTTCGTTGTTTTGCTCCGCTTTTATGATATAGTCAGGTCAAGCCGTAAGGCATTGTTGTGAGGTATATAATATATATGCGCGTGCAAATTGCGTACAAAGTTAATAAAAAAAATGGAATTAACGTCTATTCTGCCTTGTTTTTTCAACAAACAATAGCACTTTTACCTGAAAATAAAGGAAAAAATCCTTGTAAGAGCAGGTAAAAGTGCTTGAAATAGTATTTGAAACAGTCGGAGAAAAGGGCACTGACCTCCCCATAGGATTTGTAGGGCGCGCCGAGAAAAGATGGTTTTGACTGTGTCAAGTGATGCAAAAAATAATATCTTGATGCGATTTAATCGAGCAGAGATTCTTGCTGTAAGGACAAAGTCTCTTGCTATAAAGGACAAAGTCTCTTGCCATAAAGACAAAGACTATTGTCATAAAGAACAAAGTTTCTTGCCATAAGACGATGTCATCTTTATGATTTCACCATCACAAAAGCATTTAGTTTTCTTCGAGAATGCGTAGTTTTACAAGTTCGATTTTCGTTTTCGTGTTCTTGATGATCTTGAATTCGTATTTTCCATCGACGGTGATTATCTCGTTGAGTTTAGGGAAACTCTGGAATCTGTCGAGGATAAGACCGCCAACCGTCTTGTAATCATCGCTCTCAGGGAGATCGAGACCGAGAGTCTCATTGACCTTGTCGATTTCCAATCGGGCAGAAATGAGGTAATGACCGTCGTCCGTAGCGCAGCAGATATAGTTGGCTTTATCGTGCTCATCCTCGATTTCTCCGAATATTTCTTCCACAATATCCTCAAGGGCAACGATGCCGCTGGTGCCTCCAAACTCATCCACCACGACGCCAAGACTCTTCTTCTGCTGCAGGAAAGTGTGCATCAGTTTCTTTGCAGCCATCGTTTCAGGGACGAAAGGCAGCGACCTGATGTGCTTCTTCCAGTCGTTTGCGTCGTGGAAGAGTTCAGATGAGTGGATGTAACCTATGATATTGTCAATATCTTCCTCATAGACAATGATTTTGGAGTGTCCGCTCTGTATGAACATCTGGCGCAGATCATCGAGCGAGCAGTCGGAAGGCACTGCCTGAATTTCCGTGCGTGGAATCATGCAGTCGCGGATTTTAGTGTCGGAAAAGTCCAGAGCGTTCTGGAAAATCTTCACTTCCTCGTCGATGTCCTCGTCATTTTCCGCCTGGTCAATGCTCTGCTGAACGAGATAATCGAGGTCAACCTTGGAAAATTCCTCATTGTTTTCCTCCTTTTTCAGGTTGACACCGAGGACAAAGAGCAATGCTCTTGAGAGCAGGGTGCAAAGGCGTGAGATGGGGAAAAGGACGATGTAGCAGATGAAAGCGGGAAAAGCAAAGAGCGTGAGCAGTTTGTTTGCACTCGCCTTGAACAGCGTCTTAGGCAGAAATTCTCCGGTAAAGAGCACGATGAGCGTAGAGAGAAGCGTGTCGCACGTTACCTTTGCAGGCTCGGAAAGACCGGCAAAGAGCGTCGCATCGAACAGTTTGGCAAAGAGAATACCATAAACTACCAGAGCGATATTGTTGCCCACCAGCATAGTAGAGACAAACATGTTGGGATGCTTGTAGAAGATGGAGACGATCTTGTCATTGAAATTACCGTTCTCTTTGTTTACTTCAGCAAGCATTCTGTTGCTCGACACGAATGCAATCTCCATGCCTGAGAAGAAGGCGGAGAAGAGCATTGTTATTATGATGGAGGTTATTAGCATCTATGCTTATCGTTTTTGTTGTTGTGTAGCGCGCTGTATTTCAGCGCATTCAGTCTTCGGTGAACCATCTTCAGCGTGTTTGTTGCACAGTGAAAGCGTGCGTATCACATGATGAAGACATGCGTCCGGAAGTTTGGAGGAATGCCTATTGTCCGCTTCGGTGCGGCATGGTAGGGTCGCGCCTTGGTGTGGCGTTCTCCTCATTAGGTGTGGAAGTGGATGTAGTGTCTTCCTTTATCATATCCGATTTCTCGAATGAGCCTTTCGAATTGGAAACGTAATAATGCTGCATGTGCTCATCGCTTCTGAAGTAAGAGCCTTGCATTTCACGCTGTGGAGTGATGAGATGAGAGAATTTGTTGGAGTAAAGCTCATGCTTCTGCTGATCCCAGAATAGTTCCTCACTGCTGAATCGTACGCCTTCCACTGTGAGAATGTGCACATTACCAATGAGATGCCAGAGTTTATCTACCGTGAAATAGTAGGCAGAATCCGACTGGATGTAAGCTTCTACGTGGAATTTCTCATCGAATTGCTCAAGGAAAAGTCCGCGGCGGAATATCCATCTGGCAGGATTGAGATTTTCATTGACTTCCCATCTCTCAGCTACGATGCGGTATTTCATCACTCCAGAGTCGCTGATAAGCGTGTTAATGCCGTAGCTTGTCATCATTGCGACGGAGTCACGGTCATGAATGGCAGGCGCAGTATGTTCCTTCGGGTTGTTGCAGGCGAAGAAAGAGAGCGCCATCATCATGCAAATGCACCAAAAAGGGAAACCCCCAGAAGTGAAATTCCTGTCACTCCTGGGTGATTCCATAGCTTTATAATCTGAAGAATTGATAGTCGTCACGTTATGATTTTATTAGCATGTTTAATCAAACTTCCATTTAGCGAACCAGCGGTCATTGAATGTAAGTCCGATATTGATGCGGAAGGTGTTCTCCGTAATCATGTTTTTCGCAGAAGAGCGAACCCACTGCGCACTGATATTGAGGATGGAACGTTTGTTCCACTGGTTGAGTATAGGGAGTCCGAAACCACCGCTTACGGAATATTCCTTAGGACCTTCGAGTCCGTTGATCTTGAGGTAAGGCGTGGTGTAGCTTGCTCCGAGGCGGTAACATACGCGTGAAGCGAAGTTGCTTCCGGCCTTGTCCTTGCAGAATTCCATACCGAGATTGAACTTCTGGCGGTCAGAGAACATTCCGGAAACAGAGTTGAAGGTAGGCTGTCCGTTGCCTGTGTCATTATATTTAGGATAATGTACCTTGCTCCACTGTTGCAACTGATAGTCGAAAGCCACGGTAAAGCTGTTGTTGTGGGTGTAAGCCAGTCCGACAGCAATCTCGTGTGGCAGTTCGATGCCGTTGTTTGCCACGAACTGAATGGTATCTGTCACGCCGGTCTGTGAGTTTGTGCTGACGATGTCGAGTGTAGGGTCTGCATTCAGTTTGTGTCCGATGCTGTAAGTGGCACCGAGGGTGAGCAGGTCTTTAGCCGAGAGATTTCTTGACAGTTGCACGCCGAAATTGGCCTTATAGCTTGTCACGTCGAACGACAAGGTCTTGGAAAGCGTGTTGACATAGCTGTCAGAGTAGGCATTTGCCACGGTGCGTGTGCAGTTTCCCCAGAGGTAACCGCCGTTGACACCGAGCGAAACGCCCTTCACAGGCTGCCATCCCAGTCCGATGAATGCCTCATGCAGACCGCCCTCACCGCTGTAAGTGTTGGTGTAAGTGGTAGTGCCAGAGATGTCATCACGATTTACGGTGCCAGTGGATTGATAGTTATAGCCTATATTAGTAAAAGGTATAATACCGAAAGCGAGTCCTACTTTAGGCATAAGTCTGAATCCGCCGACAGCATATTCGAAGTCGGCGTTCTTCGCATTCTTCTTGACGTTGCCCTCTTTGAAGTTGGTTATCTGGAGAGACATGCCCACATCGAACACGAACGTGAGCGAGTCGATGGAGGAATAGGATGCAGGGTTGATGTAATTGATTTGGTTGCTTTCGCGCAGACCGAGTCCAACGCCGTTCATACCACGGTTGTAACTGTTACCCTGATCGGTAAGCACGCCGAGTCCATACTGTGAATATGGTGAGTTGGTGCCGCTCTGTGCGAAGGCTGAAGCGGCGAGGATGGACAGGCAGAAAGCCAGAATATTTTTCTTCATTTTATCTTTTTTGTTCTCAAAGAAACTTAATCGCTTGCAAAATTATTGAAAAAAAATGAAATAAATGCATGAAATGTGAGAAATATAAGTTATTTTTGCATCGTGAAACGAATAATAAGGTTTTTTTATACCACTTTTGTTGCGCTTTTGATGCTTTTTAACTCAGAAGCATCAGCGAGCCCGCTGCCGGACCTATCCCTTTCGGAGATAAGTGATTCCGCTCTCGCAAGCGTGGAAATTAGTCTCCTGACCTGCAAGCCTCACGAAGAAGTGTATAGTCTTTACGGGCATACAGCCATCCGCATCCTTGATACGGAGGGCAGGAGAGACATGGTCGTAAACTGGGGCGTCTTTGATTCCAGTCAGCCGAACTTCGTCTATCATTTCGTGCTGGGCGAGACTGACTACATGATGGCGATGGTCTCGACCGAGCGTTTTCTGCGTGAATACTATTATTACGGTTCGGAAGTAGTCCAGCAAAAGCTCAATATGACTATGCAGGAGAAGAGGAAAATCCTTGCGATACTGGATGAATACAGCAAGCCGGAGAACAGAATTTACCGTTATAATTTTTATTATGATAATTGTACCACGCGTGCACGTGACGTAATAGTCAAGGCTATGGAAGGCAAAGTGGAGTATCAGTCATGGAAAAGCAAACCGGAAGATGAGACATTCCGCGACTTGATACATTCCAAAAATGCTGACTATCCATGGTGTCAGTGGGGCAATGACTTCCTGCTCGGCATGGGTTCGGATGCCAATATGACACCTTCCGAGAGGCAGTTTATTCCGGAAATGCTCGAAAAAGATTTCGACTCTGCCTGTGTAGTGGAGCCTGACGGCACGAGAAAGCCGCTCGTGGAAGCCACTTCCATCCTCTTTCCGGCAAGGCAGAGCATGGCTGAACCGATGGCTGGATTCCCGCTTTCCCCGATGGCCTGTGCGGTGTTGTTGCTCGTGGTAGTGATCGCTTTGACCTTATGTGAGAAATATGTTATCCGCAAGGAAATCAAATGGTTGGATTATCTCTTGTTTGATATCCTCGGACTCCTTGGCTTGCTTCTCGTGGTGATGATGTTCAGCGAGCATCCTACCGTGAGAGTCAATCTCCAGATATTCCTTTTCTGCCCACTGTGGCTTGTCCTTTACTCTCCATTCTTCAGGTGGAAACATAGGGAAAAGGCGGCTCTCGGCATATTGGCATTGTTTTTCCTTGGCAATATTTTCCAGTGCTACGCATCAGGAATGAATGTTTTGGCACTGAGTTTGCTGATAAGAATCATGAAGAACCTGAAAAAATCAAATGAGTAAATCGAACAATACATACAGATACCTCTCCCTTCTGATACTGGCGTCGATGTGCACAAACGGCATATTGGCGCAGAATACTGCACCCGAACTGCCACGTCTGGTGGTGAACATCACCATAGACCAGTTCCGTTCTGACTACATGGAGACCTTCTGCACCCTGTTCAAGGATGGCGGATTCAATAAGCTCCTGAGTCAAGGAAGAGTCTATGAAGAGGCAGTCAACGACTTCGTTCCGGCGGACAGAGCCTCTGCCAATGCCACGATTTCCACCGGTTCGGTGCCTTATTATAATGGTATCGTGTCAAGTTCGTGGCTTGACCGCAAGACCACACGCCCGGTGTTCTGCACCGAGGACAAGTCTGTAAAGGAAGCAAAGGAAAGGGATGCCGCTTCGGCTGCAAAACTTCTCACCTCTACCATCGGCGACGAACTGAAGATTTTCACCAACGGTCAGTCGAAAGTAATAAGCATTGCGCCTTGGCGTGATGCGGCAATACTCAGTGCTGGACATTCTGCCGACTGCGTATTGTGGATAGATGACAACTCAGGTTCATGGACTTCCACCAACTATTATCCAGCCGTTGCACAGGGTTGGGCGGTGCAGGCGACAGCGTATAACTCGCTCGAAAAGCGCTTGAAGTCAGAGAAATGGACACCTTACGCAAAGGAAGCCGAGACCATGGGCTTCTTCATGGGAGGCGGATTGGAGAAATCCTTCTCGCATGCCTTTACCGGTCCGACCCGCTTTGTGGATTACAAGAAGAGCGCACTCGTCAATATCGACATGACAGAGATGGCGCTCAAGACCCAGGTTGCCTATCGTCTTGGAGCAGATGATGTTACGGATTTGCTCTGCGTGCAGTATTATGCAGGAAAATACAGCGATGCTTCTCTGAAGGACAGTCGTATGGAACTGCAGGACACCTACATGCGTCTCGACTATGAAGTCAAGCGACTCGTGGAGACATTGGAGAACCGTGTGGGCAAGGGACGCGTGCTCTTTGTCGTGACTTCCACAGGTTGTGAGGAGTCAGACAATGGAGGTTACGCCGAGTATGGCATACCGTCCGGCACGTTCTACATCAACCGTACAGCTAATCTTCTCAATATGTACCTTGTGTCGCTTTACGGCAAGGGGCAATATGTCGATGCGGCTTACCACAACCAGATCTATCTTAACAGAAAACTTATTGAGCAGCAGCACCTTGATATGTATGAGGTGCTCAATAATGCGCGTAGTTGCCTGCTTCTTAGCGATGGCATAAGGGATGTTCATACAGTCGATAGAATCCTCTCTCCATCCAATGAAGACATAGCAAAAATACGCAATACATACAACCCGAACCTGTCTGGCGACATCGTCTTTGAAGTGGCGCCGGGCTGGAAAGTGGTAAATGAAAACACAGGAGAGAAATACAATGTTTCAGCCACTCCTGTCATCTTCCCGATAATATTCTATGGTACCGGTGTGAAACCGGGACGCATTTCCACGGTGGTGAGCACCGACCGTATAGCTCCTACCATCTCAAAGTCTATCAGGATTCGTGCTCCTAACGGTTGTAGGAGTCTGCCTTTGTTCTGATAAGGAAACTGTCTGGCGAAGAGACTAAAAAGGCATTTGCCGCAAGTCCCTTTGCCCGCTGATTTCGTTCGTCAGGAAATAACAGATTAGAAGTAAAAAGAAGGATTTGCTTACATTCCGCTTTTTGTCCGCTTCGCGAGAGTGGCGAATTTGAAACTCAAAATGATGAGCCGGTAAATTCGTGAGTATTTGCGAAAAATGTATCTGGTTGAATGTCAATAAGGTATGATTTTGCAGATGCGAAAGACAAGAGATCGGCTGTCGAAAAGGCGGTTTTTCAGGTGCAAAAGCATAGTTTTTACGTTGTGAAAGCTAAGATATTACGATGTAAAAGCATAGATATTGCCCCCTGAAAGCATAGTTATTGCAATGCAAAAGCATAGCTATTGCATCCCTATAGCATCATTCTTCCCGAAAAAAGCATTGAAAACGGCAAAAGAAACCGCTGTTCCAGCAGAAAACGACCAGTTAAGTCGGAGGTTCCGGAAAATCGGATTGTAAGCAGAATGTGCCGTTTTGGTGTCAGATTGTTATTTCGGCGTGAATCTGTGGAAGTCCTTATGTTTTAAGGCAAAGGCGCAAATAATCATCATTTCTTTCGCTTTTTTGAAAAAAAAGTATTATTTTTGCAAATTGATTGAACGAATCCAGAAAAAGAATACAACAAGATATGAATTTCAAGACTATATTAGAAGCCTTTTTCGGCAACAAAGCAAGCCGAGACCGCAAGGCTATCATGCCTCTCGTAGAGAAAATCAAGGAGGCGTACCCTGCCATTCAGGCATTGTCAAACGATGATCTCCGTGCCAAGACCAAGGAGATACAGAGTTATGTGCAGAACTCTGCCAATGATCTCAAGAAGCAGATCGATGAACTGAAGGCAAAGATTGAGGAGACACCGATCGATGAACGTGAGTCTTTGTTCAATCAGGTGGACAAACTCGACAAAGAGGTGCTCGAAAGATATGAGGAGGCCCTCAATGAAGTGTTCCCACAGGTGTTCAGCATTGTCAAGGATACAGCCCGCCGCTTCACCGAGAATGAGGAGACCGTAGTTACCGCAACTGACTTCGACCGCGAGCTTGCTGCAAACCCAGCCAATGACTTCGTGACCATAGACGGCGACAAAGCCATCTATCACAACCACTGGACTGCAGGTGGCAACGACATCAAGTGGGAGATGGTTCATTATGATGTGCAACTCTTCGGTGGTATCGTGCTCCATCAGGGTAAGATTGCCGAGATGGCAACGGGTGAAGGTAAGACCCTCGTGGCTACCTGTCCTGTGTTCCTCAACGCCCTTACCGGCAACGGTGTGCATGTGGTTACTGTCAATGACTACCTCGCAAAGCGTGACTCCGAGTGGATGGGACCTCTCTATATGTTCCACGGTCTCTCAGTGGATTGTATCGACAAGCACCAACCTAACTCAGACGCTCGCCGCAGAGCTTATATGGCTGACATCACTTTCGGTACGAATAATGAGTTCGGTTTCGACTATCTGCGTGACAATATGGCAATGCAGCCTGAGGATCTGGTGCAGCGCCGCCACAATTATGCTATCGTCGATGAGGTCGATAGCGTGCTCATTGACGATGCGCGTACCCCTCTTATTATCAGCGGACCGGTGCCTAAGGGTGGTGACCAGATGTTTGTGGAGTATCAGCCACTCGTGGAGAGACTCGTCGGCGTGCAGAGAAAGCTCGCTACACAGTATCTTTCCGATGCCAAGCAGCTCATCGCCGAGGGTAGAAAAGAGAACAATCAGCAGAAGTTGGACGAAGGTTTCCTCGCCCTCTACCGTTCATATAAGTCACTTCCAAAGAACCGTCCGCTCGTGAAGTTCCTCTCTGAAGAGGGCATCAAGGCTGGTATGCTCAAGACGGAAGAGATATACATGGAGAACAACAACCGCCGTATGCCGGAGGCAGTCAAGCCGCTTTACTTCGTGGCTGACGAGAAGCAGAACTCTGCCGACCTCACTGACAAGGGCGTGGAATGGCTCTCCAAGGAGGTGGGAGACAACGAACTCTTCGTGCTTCCTGACATCACTACCGAACTTTCAGCTCTTGAAGCACAGCCAGGACTTACTGACGAGGAGCGTCTGGAGAAGAAGGATGCTTGTCTCCAGCACTATTCCATACAGTCAGAGCGAGTACATACCATCCAGCAGTTGCTGAAAGCATACTCCATGTTCAATCGCGATGACCAGTATGTCGTAATGGACGGACAGGTGAAGATCGTCGATGAGCAGACCGGACGTATCATGGAAGGCCGCCGTTGGAGCGATGGACTCCATCAGGCTGTTGAGGCCAAGGAGCATGTAAAGGTGGAGGATGCCACCCAGACCTATGCTACCATCACCTTGCAGAACTACTTCCGCATGTATCATAAGCTCGCAGGTATGACCGGTACGGCAAGTACTGAGGCTGGAGAATTCTGGGATATCTACAAGCTTGACGTGATAGAGATTCCTACAAACCGTCCAGTTCTCCGTAATGATATGGACGACCGCGTATATAAGACAAACCGCGAGAAATATACTGCTGTCATCGAGGAAATCGAGGCAATGCGTAATGCGGGTCGTCCAGTGCTCGTAGGTACTACCTCAGTGGAGATTTCTGAGCTTATCAGCCGAATGCTGAAGATGAGAAACATTCCTCACAATGTGCTCAATGCGAAGGAGCACGCTCGTGAGTCCCTCATCGTGGCTGAGGCAGGACGTTCAGTCAATGGTCTCGGAGCGGTGACCATCGCCACCAACATGGCAGGTCGTGGTACCGACATCAAGCTCACTCCAGAGGTAAAGGCTGCAGGTGGTCTCGCCATCATCGGTACTGAGCGCCACGAAAGCCGCCGCGTCGATCGCCAGTTGCGTGGTCGTGCCGGTCGTCAGGGTGACCCGGGCTCTTCAGTATTCTATGTATCATTGGAAGACAAGCTGATGCGTCTTTTCGCTTCTGAGCGTATTGCCAAGGTGATGGACCGCCTCGGATTCGAGGAAGGCGAGCGTATCGAAAGCCCACTCATCTCCAAGAGCATCGAAAGAGCACAGAAGAAGGTGGAGGAAAACAACTTCGGTATCCGTAAGCGTCTGCTCGAATATGATGACGTGATGAACAAGCAGCGTACCGTAATCTACGAGCGCCGCCGTCACGCACTCATGGGTGAGCGTATCGGAATGGATATTACTAACCTCCTTTGGGACCGCGTCACTTACATCCTTGACCATCAGGACTACGAAGGATGCAAGGAAAGCTTCCTCAAGATCTTCGCTATGGAGTTCCCTCTCACAGAAGAGGAGTACACAAAGCTTGGTGCTGACCCAATGGCAGAGAAGTGTTTTCAGAGCGTTATCACCGAATTCAAGAACCGTACAGAGCGCATCACTCAGACCGCATGGCCGGTAGTGAAGGATATCTGCGAGAATGCTGGCGGACGTTTCGACCGCATCGCTATTCCTATCACCGACAACAAGTTTGTCTATAATCTCACCTTCGGTCTCCAGGCTCTCTATGAGTCACAGGCTAAGGATATCGTGAAGCAGTTTGAGAAGATGATCATGCTCCGCGTAATCGACGACAACTGGAAGGAAAACCTCCGTCAGCTCGACGAACTTCGCCACTCTGTGCAGAACTCCAGCTACGAGCAGAAGGATCCGTTGCTTATCTTCAAGCTTGAGAGCGTGAAGCTCTGGGACAACATGATCAACCAGATGCACGACTCTATCGCCATGACTCTCACCCGTGCACGTATCAATCAGCCTGAACAGACTGAGCAGCCGGTGGAGATTACCGAAGCTCCTGAAGAGGAACCAAAGCCTAAGCAGCCGGAATATACCACTCAGAAGGAGGAACTTGCAGAGGATGGCTCACGCCTGCAGCAGCCTTCACAGCCACATAATGCACCGGAACAGCCTCGCTACAACGACCCTTCCGCTGCGCCACAGCGCCATGCTCCGATCATCAGAGACAAGATGCCTCGCCCGAATGATCCATGTCCATGTGGCTCTGGCAAGAAGTTCAAGCACTGTCACGGTAAGAATATCTAATCCAGATACTGGATTCTCCGATTGTCCGGTCATAGGGTAGGGGCGAAGGAATGATTTCCTTTGGTTTGCGAAAGCGACACTGGAATCAAGTCATCCTGCCGCCGTTTCTCCCCGTTGACCGAACAATCCGGATAATAAAGCTGGTAATCAGAATGGTTTTTATAATGGTGAAAACAGATGATAATCATTCGCCCATTGTCAAAAAATATTTTGATTACCGACTTATAGAAAAGCATTCATCATCGAACTATTTACACCTTATTATATAATATGACAGAAAAAACTCAATCCCAATTGATGCGCATGCTCGGAAAAGTGGCGCAGAAATTTCCTCAGACTGAGGAACCTGTAGTAATGACTGACCTTCATCTGCGTGTCAACCAGGAGACGGGTGACGTTATGGTCTTCGATGATGATGATAATGAAATCACACGCATCGTCGTGGATGAATGGATAGGCAATAACGAAGAGGACACTGTCTTCTACAAGAAAGTGGCGAAAGGGCTGCGTCAACTGCTGCTGAAGGACGATTTCGGTTCGTCTCTCGGCATCATCATGCCTTACAGTTTCGTGCTGGAAAATGAAACTGGTGAGCACATCGACGAACTCTTTATCGCTGACACCGACGATACCATCATCATTGGAGGCGGATTTATGGAGAACTTAGAGAAGGATCTCGATGACTTCCTCCAGCATCTCATGGATGAAAAATGATGTAACGAAAGTGGATGAATTATGCGCATCGGTTGCGTGTGGTTCGTGAATTGCCTTGATAATCAATGTTATAACAACGAAAATCTCAACGAAATGAACGATAATCACAATCATCTCGTCATTATGGCAGGCGGTGTGGGAAGCCGATTCTGGCCTATGAGCACAGAAGAAAACCCAAAACAGTTTATCGACGCTCTCGGTGTGGGACGCACTTTGCTGCAACTTACATACGACAGATTTGCCGGCGTGTGCCCTCCGGAGAATGTATGGGTGGTGACTAATGCCATCTATGTCGATAAGGTAAAGGAGCAGTTGCCTGACATTCCTGCCTCTAACATTCTCAGCGAGCCTTGCCGACGCAACACAGCGCCTTGCATAGCTTATGTCAGTTGGAGAATCAAGGCTAAGGATTCTGACGCTAATATCGTCGTTTCTCCAAGTGACCATATCGTCATGAATGTCACAGAATTTCAGCGTGTCATCACTTCAACACTCCAGTTTGCAAGCGAGACGGATGCTATACTCACACTCGGAATGAAGCCTACACGCCCTGAGACCGGCTATGGCTATATTCAGGCTGACCTCGCACAGCAGAGTATGCGCAACAGAGAGATATTCATGGTAGATTCTTTCCGCGAGAAGCCTGACCTTGAGACTGCCAAGGAGTATATCAAGCACAACAATTACTTCTGGAATGCAGGCATCTTCGTATGGAATGTAAGGACTATAGTCAACGCTTTCCGAATGTATCGCCCTCTCATTGCCAATATGTTTGAGGAGATGATTCCTGTTTTTGGAACGGAAAAGGAGCAGGAAGTGGTCAACGCCAAGTATCCGGAATGCGAGAATATCAGCGTCGATTACGCCATTCTGGAGAATGCTGAGGAGATATTCGTATTCCCTGCAGACTTCGGATGGAGCGACCTCGGCACATGGGGATCACTCCATAACCTGTCAAAAAAGGACGAAGACAATAATGCTGTCATCAGTCCTAACGTAAAACTCTTCGAGACAACCAACTGTATCGTAAATGTCGAGAACGCCAAGCAAGTGGCTATACAGGGGCTTGACGGATACATCGTGGCGCAGAAAGACGGCAGACTGCTCATCTGCAAGCTCTCTGAAGAGCAAAGAATCAAAGAATTCTCAAAACAATAACATAGGTATTTAATTAATAAACCATCACTTTGCCCGTTGATACTAAGGCTGTTATCAAATAATAGTTTGGCTTTTTCCCTACAAGAGACGGTCTCGCGCCTTGTTGATCCGGCGCATTTCAAACAATGGGAAAGCAGGATGGCATGACAAAAAAACTGAAATGGAAAATAGAAAAGTAGCATTGATCACTGGCGTTACTGGTCAGGATGGCAGTTATCTCTCTGAGTTTCTCCTCGAAAAAGGATATGAAGTGCATGGAATTATCCGTCGCTCTTCTGTAGATTACCGTGAGCGTATCGCTCATCTCGAAGGAAAACCAAACTTCCACCTGCATTATGGAGACCTCGGAGACTCCATGTCGCTCGTCAAAGTCGTTGGTAAGGTGCGCCCTACTGAGATCTATAATCTTGCAGCACAGAGCCATGTGCAGGTAAGTTTCGACTCTCCTGAGTTTACTGCTGACGTTGATGCTACCGGCGTTCTCCGTGTTCTGGAGGCTGTTCGTGCCTGTGGATTGGAGAAAGAGTGCCGCATTTACCAGGCAAGTACTTCGGAATTGTACGGTAAAGTGGAGGAAGTGCCTCAGAATGAGAATACTCCGTTCCACCCTTACTCTCCGTATGCAGTCGCTAAACTCTATGGTTTCTGGATCGTAAAGGAATACCGTGAGGCGTATGATATGTTCTGTTGCTCCGGAATACTTTTCAATCACGAGTCTGAACGCCGTGGCGAAACTTTCGTTACCCGCAAGATTACCCTCGCAGCTGCTCGTATTGCACAGGGAAAGCAGGAAAAACTCTTCCTCGGCAACCTCTCTTCACTACGTGACTGGGGCTATGCAAAGGACTATGTAGAGTGCATGTGGCTCATCCTTCAGAATGAAAAGCCGGAGGATTTCGTTATTGCCACAGGCGTACAGCATTCTGTGCGTGAGTTTGCTTATTGCGCTTTCAAGGCTGCAGGCATCGAATTGAAGTTTGAAGGCGAAGGTATGGACGAGAAAGGTATATGTGTCGCTGGTCCTAAGGAGCTTGTCGGCAAGACCCTTATCGAGGTAAGTCCTGACTTCTATCGTCCTACTGACGTGGTAAACCTTTGGGGCGACCCTACAAAAGCTAAGACAGAGCTCGGTTGGAACCCACAGACCACCACATTCGAGCAGCTCGTTCAGATCATGGTAAAGCATGATATGGAGAAGGTTGCCGCTGAACATGTGGCAAGCGTGATGCGTATCAACCTCGCTGAATATCTGGAAAAGGGCGTCGTGAAGTAAGGAATTTCAGCTTCGTTCCTAAGTATTCATACGCTTGGAAACGCTAAGCTGACTTCTTGGATTTGTGTTATTTAGGATAAATAGAATATAAAAGATAGTTTTACGATGCTTGACAAAGATAGTAAAATATATGTTGCCGGTCACAAAGGTCTTGTAGGTTCCGCCATCTGGAACAATCTCAAGCAGCGCGGCTACAATAATCTTGTAGGTCGTACTCACAAGCAGCTCGACCTTACTGACCAGTATCAGGTCAAGGCTTTCTTCGATGAGGAGAAGCCGGATGCCGTCGTTCTCGCCGCGGCTTTTGTCGGTGGAATCATGGCAAACTCGCTTTATCGCGCTGATTTCATGATGATGAACATGAAAATCCAGTGTAATGTCATCTCTGAAGCTTATGCTCATGGAGTCAAGAAATTGCTTTTCCTCGGTTCTACGTGCATATATCCGAAGAATGCTCCACAGCCGATGAAGGAGGATTGCCTGCTTACTTCCGAATTGGAATATACCAATGAGGAGTACGCTCTGGCGAAAATATCAGGTCTGAAGATGTGTGAGTCGTACAATCTGCAGTATGGCACCAACTATATTGCTGTGATGCCTACCAACCTTTACGGTCCTAATGACAATTTCCATCTGGAGAATTCTCACGTGATGCCTGCCATGATGCGCAAGATTTACCTTGCTAAACTCATTCATGATGGCGACTGGAATGCCATTACTGTCGATATGGACAAGCGTCCTGTCGAAGGTGTTACCGGGGCTTCTTCGCATGATGAAATCCTGAAAGTGCTCGCCAAGTACGGCATTGAGGACAATAAGGTGACTCTTTGGGGTACAGGTTCGCCGCTCCGCGAGTTCCTTTGGTCTGAGGATATGGCTGATGCCAGCGTGCATGTACTGCTCAATGTCGATTTCTCTGACATCATTGGAATTGAGAAATACTCCAGTGTCCACTACGGAGCTTCCGTAGATGGCACTGTCGATCGCAACCATTCTGCCGGACGTGGCGGTGCTATTCCTGCGCTCGGAGAGATAAGAAACTGCCACATCAATGTGGGAACTGGCAAGGAACTCACCATTCGTCAGCTCTCTGAGCTCGTGGTCAAGTCCGTAGGATTCCAGGGAGAGGTCGTCTTTGACGCTTCTAAGCCTGACGGAACAATGCGTAAGCTCATTGATGTTTCCAAGCTCCATTCTCTCGGTTGGACACATAAGGTGGAGATAGAAGATGGCGTTCAGAAACTGTTTGAATGGTATAAGGCTTCCCTTGCTGAGTAATCTCCTTATTATATTAGCGTGATTGAATTCCGATATCTATCATTTTCTCTCATGCTTGTTTCGTAAGAATGAAATAAAAAATCACATTATAACAAATCAAAACTATGACAGGTAAAGTTGATGTCCTTCTCGGACTCCAGTGGGGTGATGAAGGAAAAGGTAAGGTTGTAGATGTATTGACACCTAAGTATGATGTCGTGGCTCGCTTCCAGGGCGGTCCTAACGCTGGCCATACTTTGGAGTTTGAGGGACAGAAGTATGTCCTTCGCTCTATTCCTTCTGGTATCTTCCAGGGTGGTAAGGTCAATATCATCGGTAATGGTGTCGTTCTTGCTCCTGATCTCTTCATGGGCGAAGCTAAAGACCTTGAGAAGAGTGGACATGATCTCAAGAATCGTCTCCATATCTCTAAGAAAGCACATCTCATTATGCCTACCCATCGTCTCCTTGATGCTGCATATGAGTCTCTCAAAGGTAAGAATAAGGTAGGTACTACCGGTAAGGGCATCGGTCCTACTTATACTGACAAGACCAGCCGTAACGGTCTCCGTGTAGGTGATATCCTCGATAACTTCGAGCAAAAGTATGCTGAACACAAGGCTCGCCATATCAATATCCTCAAATCTACCGGCTTCCAATATGACGAAGCACAGCTGGCTGAGACTGAAAAAGTATGGATGGAAGGCATCGAATACCTTAAGCAGTTCCAGATTGTTGACTCTGAACACGAGGTAGGAAAGCTCCTGAAATCTGGTAAGACTGTCCTCGCTGAGGGCGCTCAGGGCACTATGCTCGACGTTGACTTCGGTTCTTATCCTTTCGTGACCTCAAGTAACACTATTTGTGCTGGCGCTTGCACTGGTCTGGGCATTGGTCCTAACAAGATTGGTGAGGTATTTGGCATCATGAAAGCTTACTGCACACGCGTAGGTGCTGGTCCTTTCCCTACAGAATTGTTTGATGAGACTGGCAGCAAAATGCGTGCTATAGGTCATGAATATGGTGCTGTTACCGGACGTGAGCGTCGTTGCGGATGGATTGACCTCGTGGCTTTGCGCTATGCTATCATGGTAAATGGCGTCACTCAGCTTATCATGATGAAGAGTGATGTGCTCGATACATTCCCTGTTATCAAGGCTTGCACAGCGTATAAGGTGAATGGTGTCGAGACTCGCGACTTCCCATACGACATCGAAAAGGGCATTGAGCCTGTCTATACAGAGATTCCTGGTTGGCAGACTGATATGACTAAATACACTTCTGAGGATGAGTTCCCACAGCAGTTCAAGGATTATATCGAATTCCTTGAGGCTCAACTGGAGACTCCTATCACAATCATTTCAATCGGTCCTGACCGTGAACAGACAATCGTAAGAAAGTAAATGGCAAACAAACCAAGCATTCCTAAGGGCACTCGTGATTTCGGTCCTGTCGAAATGGCGAAGCGCAACTATATATTCAACACCATCAAAGAGGTCTATGCTCTTTATGGATTCTCTCAGATTGAGACTCCTTCTATGGAGAATCTCTCCACTCTGATGGGAAAGTATGGTGAAGAAGGCGACAAGCTTCTCTTCAAAATACTCAATTCCGGCGACTTCCTTCATGGCATGACTGCTGATGAAGTGGCTAATACAAGCACGCTGAAGCTCGCTGCAAAGTTCTGTGAAAAGGGTCTTCGCTATGACCTTACCGTGCCATTCGCACGCTATGTGGTTCAGCATAGAGACGAACTTCAGCTTCCTTTCAAGCGTTATCAGATCCAACCTGTATGGCGTGCTGACCGTCCTCAGAAGGGACGCTATCGCGAATTCTATCAGTGTGATGCCGATGTGGTAGGTTCTGACTCTCTGATAAATGAGGTGGAACTGATGCAAATCGTAGATACTGTATTCACTAAGTTTGGCATTCGCGTTCAGATAAAAATCAATAACCGCAAGATTCTCACTGGTATTGCTGAGGTAATCGGTGAAGCTGACAAGATTGTTGATATCACAGTGGCTATTGATAAGCTCGATAAGATTGGTCTTGAGGCTGTGAATGAGGAACTTCGAAACGATGGAATATCTGAGGAAGCCATTGAGAAATTGCAGCCTATCATCAAACTTGAAGGTACTAATGATGAGAAATTGCAGGTCATTCGCGAAGTTCTTACTTCAAGCGAGGTTGGCTTAAAGGGTGTAGAAGAGACTCAGTATATCCTCGATAACCTCAAAGGTTGCCTCAAAAATGAGATACAGCTTGACCTTACTCTTGCGCGTGGACTCAATTATTACACTGGTGCTATCTTCGAAGTCAAGGCTCTTGACGTGCAAATCGGTTCTATCACAGGTGGTGGAAGATATGATAACCTGACTGGTATCTTCGGTATGCCGGGATTATCTGGTGTGGGAATCTCTTTTGGAGCGGACAGAATATACGATGTTCTCAACCAACTGGAGCTTTATCCTACAGATGCAATGACGGGAACTCAGCTCCTTTTCATCAATTTCGGTGAGAAAGAGACCGCTTATTGCATGCCTATCGCAAGGGCTGCTCGCGAGGCTGGCATCCGTACAGAGGTCTATCCTGACTCTGTTAAGATGAAGAAGCAGATGGCTTATGCTAATGCTAAGCAGATTCCTTTCGTCGCTCTTGCTGGTGAAAATGAAATCGCTGAGCATAAATTGACACTCAAGAATATGATTACTGGTGAGCAGAAACTCGTTTCCGAAGAGGAACTGATTGCTGCAATCACTATGTAAATAATCTAAAAAGCCGTTGTAGTATGAAGTAATAACTATACTATAACGGCTTTTTCTTCACAACACTAACTACTGATTGCCCACAGAAAGGCAGATAATAACTATCACATTACTAACTATGAAGAAAGTTTTCACTATTATTGTATTATGTCTTATGACGATGATTCTTATGACATCATCCAACAAACACTTCACTATCTACATGATAGGTGACAGCACAATGGCAAACAAAGACATAAAAAAAGGTCAGGAAAGAGGCTGGGGCATGGCGTTGCAAGGCTTCTTTACCGAGAATGTTACCGTGGATAATCATGCTCTCAACGGACGTTCTTCACGCAGTTTTATCCTTGAAGGCCACTGGAAAAAGGTCATTGATGCCATCAAACCCGGTGATTATCTCGTTATTCAGTTTGGGCATAATGATGAAAAAGGCAGGACAGGAGACCGCCGTCACACAGATCCCGGCACCACATTCACTGATAATTACCGAATGTTTTGCAGGGCAGCAATGGCTAAAGGCGCCACTCCCATCATCATGAATGCCGTAGTTCGTCGTAATTTCTATAATCAAAATGATAATAGTGTCGATGATGAATCACTGCGAGATGCCAAATCAAAGACAGGAAAGGAACTGGTAAACAGCGATACTCTCATTGATACTCATGGATTATATATCCTCACTCCTGTCAATGTAGCAAGGGAATTGCGCGTGCCTTACGTTGATGCTAACAAGATAACCAAGGACCTTGAGAACGGAATGGGAGTGGAAAAGTCGCGCCTTCTCCACATGATTAGTGCGGTAAAGAATGGAAAAGACAACACTCATTACACTGTATATGGAGCACATATCGTAGCTGGTCTCCTCGTAGATGCTATGGCTGAGGCTTGTCCGGAACTTAAACCATACGTCCGTCACTATGATTACATCGTTTCAGCAAAGGGCTTTGGCAATTATCTTACGTTGCAATCAGCCATTGATGCAGTGCCAAACGGTGAGCAAACCACTATCTCTGTGATAGATGGAGAATGGGATAAGCCAGTCATTCCTGCCGACAAGAAGATAAAGATTGAGAAATATTCGTCTGTAATAATTCGTAAATAAGCATTAAAAACCGCTGCAATCATCGCTTTGTTATAAAGGTGTAAAGACATTATATTTTGTTAAATTATAGGTTGAAATATGTAATTCATTTTGCGCATTCATATCTTTTCCCTATCTTTGCAAAGCAATGCATCAAGTGATATGTCGGGATTTACAAGATAATATCGACCATTTACTTTGATAAAAGCATTGGCATAGTAATATCGCAACATATTATAACAACCCTCAAAAACAACAAAATTATGAAGAAGAAGTTCATTTGTACCGTATGTGGATATATCCACGAGGGAACAGAAGCACCAGAGAAGTGCCCAATTTGTAAGGCTCCAGCATCTAAGTTCAAGGAGATGGCTATTGATGAAGAGCCAGAATTTGCTACAGTTCACAAGCTCGGTGATGGCAAATTGCCAGGATCTGACGAGGAGATGATAAAGGATTTGAACACTCATTTCAATGGCGAATGCGGCGAGGTAGGTATGTATCTCGCAATGGCACGTCAGGCTGACCGTGAGGGTTACCCAGAAATCGCAGAGGCATACAAGCGTTATGCTTGGGAAGAGGCAGAGCATGCTTCTAAGTTTGCTGAGCTTCTTGGTGATGTTCTCTCAGATACCAAGTCAAATCTTGAGGCACGTATCGCTGCAGAAAAGGGTGCTTGTGAGGATAAGTTCCGCATTGCACGCAATGCAAAGGCTGCTGGTCTCGATGCAATCCATGACACTGTGCATGAAATGGCTAAGGATGAGGCTCGTCATGCTGCAGGTTTCATGGGACTCTACAAGCGTTATTTCAAATAAACTCTTGTGATATTTGATACCGTTACCTTGCTTCTCATGAGCTGATTACTTGCTTTTCGTGTGCCGATAGTAACGGAATAAGAATGTGAAAGCCACCTTTTCAGATGATGAAAAGGTGGCTTTCTGCGTTTATTATCTTCGCATTCTGTCGCTTTTTTGCCAGTTGTTACATCTTCATATACATGTTTTCATGTCAGAAAATGTATGAAATTGGTGTGCAGAAGGCTCGTAGTGACAGGGTGGAAGAGTGATTATATTCTTTCGAGGACTATTTGGATGAGGTCGTTGATGTTTGATTTGTAAGTGGTGTTCATCTCCTTGTCGTGTCTGTTTGCTATGACAATGCAGCATGTTGTCGCCTTATGTCCGAGCAAACCAGCAAGACCAGCGAGGGCAGAAGACTCCATTTCGAAATTGTTTATCTTCAGAGTAGTGCCGCCATAGTCCTGTCCTTCCGGCACATTGTAACGGAATGCCTCGATTTTCTGGTTCTGATCAGGGTCTTGTATTTCAAGACGGAGGCGTCGTCCCTGTGGTCCGTAGAAGCCACCACATGCACATGTGATGCCTTTCACCATGTCATCGCCTGCTATTCTGTCGGTAAGTTCCTTGTCTGCACATGCTACATACGGTGCACCTTTTTTTGGAGACCAGTTCATGTGCTTGATGAAAGCCTCTTCAAGTGCTACATCGCACGCCTTGTCACGGTCGGCGTAGTAGTTGAGAAGGCCGTCAAAGCCGATACTTCTCGCTGATGCTATGAACGTACCGAGCGGTGTTTCTGGCTGAAGTCCACCACATGTGCCGATACGAACGAGGGTAAGAGTGCGGTGTTCGGGCTTGTCGGTTCTTGTTTCGAAGTCGATGTTGGCGAGAGCATCAAGCTCATTGACCACGATGTCTATGTTATCGCATCCAATACCTGTGGATTGAACTGTAATTCTCTTGCCTTTGTAGGTGCCGGTGATGGTGCGGAACTCGCGGTTACCGGTCTCATGTTCGATCTTGTCGAGGTAGAAACCGACACGGGAAACACGCTCAGGGTCTCCGACGAGGATTACTTTGTCGGCGAGAAACTCAGGTTTGAGATGGAGATGGAAGCAACTTCCATCGTTATTGATAATTAGCTCAGATTCAGGATACTTCTTCATAGTTTGATTGGTTTTTAGTGAAACGATATTGCTTGCTTTTTGCTTCTTGGGGAATTGGGGGGAATTGCCCAGCCAAGGACGGCTGGGAATTGGGGGATATCGGGCGGTAACGCGCCCGGCACAGTGGCTTCCTCTATTAGTGAATATTGAAAAGTGAATATTGAAAAGTGAAAAATTGCGCTGACGCAGTTGTTTTTTTCCCAGAATATATCGGGCGGAAACGCGCCCGATATGGTGGCGATTCCTCTGTTATCTCTTCATTATTTCAGCGTTGCGGATCAGCTTTTCTATTTCCTTAATGGCTATTCGCTCCTTCTGCAGTCGGGATTCGAGATTGAGGATGTTGTTTGCCACGGAGGTGTCACCATTGTGGAATCTGGCTCTGAGGTCAGTGAGAAGGCGCTCCTGTTGTGCTACTTTAGACTTTCTTGCGGTCAGTTCAGTGAATTTGGCTTTGTTTGTGGCACTCTTGAATTGAGACAATCTGGTATAGACAGTAGAGCCATTGACGACGAAATGGATTCTCTGATCGTTACTGTCAGACAGTCCTATGGAAGAGCGGAGAGCATTATATTTGCTCAAAGCATCAGCAAGAGCCTTCTTGTCAGCCTGTGTTTCAGCGATGGAATGCAAGCGAGCAAGGCGTTCGAGTTTTCCATCTTCCATACCAATCTGCTCGTATGTCTCTCTGCTTTCCGTAGGAACGAAGGCATAAATACACGTTTTTCCCTCCTTCTGGTTTCTGCTTGTGGCGAGATAACCGATGTTGGAGAAGTCGTCTATGACGTAGTAAAAGTCTTCGTCAGATGAGTTGAATGGCAGACCGAGGCTTTGCGGGCGGTAGAAAGAGCGGTTGTCAGTGTCGTAAACGGTGTAGAAAATATCGTGCTTGCCAAGATTATCATCGCCTTTAAGAGCGGCAAAAGAGAGCGTAACTCCGTCCGGCATGACATAAGGGCAGATGATGTCCTTGAAATCACCTTCAAGTCGTACCGGTTCAGGCTTGGACCAGTTGCGTCCCAACTTATCCTGCACGTAGAGTTTGTGGACACCTTTGGCATCAGCGATGGAGAGATACCTCTGGTTTCCGAACTCATTGGTGAAGGAATAATTGAGCAAGGAGTCCTTTCTTGTCACCTCAATAGTGCCACATGAGCGTGAAAGCGGCATGTGCTTAGCCATGTCAGTGACATCCACGACGATGGAATCAATGAACATGACCTTAGCAGTGGCCGGGAGAAGATTCTCAAAAGCGATTTCTTCCTCAGTAGGTTCCACCACTACAGGCTGTACCTTCTTCACGTTTCTTCTGTTCTTTTGGGCAGAAGCAGTAGAGCAGGTAAGAGCTGATAGCGCAAATATTACTGATGATAAAACGGTAATTCTGTTCATTGTCTAATAACTTTGTGATATGAGAGGGGCGGGAATGACCCACCGAGATATTATCTTACGTTTACTTAAATTATTTCGTATGCAGCGAATCAGAGCGTAGAAGTTACTTCTTAGACGCTTTGCTGCCGTCCGTTTTTAAGTCCTTTTTGAGGAAATCAATCACCTGGTCAGCGATGGTCTTGTGTCCTTTAATGCTTGGGTGACCTTCTTGCTTTTGGATATCCTTGAGCTCTATGAGCGGGAGACCATAGTGCTTGCAGATAACCCTCATTGACTCTGCGTGCTCAGGTTTCAGTTCCGTGTTGAGGATGAAATAGATGCAGGCCATAGGATAATTCTGCTTTATGGTGGAGCAGAGGCGAGCCATAGCCGGTCTGAAGTACCACATATCGTTGTCAGTCCAGTTCGCATACTTGTAATCCCCGACCTTTTCTCCGGTCCAAGAGTCGTTAGTGATGCAGCATGAGAGGATAATGTCCGGTTCGCCGAGGTCGCTGACTCTGGTATTGAATGAACGAGCCTGGTAGTTTTCGTTCTGATAACCGTAATAACCGACAGTGGCACCGCTGTAGGAATTGTTCTTTTCGAGTTTCCATCCCATCTTGTCGATTACCTGATACCACCATGTCTCTTCCACACGTGTGACATCATTCTTCTTGTTACGCTGTGGACTGTCCGCTTTCCAGTACCAAGTCTCATTGTCAGCAGGAGAAAGCCATCCTTCGAAAGTGGAGTAACTGTCGCCAAATATCGTCACCTTGAGACTGTCATTCTGAGCGAAACCTGTCAGGCAAGCGAAGGCGAAAACCGTAGAAAAAATAAGTCTTTTCATTCTGAAATATAATAATGTGTATGTGAATCCGATGTCGTTACTTCATGAAGACGAGATAGACGGCGGCGATGAGGCAAAGGAACGCAGCGAGATGATTCCAATGCAGGGACTGTCCTGTGAAGAGAACCTGTGCCACGACGGCGAATACAATGAGGCTTATGACCTCCTGTATGACCTTGAGTTGCACGAGATTGAAAGGACCGCCATTGTCTATGAATCCGATTCTGTTAGCCGGTACCTGGCAGCAGTATTCGAAAAACGCGATGCCCCATGAGAAAGCTATGACAGCTACGAGCGGCCAGTGGCTTGAAATGCCCGACTGACTGAGTTTCAGGTGTCCATACCAAGCTAATGTCATGAAGACATTGCTGAGCAGGAGCAGGAGAATAGTGTAGAGACCGTTCATTATATGATAGGTATATCTATTCTATTTGTAAGTGAGAAAAGAAGGCGTGACACGTCGTAAAGGCATGTTCGCGCCTTCTTTTTTTGTTATCATTAAGGATTAAACTTACCGTTACTTAGCAGAAAGCTGAGCGTCCATATTGGCAGCAGCACGTCTTCCGTCGCCCATAGCGAGGATAACGGTAGCACCGCCACGCACGATGTCGCCACCGGCATAGAGGCATTTGCGGCTTGACTGCATATCGTCACCCACAGCGATGGTGTTCTTCCTGCCCAGTTCGAGACCGGAGATAGACTTAGGCACGAGAGGGTTAGGGCTAACACCTACGGCAACGACCACCTGATCGCAGTCGATGGTGACGCGTTCGCCAGTGTCGATAGGAGAGCGGCGGCCGGATTCGTCAGGTTCACCGAGCTTCATGACAGCGAGAACAGCCTGCTTAACAGCGCCCTTTTCATCAGCGAGATACTCCACAGGATTATGGAGAGTCATAAAGTTGATGCCTTCCTCCTTGGCATGCTTCACCTCTTCAGCACGAGCAGGGAGCTCAGCGTCAGAGCGGCGGTAAGCCAAAGTGACGTTAGCACCGAGGCGCTTTGCAGTACGGCATGAGTCCATAGCGGTGTTTCCGCCACCAACCACGAGCACGTTCTTGCCGAGATTGATAGGAGTATCGGTCTTAGGGTTGGCAGCATCCATGAGGTTCACGCGTGTGAGGTACTCATTGGAAGACATGATATTGATGAAATTCTCGCCAGGGATATTCATGAAGTTAGGGAGACCAGCGCCAGAAGCGACGAAGATACCCTTGAATCCCTGCTGTTCAAGTTCATCAACAGAGATGGACTTGCCCACGATAACGTCAGTCTGGAAGTGCACACCCATCTTTCTGAGGTTTTCTATTTCCACGTCAACGATAGCGTTAGGGAGACGGAATTCAGGAATACCGTACTTCAATACGCCACCGATTTCGTGCAGAGCCTCAAATACATAGACGTCATAACCCTTCTTCACCATGTCGCCTGCGAAGGAAAGTCCTGCAGGACCGGAACCTACGACAGCCACCTTTATTCCGTTAGCCGGAGCAATCTCAGGCAGAGAGATGTTGCCGGACTGGCGTTCGTAGTCGGCAGCAAAGCGTTCGAGATAGCCGATAGCCACAGCAGGCTCGTTCATCTTGAGGTGGATACACTTGCTCTCGCACTGCTTTTCCTGAGGGCATACGCGTCCGCAGACAGCAGGCAGCGCAGAAGTATTCTTCAGCACCTTAGCGGCAGCGAGGAACTGGCCACGCTCGATGTTCTTGATGAAAGAAGGAATGTTGATATTTACCGGACATCCTTCGACGCATGAAGGGTTGGCGCAGTCGAGACAACGCTTGGCTTCAGTCATAGCCATCTCCTTGGTAAGGCCCTTGTTTACCTCCTCCAGACGTGTGGTGGCACGATATACAGGGTCGAGTTCAGGCATCTTGACACGCTCGATAGCGGTGCGTTCCTTTGGTTTCATTGACTTGCGGAGCGCCTCGCGCCAAGGAGCCTTGCGGTCGGTGAGCACCTCTATGGTGTCGTTTGTAGGGTCTTCATCCATCACGACATCAGTCACTTCCTTGAGTTCAGAGCCAGAGTCGGCATAGCAATGCTCCTCGTAGTGCTCCAGTTCTTCCTGTTCCACGTTCTTGAAAGTACCCATGCGCTTGAACATCTCGTCCCAATCCACGAGAGCACCGTCAAATTCCGGTCCGTCTATGCAGACGAACTTTGTCTTTCCGCCGATGGTAAGACGGCAAGCACCGCACATACCAGTGCCATCCACCATGATGGTGTTGAGGGAAACGTCGGTGGAAATGCCGTATTTCTGAGTCATGAGACAAGAGAACTTCATCATGATAGGAGGACCGATGGCGAATGCCTTGTCGATATGCTCCTGCTGGCAGAACTTCTCTATGCCGACAGTCACGACACCCTTTTCGCCCTTTGAACCATCGTCAGTCATGATGATGACCTCGTCAGACGACTCGCGGATCTCGTCTTCCATGATGACGAGGTCGGCAGTACGACCAGCAATGACGGAGAGTACACGGTTTCCAGCAGCCTTGAGACCGCGGATGATAGGGAGCATAGGAGCAGCTCCGAGACCTCCACATGCACAGATGACCGTGCCGAAGTTTTCGATGTGGGTAGGATTGCCGAGAGGGCCCACGATGTCAGCAATGGAGTCACCGGCATTCAGGGAGCAGAGCTTCTTGGAAGAGAGTCCCACTTCCTGTATGACGAGAGTGATAGTGCCCTGCTGGATGTTTGCATCAGCAATGGTGAGAGGCATACGTTCGCTGTGCTTATCGACGCGCACGATGACGAAATTGCCAGGCTTGCGGCTCTTGGCAATCAGTGGAGCCTCTATTTCTAAGCAGAATACCTTCTGTGAGAACTGCTTCTTGGATACTATTTTGTACATGGTTGTAGAAATTATGATGTTGGGTTAATACGATGAAAGAGAAACATCGCCTGCGGCAGATTACTTGATCATGTCGCAGCCCATGTAAGGAACGAGCGCCTTAGGGATGCGAATGCCGTCCTCGGTCTGGAAGTTTTCGAGGATAGAAGCCACGATGCGAGGGAGGGCGAGAGCAGAACCGTTGAGCGTATGGCAGAGTTCGGTCTTCTTTGTCTCGCTGTTGCGGAAGCGGCACTTGAGGCGGTTAGCCTGGTAAGTGTCGAAATTGCTGACAGAAGAAACCTCAAGCCAGCGCTTCTGAGCCTCGGAGTAAACCTCAAAATCATAGCAGATAGCAGAAGTGAAGCTCTGGTCGCCGCCACAGAGAAGGAGAATACGGTAAGGGAGTTCCAGTTTCTTGAGCAGGCCTTCCACGTGGTCGAGCATCTCCTTGTGGGAAGCCTTTGAGTGCTCAGGCTTGTCGATGCGTACAAGTTCAATCTTGGAGAACTCATGCAGACGGTTGAGACCGCGCACGTCCTTGCCGTAAGAGCCGGCCTCGCGGCGGAAGCACTGGGTGTAAGCACAGTTCTTGATAGGGAGGTCCTTCTCGTCGATGATGACGTCGCGGTAGATGTTAGTCACCGGAACCTCAGCCGTAGGGATGAGGTAGAGGTCGTCCACCTCGCAGTGGTACATCTGACCTTCCTTGTCAGGCAGCTGGCCTGTGCCGTAACCGGAAGCCGCATTCACGACTGTAGGAGGCATTATTTCGGTGTAGCCGGAAGCGCGGGCTTCGTCAAGGAAGAAATTGATGAGAGCGCGCTGGAGGCGAGCGCCCATACCGATATATACAGGGAAGCCGGCACCGGAGATCTTGACGCCGAGGTCAAAGTCGATAAGGTTGTATTTCTTGGCGAGCTCCCAGTGAGGCAGTTTGGCAGACTCGATGACAGGATTAGCGTCCCAGTTGCCCACCGTATCATCAGGAGTACACTCCCTGAGATTAGACTTCACGACGTGGTTGTCCTCAGCCGAAGCACCTTCCGGCACCTCATCGTAAGGGATGTTAGGGATTGTGCAGAGCAGGGCGTTGAGTTCCTTTTCAGCGGCCTCCATGGCATCCTGCATTGATTTGCTCTCCTCTTTGAGAGCGGCCACAGCCTTCTTTGCATTCTCAGCCTCCTCTTTCTTGCCCTCCTTCATCAGTTTGCCGATATTTCCGGCAGCTTTCTTTTGTTCGGAGAGGAGGTTGTCCATCTTCTGCTGTGCCTCGCGGCGTTTCTTGTCAATGGCGAGAGCGTTGTTGATAGCCTCTCTTGCGCCGTTGAAGTGCTTTTTCTCGAGACCAGCAATCACGCGTTCGGTCTCTTCGCTAATCTGTTTTAATGTAAGCATGTTTATGTATTTGTATGTTGGTATTCAGTTACTTCACTAAAAATTCGTATGTGTGCGCGTTCGAATTAGATGCAAAGGTACGGAAAAAAAATGGACTGTGCAAATTTTATCCCTTGCTTTGCGCATTATGACAAAATTTTAACATGAATTTCTTACGAAAAATATTCTGGTCGGAAATATGCGATTCTCGCTGATTTCGGAAATGGTTGATAATCAGTGGGTTGGAAAAACGGTGTTAAAAAAGCATAATGAAAAGGGGCAAAAAGCTATGCTTTTGCTGCATAAAAGCGTGGATTTAACCTTGTAATAGCTATGCTTTTAGGGCGTGAAAGCATAGATATTGCATGGTAAAAGCTAAGTTATTGCATTGCGAAAGCATAGATATTGCGTCGTGATGCCATAATTCCTTCGTTTTTATGCTGAGAGATGAGGGAATGAAAGCGAAAAACGGCTGGTGGAAATGGATGAAAAAACTGACAATTAACAAATGAAAGGAAAATTAACGATTGCGGTGGGAATGCTCACATCCATTGCTCGTATCCGCCGGTAACGCGGCGGACACAGTGGCTTTTCTTAAATGAAGAATGAAGGATGAAGGATGAAGGATGAAGGATGAGGAATGGCTTGCGCATTTGCGGTGGTGCGGTAGGGGTAAATATATAATAATGAGAAATTTTGGCTTGGTTTCTTTGCCATTTGAAGAAAAAGTGATAAATTTGCACCTGCAATACATTATTAAACTTAATTATCAACTATGAACACCACAATCGAAAAGAAAAAAGACAACAGTCAGAAGAAGCAGATTATGCTTTGGATTGGCGCTCTCGTATTGGGAGCCGTATTGGGAATGCTTGGCTTTGCCGCACTCAATGATTTGATGAACTTTATCGCAACGGTCTATACCCGCCTGTTCCAGCTCCTGGCAGTGCCGACGATCGCTTTGGCAGTGATGACCACTCTGGCAACATTGGGCAACCAAGCCGATACGGGACGCATCTTCAAGCACACTATCGTCTATACATTGCTCACCACAATAGCAGCGGCTGCCGTGGGACTCGTGCTCTATAACGTCATTCAGCCGGGCAACCTGCCACAGGCAATGGTGCAGAGCGGCTGTACAGCTCTGCCTGAAGGGTTGGGCGAGACCTCTTACTACGACCATATCCTCGGCGTAATACCGAACAATATAGTGAAACCATTCTCTGAGGGTAATGTCCTCTCCATCCTTATGCTGGCTGCAGCCGTAGGTATTGCCATCGCCAAGATGCCGGGATCGGACAAGAAGGACGTGATAATGAAGGGATTGCAAGGACTTCAGGACCTGCTCTTCATGCTTATCCGCGCACTCATCTGGGCATTGCCATTGGGTATCGTGGCTTTCGCGGCACAGTTGTCAGCGCAGTTCTCCGCAGGAATCGTGATGGCTTCATTGGGCAAGTATGTCGCAGTGGTGATAGGAGGCAACTTCATCCAGTTCTTCATCGTGCTTCCGCTCTTCCTCATGGCTCGCGGACTTAATCCTTTCCGCACATTGTCAAGCATGATGCCAGCGGTGCTTATGGCGCTCTTCACCAAAAGTTCAGCGGCAACACTGCCAGTGACAATGTCGTCAGCAGAGAACAGACTGGGCGCATCCAGCAAGGTGGCACGCTTCGTCTTGCCTATCTGCACCACTATAAACATGAACGGCTGCGCGGCGTTTATCCTCGTCACTTCGCTATTCCTGATGCAGAATGGCGGAATGGAACTGCCACTGACCACCATGATTATGTGGCTCTTCATCTCCGTATTCTCCGCTATCGGTAATGCCGGAGTGCCAATGGGCTGCTATTTCCTCACGCTTTCGCTCATGTCCGGCGTCAATGCGCCAATCGGAATCATGGGTATCATCCTCCCTATCTATACCATTATAGATATGATTGAGACAGCGGAAAACGTATGGTCAGACTCCTGCGTCTGCGCTATGGTCAATAAAGATATATCCAAGAGCGCAGAGTAATCGGACTCTTGTGCCTTTGGGCGCATTGATCAGATAAAAAAGAAGGGCGAAAAGCGAAAACCGCGAAGGGGCGGTATGGGGGCTTTTTGCTCTTTTTTTCTTTCTTAAAACAATTAAGATACAGACTTATGCCACAGATACGTTTTGTCATAATAGACTCGAATATCCTCGTATGTCTCGGACTTCAACGCCTGATATACGACCTTCTGCCGATGGCGGAGGTGGTGATATGCAGGTCGTATGAAGAACTTTCGATGCAGGAAAATGCAGAATTCCTGCATTATTTCGTGTCGTCAAGGATATATTTCGAGCATGCCGTTTTCTTCCGCAACCATCCGAAGAAGAGCATTGTGCTCGTGAATGGTGACATGATGATAAGCGGAGTGAACACTCTCAATGTGTGTCAGAGCCAGAAGGCGCTGGTGAGAGCAATCATGGCACTGCAGCAAAAAGGGCATGGACACGCCATAAAGATGGCACGCCATGCGGAGAAAACGCCCCTGCTGCTGTCTGCGAGGGAGATAGAAGTGGCGGTGCTGCTGTGTAAAGGGTTGAAGAGTAAGGTGATAGCGGATAGCCTTTGCGTCAGTCCGACGACGGTGATGACGCATAGGAAGAACATCATGGAGAAGCTTCATGCACGGTCATTGGCAGATGTGATATTGTATTGCGTGGTCAATGGGATGGTAGATGTGGAGGAACTGTAGTGATTAAATCATCAAAAAATGGTGATAAAATCCTTAAAAATAAGTATTGTCCGGGCGGAGGAAAGTCAGTACCTTTGCATCCGGAAAAATCAACAGTACATTATTTAGATGAAAATTATCACATTATCACTCCTTTCGGCAGTTGCGCTGGAGGCGAACGCAGAGATAGCGGACAGCCTTCTCAATGCCCAACTGGATGAAATATCAATCGTGTCAAGCATCAAGGAAAACGGACTGATGCGCCAGCAGCCAGCCTCGTCGATGATAATCAGCAATGCTACATTAGAGGCTAATCAGGGTAAATCGCTCAAGACGCTTTCGCATCTTGTGCCAAATCTCTTCATACCAGACTACGGAAGCCATCTCACCAGTGCATTCTACATCCGTGGAGTAGGAAGCAGACTCAATACTCCAGCAGTGGGAATGTACGTCGATAACATACCTTATCTCGACAAGTCAGCCTTTGATTTCAATTTCATGGACGTGGAAAGAGTCGATGTGATGCGAGGTCCGCAAGGCACATTGTACGGCCGCAACGCCATGGGAGGCATTGTGAGAGTATTCACCAGGAATCCATTCCATTACAGGGGAACAGAAGTGAAGATGGGTTATGCTACGGGAAACAACAACCGCAACGTCTCGGTGTCGCACAACAATCAGATAAATGACAGGTTTGCATTCTCGGCAGGAGGCTACTATGAAGGCTCGGACGGATTCTTCAAGAATGACTTGACAGGCAAGAAAGTGGATGGAGGACAGACACTTGGAGCACGCTTGAGAGGAATATACAAGGTGAACGACCGCCTGACTATGGACCTCACGTTGAATTATGATTACTGTGACGAAGGTGCCTATCCTTATTATTATACGGGAAGTCTGACGGAAAAGGAATCGTATGCCGACCTTGTAGGCAAGATAAGCAGTAACCACGAGAACAAATATCGCCGCAATATGCTCAATGCAGGACTCAATATCTCGTATGACATTAACAATGTGGAGATAAGGTCAGTGACGAGTTTCCAGAATCTTTGCGACAGAATGTTCCAAGATCAGGATTTCATCTCGAAGGATTTCTATACGATGGAGCAACGACAGCGCATCAATACCCTGACGGAAGAACTCACAGCGAGGTCAAAGCACGGAAAGATATGGAACTGGGTAGGAGGACTGAACGTGACAAAGCAGTGGCTCAGGACATTAGGACCGGTGACGTTTGGTAAGGACGGAGTTGCCATGCTTGAGCAGAACATCAATTCGGCAATGCCGAAGAACCCACCGATGTCAATCAATTTCCGAGGAGAAAGCCTTAAAATGGGCGGAGCATTCGAGACGCCGATGCTCAATCTGGGATTGTTTCATCAGTCCGTATTCAATATCACCAAGGCGCTTTCGCTGACTGCAGGCGTGAGACTTGACTATGAGAAAAACAGCATGAACTATGATACGTCATCCTCTGTGGATTACGGTTTCAGAATGCCAGGTATGCATGTTGACTTCCAAGACCTTACAGCCAATATCACAGAGTACGACGGAACGATAAGCAGAGACCGCTTCAATGTGCTTCCGAAGGTGGCATTGAAATATGATTTCGATGCTAACAACAACGTCTATATGTCCGTGGCACGCGGAATGAGGAGTGGAGGATACAATGTGCAGATGTTCTCCGACCTCCTTCAGGGAGCCATGCAGAAGAAGATGATGGACGGAGTGAAGGAGGCTACCTTCGCTTATCTCGACAAGAACATGCCGATGATGGCAGACAAGATCAAGATGATGATTTCCGCGGTGATGCCAAATGTGGAACTGTCGGGCGTGGAAACCGTGGCTTATAGTCCGGAGTTTTCATGGGATTACGAGGTGGGAACTCACCTCACGCTTGCCGACCGCACTCTGATGCTTGATGGAGCGCTGTTCTATAATCGCGTCAATGATATGCAGGTGGTGCGCTTTGCGCCGTCAGGACTCGGAAGAATGATGATCAATGCAGGCGAAAGCGAGAGCTATGGATGCGAGGTGACTCTGTCCTGGACGCCAATTCGCAGTCTTGCTATCAGCGGAAACTATGGCTATAATCAGGTGACGTTCGTGGATTACAACACCGCTTCCGGTCAGGATTCAAAGAAAGGAACCGACTATTCCGGCAATTACGTGCCGTTTGTGCCGAAGCATACGATGAATGTGGATGCGGCTTATACGTTTGAGCTTGGTGAGAATGCACTCACATTGGGCGCAAATGTCTCAGGTGCAGGACGCATTTACTGGACAGAAAGCAATGATGTCAGCCAGCCGTTCTATGCCGTTCTCGGTGCGCGAATGAGCTATAAGACGCCTGTTTTCACCGTGACGCTGTGGGGAAAGAATCTTCTCGACAAGGAATATGATACATTCTACTTTGAAAGCGCGTCGCGAGGCTTCGAGCAGCATGCCAAGCCTCTGCGTGTGGGCGTGGATTTTAGCTTGAGATTCTGATGATATCGGGCGGTATGCGCCCGATACAGTGGCTGGCTCTTTGTTATTCTGTCGGTAACGCGACGGACACAGTGGCGGGCTCTTGCTGATATTCGTTGATGTGTGACGGATATCAGCAAGAGTCCTTTTTGTTGTATGTGCTTGTCAGTTAAGACTACAGACCTTCTTGGAGGTTACTGGTGGTTGCCGTTACCAATTCTTCAAGATACGGCTTTAATCGCTGTAAATCAACCACTTGCAAATTCTTGTCTCGTGATACAAAATCAGCGAGGGACAAAAACGGGACAAAACCACGGAAAAATAAAGTCAAGAACACTTCGCCCGAAATATCCCTTGTGGAATACCTCTGTTTCGTTTGCAAAGGTACAAATTTGTCCCTTGAAAAACGAGGGGAAATCCCTATTTCTCTCATTCACAACTCATTTTCCTACCATTGTATCCCAAATGTGGTTATTGCAAACGGTTTTGACCTCAAACGGCTTGGTTTGCGAAAATTGGGTGTTAAATTTTGTTTTGTACTCTGTTGGACATTTTCAAAAACGAGAACTGGCAATAGAACCAAAGATTTGCCACCCTTATTGTCCAATCCTTGGTTTTGTGAATGTTTGAACGATAGACATTTGAAGATGCAGAATTTCAAGTGAGTGTCCGACCAATCTACCACATTGCAACATGGTAAA
Source organism: uncultured Prevotella sp. (assembly GCA_934256705.1). Lineage (GTDB taxonomy): Bacteria > Bacteroidota > Bacteroidia > Bacteroidales > Bacteroidaceae > Prevotella. Next base: position 43,816 of record CAKQPF010000027.1, read on the forward strand.
ATAGAACCAAAGAATTGAAAATCAGCACTTTTAATAAACCATAACGGCTGCTTGAATATCATTGGCAACAATATACCTTTGCAGCCGAAATCGATAACGAAATAAACAAAATATCAGATTTATGACAGAAAAGAACGCATTAAAGATGAACCTCGACCATGAGCGCAAGATAGTGGAGCTTCAGTCGAGAGTGAACAAGTTGGAGAACCTTTGCTATATGACAAAGGAAGTGTTGAACCTTGAAGAGGCATCCGCCTTTCTCGGCATTGCCAAGAGTACACTCTACAAGATGACGCATCTTAACCAGTTGCCGTACTTCAAGCCTGCTGGCAAGCTCATATTCTTTGAGAAGAAAGCCTTGCTTGACTGGGTACGAGGAGCAAGAGCCATGTCGGAGGAGGAGATAAGACTGGAGGCTGCAAACCGTCTGAATGAAATGAACAATAGACCATAGTATCATGACGAAAGATGAACTTGTAAACAGTCTGCAAAAACGTGACCCTCTGTTGGCTAATGCGGTCAGCAATATGGTAGAATACATTTCCGACCGCTTTCCTGCTGCTTACCCAAGCAAGGAACAGACGGAAGCAGTCAATACCTATCTTCATTCGGTCTATGCTGACGGTGACGGAACCATGTCGGAAAGAAACTGTGAGCATCGAAGAATTGCATCACAGAAGATTACCATCAATGCCATACAAGTGCTTGACAGTCCCCAACTTGACCGACTGCAACGTGTGCTTGACCATATCGCATACGACAAGGAGTATTATATGCCAGAGAGAGGCTTCGGCATGAGGCGATAGTTTCTCTTTTGACGGCAGAGAGTTTTCCGCATAACAGCAACAAAACATTTACACAACTAATATCATACAACGATGAACAGTAATATTTTCAACAGCATTATCCTGAGTAACGAACAAGTGAATTATCTGATGGGTGGCACGGCTGGCATCAATCGCCTTTCATGCCTTTATCAACTCATTCAGATTGTGACACAACAGATTGAAACATCAAATGAGGTTGGGGAATCCACAACCGCATTATGGGAGGTGAACATGTCAGAGGTGGCGCTATCCAAACTATGGAAGTGTGACCGAAAAACCGTCTCCAAGATGCTTGACCACATGAACAAATTGGGCATCCTTTCTTCTATACAGACAAGACGAGGAAGTGTTCACACATTGCTCTGCATTTCTGCATGGATTGTTGACGGCAAGAAATATGTCAATCCTCACTATGTTCCCATCAACCAAAGAGACTGTTCCGGCAAGTCTAATACTATGACTTCCACAATCGCATTCCCTAACAAGGAGGATCCACCCATCAAAAATGGCGGTACTTCTCCAACACAACTTGCCAACAGTTCCTTTTCTTCCCTAACTTCAGGAAATGGCGATAATGGCGAGGAGGAAGATGTTCCACCGCCAAGCGTCTCTGACATGGAACTGGAGGCAGAAGCCAGAAGGCAATTCTTCAAAGAACAGATGG
>CAKQPF010000028.1 GCA_934256705.1 uncultured Prevotella sp.
CGCACAATTCGAGGGAAATCATTCAAGTTTTTTATTTTACTGGCTTATAATTCGAAAATTTTATATAAATTTGCAGTATGGAAAATAGAAATATATTTATTAAAGGTGTGAAGTCAATTGATTTTTACCATCACTTTAATTCAGAAGAACCATGTTATGAGTATCTTTCTGAAATAAAATGGCAGGACGGCTATGTATGCAAGAAATGTGGCAACACTCATTATTGTAAAGGTCGCCTTCCTTTTTCCCATCGCTGTACCAGATGTAAGTATGACGAGAGTCCAACAGCTGGCACCATGTTCGACAAGTGTAAATTTTCTATCGAACTCGCATTTCATATTGCCTTCAAAATTAGTACTAAGAAGAAAGGTATGTCTTCATTGGAACTATCCGAAGAATACGGATTGCGTCAAAAGACTTGTTGGGAGTTTAAATGGAAAGTTCAACAAGCTATGCAAAGTTCTAAAACACATCCACTTACAGGAGAAGTTCATGTTGACGAGTTCTATATTGGAGGTGAGGAAGAAGGCGTTATTGGCAGAAAAGCAGGAAAGAAGAAACTTGTAGTTGTTGCTATAGAAATAAGAGGAACTGAGTTCGGTCGAGCATATATCATAAACGCCATATCCATCAGTCTGTATGGCACCATGAAAGTCCCGAAGCTCTGCCCGGGGGACTGATCCTGCCCGGGAACCGTTCATATAAAGGAAATAGAGACCGTGACTTTCCGGACGGCTGTCAAGGAACTGCCATGCGTATCCCTTGCGGCTCTTGCCTGGAGTATCGACTATACGCCATGGCACTTCATCAGTCCGAAGGTAGTCACTGCTGCGTATGTCGTTGCGCAGAGCTTCGTAGACCGGGTCCAGTTTGGATGCCACGGCATGCATCCAGTCATTAAGCGTGGAGGTCGGCAGCTTCACTCCCATGTCTGCATACTGTTTTACCTGACGGTATTCGGGTAGATGATAGCGGTGTTTGTCCATGACCATCTGTGCCAGCATGTCAGCTCCAACGTGGTTGCCACCGATTACTGCCTGCGGTGCCTTGGCCTGGTATATATGGGGCATTGGAATATCCTTATCTGCTTTCATGCGTAGTATCGGGCGTTCAATGATCTCTACCCATACCTTGGCAGGCTCGCGATGCAATATCCTTGTCACATCCTTGCCTATTATATCACACTTGCTGGCATCCACTCCATCAGGCATTACAATGGTCGTGCGCTCCTCCAGGTTTGCATATTGGTATTTCGACGGACGTGAAGGCTTCTTCCCGGCACGCGCCCTGCATTTGTCTGCCTCCGCTTCTATGTCTTTGGCGGTCTGCTCTATCATGGCGGTCTTCTCGTCCATCGCCTCTTTGAAGAAATTGTCAAACAGCCCTGGCTGGTCATCAACCACCTTACGTGCCATACGGTCAGACTTCCTGCCGTAAAGCATACGTTCAAGGTAGGCGATACGCATCCGTAAGGTCTTCTCGGTCTCCTTCATGGACGCATTTTCTGCCTGTAATTCTTCATATGTGAGAGCTGTTTTCATGCTATAAAGGTGGCTCACCCGACAAAGTCCGTGGCGGAGCTTAACCAAACACCAACGATACTCGATAGAAAAAGAACGGAATGTCCCTTACCCCACGCAGTTGGCTTCTAAAAGCCTTCAGCTTGGAATTGAGCGATTCTGCCGATGCGTTGGTAGCGCGTGAAATGAAGTAATTGAGTATTTCGTCCTCGTACGTCTTTATGGTGTCCCTGACAGACTTTATTTCTCTCAGTGTGGATTCCGTAACCTTGTCGTACCATTCGTGGAGTCTTGTCTTGGCAGAGTCTTTTGTAAGGCTCTTGTTCTTGAATATGCCCCTAAGCAGATTGATGATGCCATATGCCTCCTTCAACTTTGGATACATGTCAAACAACAACTTTGCTCGCCCTTCCTGGCCGTCGGTCCACTTGTCTCGGCTCTTGAGCATTTGCTTCCTGCATCTGGTAAGGCTTTCCACCTTGGTTTCCTCGTTGCTCAGAGTTGACGGAATGAAACGTGTGGAAAGGCGCATAGGTTTGCGCCCACGCTTCTTTCCTTTGGGACGCTTGTGCGTCTTGCGGTATGCCTTTCGTTGTTTGGCCAACCGTTCCAGCTTCTTCCTGAACTCGGTCTTTTCCTTCTTCTGTTCCTTGATCGCTTCGCGCTTCAATCGCAGCCGTATCTCCTCAATGCCTTCCCCGCAGCGTTGGATGACATGAAAACAGTCGCGTATGATTACGGCTTTGGGGAATGCGGTCTTCGCTATGGCCCCCATGCTGTTGGACAGGTCCATTGTTATATCTGCGACTTTCAGCCGCATGTCTTCGGGCAACAACATCAGTTTCTCGATGACCTCAGATGGTTTCGTGCCTTTTATTATGGCGATGACGGTATGTTTTCCACCATGTCCGTCCTTGTTGTGGAGGATGGTGTACACCTCATGGCAGAACGATGTTTCATCCAAACCTAAATGGTCCCCCATGTTCTCGGGAAGCAGCACCCAATCAGAGGCATGGTCACGCTGTGGCCATGACCGGAAGTCACTGAGCACGTCCTTGTAGTTCTTCTCAAACGTGCCGCCGTCTATCATGTATGTGTGGGACAAGGACTTCGCAGTTATCGGCTCATTGTCCATCCGCCGCCTTTAAAAAAAGCGCAAGCTCCTTCGAGTATTGCGTCTTTTCGTGGGCTATGCTTTCAAGCGGAACGATATAGTTGTGACCTTCAGAAGTTGTCCATCTTCGGCGGCGGACATGCAATATGGTTTTGCGGTCACGTATGGGAAAGTCCAGTATGCGGCATTCCTCGGTAAAGCCGTTAGGCTTGGCTGAGGACATCGATGACGGACGGTTGTCGCGCTCGTCAAGGTATAGGTGAAGGATGTTGCGGTAAAGCCTGTCCTCAGGAGTCGGCTCTTCTGCAAAGTCGACAACGTCGAAATAATCCAGAACACCGTCTGGAAGAATATAGGAGGCAAGCCCCTTATACATGTTTATGTCTGTTTTATGTTCCATGTGGCAAAGGTAGCAAACTAAAATGACAATCCGTTAAATATCGTTGGTGTTTTGGTTAGGCTCCGCCACGGACTTTGTCGGGTGAGCCATAAAGGTTCTAATTAGTGTTTGTTGAATAATTTATAACTCTCTGATATTTAAGTTTATATAACATTGTTTGTTCGTTTGTTTAACAAAAAAATCGTACCTTTGTATAGTTAAATCCATAGCAAGATGAAGTTTTACGCTCCAAAATACAAGCAACTTGACCTCGGTTTGCTCCGCTCGTCTCTTGATGAGTTGGACAAGACAAACCGATGGGTGGCTCTCGGCAACCTTCTTCCATGGACTGAACTTGAGAAGGAATACAACTCAAGGCTGGACAATCAGAAGAAAGGTGCAGGGAACAAGCCGGCACGCACGATTCTCGGTGCAATGATTATCAAGCACAAACTAAACCTGAGTGATGCCGAGACCATCGAGATTATCAGAGAGAGTCCCTACATGCAATACTTTTGTGGATTGCATGAGTTCACCGACAAACCTGTATTCGACCCGAGCCTGTTCGTCACGATACGCAAGCGAATCTCCGAGGAAGAACTCAACAGGATGACAGTCAAGCTTCTCAACAAGCAGAAGCGTCTTCTTGAAGAGAAACGCAAACGTGAGGAGGAAGTGGCGAAGAAGAATGATGAGGAACTGCCGGCTCCAGAACCGGAGAATCCGAATGCCACTTCCTTCACCGACTCAAAAGGTCGCGGGCACAAGGGAGTGCTGAAGATTGATGCCACCTGCGCCGATGCAGAGATGCGTTATCCCGTTGATGTTGATATAATACATGACGGTTGCCGCAAGGTTACCGACTATATTATAAAGGTGTGCGAGATGTTTGAGCTGCACAAGCCACGAACGAACTATAAGCATGCGCGTCAGGTGTATCTTCTGCTTGTCAAGAAGGCAAAGAAGAAAGGTAAGATGGTGCGTGAGACCATCGGGGTGATGCTCAACTACTTACACAAGGACATCCGCATCCTGATGGACTTGCTTGCGAAGGACAATATGTACTACGAGTGCCTGTTCTCATATGAGAAACGCACCTTGACCGCCATCCTCAAGATGTACCATCAGCAGGAGGAAATGTACAAGTCAAAGACTCATACCTGTGCAGACCGCATACTGAGTGTCTTTCAGCCACACGTCCGTGCCATTGTCCGTGGAAAGGCCAAGGCAAGGACTGAGTTCGGGGCCAAGATAGGTGCAAGCATAGTCGAGGGCTATACGTTTATAGACCACCACAGCTGGGATGCCTACAACGAGAGCCAGGACCTCTTACTACAGATTCAACTTTTCAAAGAACGCTTCGGCTACCTTCCGGCCACCATCCTTGCGGATAAGATTTACCTGAACAGGTCAAACCGAGATATACTTGAGGATTTTGAAATCCATTCATACTGCAAACCGTTAGGGCGACCGCCGAAGGATCCTCCTTCAGATGAAATGAAATCCAGAATGGCAAAAGCCATCGGGGAACGCAATGAAATCGAATGCTCATTCGGTACTGGCAAGAGAATCTATCGAGCCAATGACATAAGAGCCAAGCTTCCAGATACAGCACGATGCTGGACGGGAATGTGCTACTTCGTCAAAAACGTGATGAAGTTCCTGAGGGAACTTTGTCTTGCCCTGACCGGAATCTGGCGGATTTTCATCATTATCGTCACTATGAGGGGGAACGTCTGCTACCCTCTGTCTGTGACTAAAAATTAATTCAGCAGACCCTAATTATTTTCGAGATAGCCAAATATTTTGAGTACTATTTTCTCGGTTTTCAGTACTTTTTGTGGCTTTTTCGTAGCGATGCCTGCGGGCAACTATGGGGGATATTCCTTCCATTAGCAGCACCAGCTCATCCCACCGCATGGAACGAAAACCTATACCTTGTCGAAGAAAGATGCGGGGATGGAAGCGGCCTTGTTCTAGACGTTTGTAGTACATCACATAACCTCCGCGCTCCCAATGAAGCAGCTTCATTGTTGTGCGGCTTTTGCCTACGAAGATATATACATCACCACTGCTGGGATCCAGCCCTACTTTTCTTACGTGGCCACACATTCCATTCACTCCAAGACGTATGTCTACTGGGTGCTGCGCCATAACTATACGGTTGTCCTCATTCAAACTAAACATTGTTTTTCTTTTTTGAGGACAAAGGTATACAATATTTACTACATGTAAAAGTCGGTGGATTTCGGATGTTACATTCCACTGCGTAGTTTCCATTGCACATAATAAGATTAACTCTGCGAATCTTACATTGCGAAGAATGAGATTTCGCTGCGAAGGTTGTGATTCCAATTTATTGTTATAATTCAGTTTATTGACATTCAGATTGTTGTGTAACGAAAAATATCCCGACTATCGACCCATTAATTATGAAATTATCGCATTGTGCACACAAAATGTCTTGATATATCTATTTTTCGTTACAAAAATTTGCATGTTTCTCTTTTTTTTTATACTTTTGCCACCGATTTTGTAATCTAAGACTGTAATTGCTTTACAGGATTGATTCCCCATCCCCTCTTTTGTATTGAGGAATGGATTCGGTTCTGGTAGGATTCTGGAGATAGTTGCAAAAGACAGAGAATATTAACCCCCGGTTTGTTTCGGGGAATTATCCTAACAATATTTAGACAATTCAATGAAAGTATTGAAATTCGGCGGAACCTCAGTAGGTTCTATTGAAAGCATTCTTAGCCTGAAGCAGATTGTATTAAAGGAAGCTAAAGAACAACCCGTTGTTGTTGTTGTGAGTGCTTTGGGAGGTATAACAGATAAACTTATTGCAACATCCCAACTCGCCATCGCTGGTGACGAGCATTATCGTGATGAATTTGAGGCGATTGTGGATCGTCATCATAAGATGATTGACACTATAATCACAGATGCGAAAAAGCGTGAAGATTTATTCAATATCGTAGATTCGCTGCTCGAACAGCTCAAGAGTATCTATTTCGGTGTCTATCTCATTCGTGATATGAGTGAGAAGACTCAGGATGCAATAGTAAGTTATGGAGAGCGTCTCAGTTCCAATATCGTTGCAACCCTCATCAAAGGCGCAAAATGGTTTGATTCCCGAGATTTTATCAAGACGGAGCGCAAGCTTGGTAAAAACGTCTTGGATGCTGATTTGACAAACAAACTCGTTCGTCAGACGTTTTCGGATCTGCCACGTATCAGTCTGGTACCAGGCTTTATAAGCCGTGACAAGAACACAGGCGAGGTTACGAATCTCGGTCGTGGCGGTTCAGACTACACTGCTGCTGTCATTGCGGCTGCTTTGGATGCTGATGTCCTTGAAATTTGGACTGATGTTGACGGCTTTATGACTGCAGATCCACGCGTCATCAAGAGTGCTTATACTATCAACGAACTATCATACATCGAGGCAATGGAACTTTGCAATTTCGGTGCAAAGGTCATTTATCCTCCGACCATCTACCCTGTCTGCGTTAAGAATATTCCGATTAAGGTAAAAAACACCTTCAATCCAGAGCATCCAGGCACATTGATCAAAGAGAAAATAGATGGTGACCATAAGCCTATCAAGGGCATTTCAAGCATCAATGGCACCGCTCTCATCACTGTGACCGGTCTTTCCATGGTCGGTGTCATTGGAGTCAATCGAAGAATCTTCTCTGTGCTTGCCGATAATGGAATATCCGTATTTATGGTTTCCCAGGCTTCTTCCGAAAACTCCACTTCCATAGGTGTAAAGGAAGATGATGCAGAATCTGCCGTTGAAGTTCTCAATCATGAATTTGCCAAGGAGATTGAGACTGGAGCCATGTACCCTATGATTGTAGAACATGGTCTTGCTACAGTGGCTATCGTGGGAGAAAACATGAAGCATACACCGGGTATTGCCGGCAAACTCTTCGGTACACTCGGTCGTAGTGGCATAAGCATAATTGCTTGTGCACAAGGTGCATCCGAGACCAATATCTCTTTCGTCGTAAACAGCAATTTCCTTCGTAAGTCCCTCAATGTAATCCATGACTCGTTTTTCCTCTCCGAATATAAGGTGCTGAATCTCTTTATCTGCGGAGTCGGCACCGTAGGAGCCATGCTCATCGAGCAGATACGTTCCCAGCAGGAACTGCTGATGCAGGAATCACGCTTGAAGCTCAATGTCGTAGGAATTGCATCATCCCATAATGCAATATTCTCTCGTGATGGCATAAACCTCGAAACCTATCGTGAAGACCTGAAGGCATCAGACATGTCGGACACGAAGCATCTGCTCGACAGCATCATAGGAATGAATATCTTCAACAGTGTATTTGTCGATTGTACTGCATCGAAAGATATTGCGAGCATTTATCAATCTCTCCTTGAGCATAATGTCAGCGTAGTGGCTGCAAACAAAGTTGCCGCTTCAAGTGATTACGACAATTATACCAACCTCAAGCGCACAGCCCGCGACCGCGGAGTAAAGTTTCTGTTTGAGACCAATGTTGGAGCTGGACTGCCTATTATCGGCACTATCAATGACCTCCGCAACTCTGGCGACAAGATTCTCAAGATAGAAGCCGTGCTCAGCGGTACACTCAACTATATTTTCAATTCCCTCTCTGCAGACAACCCATTCTCCCAGACTGTTCATCAGGCTACTGAACTGGGCTATGCGGAGCCTGATCCCCGAATTGACCTTTCGGGAATGGACGTAATCCGCAAACTTGTAATCCTCACCCGTGAGGCTGGCTACAAGATTGAGCAGAAGGACGTAGAGCGGAACCTTTTCGTTCCTCACGAGTATTTCGAAGGCACCGTTGAAGATTTCTGGAAGAAACTGCCACAGTTGGACGCTGAATTTGAAGAAAAGAGAAAGGCTGCAGCCGCTGCTAATCAGCATTTCCGCTTTGTAGCAAAAATGGAAGTGGACGATGAAGGCAATGCCCATGCTTCTGTAGGTCTGCAGCTTGTAGGTATTTCCCATGCTTTCTACGAACTGGAAGGCAGCAATAATATCGTCACTCTTACCACAGAGCGATACAAGGAATACCCTATGCTCATCCAAGGTTACGGAGCTGGAGCATCGGTGACTGCCGCTGGTGTCTTTGCAAATGTGATGTCGATTGCCAATATATAATGTTGTTTAGTTGTCTGGTGGTTTAGAAGCTTGTTCGTTTCACATACTTTTAGGATGGAAAAAGCAAGCCTGTATTTCTATGCGTTACGGGCATATTATCATCAGGCAACTAAATGACCTTCCAACAAAACAACCAAACAACAAACAATGAAACATATTATAATCTTAGGAGATGGTATGGCTGACAAGGCTATTGCTAAATTGGGAGGCAAGACTCCACTGCAATATGCCAAGACTCCATACATGGATTTGCTGGCTAAGACAGGACGGACCGGAAGGCTCGTTACAGTTCCGGACGGCTATAGTCCTGGTTCTGAGGTGGCAAACACTGCCATTCTCGGCTATGATCTCGACAAAGTCTATGAAGGTCGCGGTCCATTGGAGGCTGCTTCCATCGGTTATGAGATGAAGCCTGACGACCTTGCTCTGCGTTGCAACATCATTTCTGTAAGAGAAGATGGAACGATAAAGACGCATAATGGGGGCAATCTCACCACATCCGAGGCAGGGCCGCTTATTGATCTTCTCAATGAAAAATTGGGAAATGACCGGGTGAAATGGATTTGTGGCATTCAGTACAGACACCTCTTGGTCATAAAAGGAGGAAGCAAGCACATAGTCTGCGCCCCACCCCATGACCATCCGAATGAAGCTTGGTGCCCGCTTCTCGTCAAACCGGAAGAAGGATGGGAAGACAAGCGTGAAGAAGGTCGCCTTACAGCAAGAGAAACTGCAGATATTCTGAACGACTTGATCATCAAAAGCATCGAGGTCCTTTCTGAAGCTCCGCTCAACATACAGAGGAAAAAGGAAGGAAAAGACCTTGCCAACATCATCTGGCCATGGAGTGGCGGTTATCGTCCTGCCATGCAGACTCTTGGCGAACAGTTTCCAGAGATAAAGTCAGGTGCAGTGGTTTCTGCCGTGGATCTGATAAGGGGTATCGGTCATTATGCCGGTCTTGACATAATAGACGTGGAAGGCGCTACAGGACTTTGGGACACCAACTATGAAGGCAAGACCAAAGCAGCGCTGGAAAACCTCAAAAACAAGGATTTCGTCTTTCTCCATGTTGAGGCAAGTGACGAGGCTGGACATGATGGCGACGTGGATTTGAAGGTAAAGACCATAGAAAACCTTGACGCAAGAATGGTCGGACCTATTTATGAAGAGGTGAAAACATGGGCAGAACCAGTTTGCATCGCCGTTCTTCCTGACCACTTCACGCCAGTAGAATTAAGGATTCACGTCGGAGAACCAGTTCCTTTCATCATCTGGTATCCGGGCATCGTTCCAGATGATGTTGAGAAATACGATGAGGTCTCCTGTGTGACTGGCAGTTACGGTCTTCTCCGTCTGCGTCAGTTTATGGAGGTATTGATGCAGTGTTAAAGCATATAATTTATCAGAAAACAAACAACAATGAAATACTATAGCACAAATAAAAAAGCTCCGGAAGCTACATTGGAGAAGGCAGTAGTGAAAGGTCTCGCCGAAGACCGTGGTCTTTACATGCCGGAGATTATCAAGGCTTTGCCGGATTCATTCTTTGCAAACATCGAGAAGATGTCTTTTCAGGAAATCGCTTACACAGTGGCTGACGCTTTCTTCGGTGAAGACGTTGACGCAGAATCCCTCAAGCAGATTGTCTATGACACTCTGCAGTTTGACTGCCCTGTCGTAAAGGTTGAGGACAATATCTATACTCTCGAACTGTTTCATGGTCCTACCCTCGCTTTCAAGGACGTTGGAGCGAGGTTTATGGCACGCCTTCTGCAATATTTCCTCAAGAAAGGCGGCGAGTATGTTTCGTCAAAGCAAAGCGCAAACTCAAAGTCGGGAGTCAATGTTCTCGTAGCAACCTCTGGAGATACCGGTTCTGCTGTGGCTAACGGATTCCTTGGTGTAGATGGCATTCATGTCTATGTGCTTTATCCAAAGGGAAAGATAAGTCCTATTCAGGAATGCCAATTCACCACATTGGGCAGAAACATCACTGCTATTGAGGTGGATGGAGTCTTTGACGACTGCCAGGCTTTGGTGAAATCAGCATTTATGGATGAAGAACTGAATGCCTGCATGAAACTGACTTCCGCCAATTCCATAAACGTGGCTCGATTCCTTCCCCAGGCTTTCTATTATTTCAATGCCTATGCCAGAATCAAGGAGCAGCTCAAAAAGGAACGCAAAGACCTCGTCATCTGCGTGCCTTCCGGCAATTTCGGCAATATCTGCGCTGCACTTTTCGGTCATAAGATGGGACTTCCCGTCAAGCGCTTCATCGCCGCAAACAATGCTAATGACGTGTTCTACAATTATCTTCAGACTGGAGAATATGAACCGAAGCCTTCTCTCCAGACTCTCGCAAATGCGATGGACGTAGGTGACCCGAGCAACTTTGCAAGAATATACGACCTTTACAAAGGCAATCACGATGCCATCACAGCCCTGATAAGCGGAGCTACTTACAAGGATGAGCAGATTGCCGAAACGATGAAGGAATGCTATAAAGAGACCGGCTATGTGCTCGACCCTCATGGAGCATGTGGCTATCAGGCACTGAAAGATCAGTTGAAAGCCGATGAAATCGGCATTTTCTGCGAAACTGCACATCCTGCCAAGTTCAAGGAAAAGGTGGATGCGATACTCCATACTGACATTGAGATTCCGGCTCGCCTTCAGGAATTCATGAAGGGCACCAAGCAGAGCGTGGCCATGAGCAATGACTTTGCAGAATTCAAGGCTTTCCTTATGAAGTGATTCTATTATGGTTGTGGGTTGTTGGTTGTGGGTTGTCGGTATTCTTACTGATAGACTTCAACCAAAAACCGGCAACCAAAAACCGGCAACCAAAAACCAATAAATAATCTGATGACAGAAATCATAGACCTTATCTCCAAAGAACTGAATCTTTCCAAGAAAGCAGCGGAGAACACAATCTCTTTGCTCGACGAGGGCTGTACCATCCCTTTCATTTCACGTTACAGAAAGGAGAAGACCGGAGCATTGGATGAAGTGAAAATCGGTGAGATTGCACAGCAATACGACCGCCTTAAAGAACTTATCAAGCGAAAAGATACCATCGTAAAAACAATCAGCGATTTAGGCAAGCTTACTGACGAACTGGAAAAGCGCATCAGGAACTGCTGGAATGCCACGGAGCTGGAGGATATCTATCTGCCTTACAAGCCGAAACGACGCACAAGGGCACAGGTGGCTCGCGAACAGGGACTCGAACCCCTTGCCACCATCCTCTTCCTGCAGCGTGAGCAAAACCCGGAAAAAGCGGCTGAGAAATATGTGAAGAATGATGTGAAGGACGTGAAAGCTGCAATCGCTGGAGCATTGGACATCATTGCTGAAACCATCAGCGAAAATGAAGAGACGAGAAACAGACTGCGCAACTCTTTCAAGCGCGAAGCCATCATCTCCTCGAAAGTGGTCAAAACTAAGAAAGACACTGACGAGGCGGCAAAATACTCCGACTATTTCGATTTCTCCGAGCCTCTGCGCCGTTGCTCTGGCAATCGTCTTCTTGCCATGAGAAGAGGCGAAGCTGAGGGCATTCTCCGCATCAGTATCGGTATAGAGGGAGACGAGGCTGTAGGCAGAATTCAGCGTCAATATGTCAATGGACATGGAAAATGTCAGACACTGATGATGCAGGCTTGCGAGGACGCATACAAGAGACTGCTCTCCCCTTCCATCGAGAATGAGTTTGCAGCCCTCTCAAAGAAGAAGGCTGACGAGGAAGCGATAAATGTCTTTACCGAAAACCTCAGCCAGCTCCTTCTCGCTGCTCCTCTCGGACAGAAACGTATCATGGGCATTGATCCGGGCATCCGTACCGGTTGCAAGGTGGTGTGTCTCGATGCCCAGGGCAATCTGCTCTATCACGACGTGGTAATGGCCGTAGGAAGTCAGGGCAACAGCGAGCGTGCAGCAGCGAAGTTTGCCAGTATTGCAAAGAAATATGGTGCAGAAGCCATTGCAATCGGCAACGGCACGGCTTCACGTGAGACAACGGAGATAGTGAAGCGAGCCGGTATCGGCATTCCGCATTACGTCGTTTCCGAGGATGGCGCTTCCGTGTATAGTGCATCAAAAGTGGCACGCGAGGAGTTTCCTGACGAGGATGTAACGGTAAGAGGTGCTGTGAGCATTGGCAGACGATTGATGGACCCGCTTTCCGAACTGGTGAAGATTGATCCTAAGAGCATCGGTGTGGGACAATATCAGCATGATGTTGACCAGACAGAACTGAAGAAGAGTCTTGACCGCACCGTGGAAATGTGCGTTAATTCGGTCGGCGTTGACCTCAATACTGCAAGCGTCCATCTGCTCACTTACGTCAGCGGATTGGGTCCTACCCTTGCCAAAAACATCGTGGAATATCGTAAGGAAAATGGAGCGTTTACTTCCCGCGCCCAACTGAAAAAGGTACCACGCCTCGGTCCTGCCGCTTTCCAGCAGTGTGCCGGCTTCCTCCGCATCCACGGGGCAAAGAATCCTCTGGACGGAAGTGCTGTCCATCCGGAGAGCTATTCCATCGTAGAGCGAATGGCTAAAGACTTGGGATGCACCGTGAAGGAAATCATGGAAAATGAGGAAATGCGCAAAAAGATTGATGTCTCCAGATACAATGGCGTTACCACCTCGTCCGGCGAGGCTGTTGGTTCGTTCACTCTTAATGATATAATGAAGGAGTTGGAGAAACCGGGACGTGACCCTCGTGCGGAGATTGAAACCTTCGATTTCGATCCGAATGTCCACACTCCAGATGATCTGATAGAAGGCGTGATTCTCCCAGGTATCGTGACGAACATCACGAAGTTTGGCGCTTTCGTGGATGTCGGAGTTCATCAGGACGGACTCGTGCACATCTCCCAGCTGTCCGACAAATACATCACAGACCCGTCAGAGGTGGTCCGTCTTCATCAACATGTGAAGGTCCGCGTGGTGGAAGTGGACAGAAAACGCGGTAGAATAGCCCTTTCCATGAAGAAAATCGGGTAATTTCCACATATTTCCTGTGATAGAAGACAGTCAAAATCTCTGACATATTCTTCAAAATCCCTCTCTTTTTCCCCTGAATGATGGTGAAAAGATACGTTCTGGGCCTTGCTTTAATAGCCAATTCGTATCATTGTTTTACCTAAAGAGGAACAAGAGAGGGATTTTTCTTAATGAAAATAATGCGCATATTTGCACATATCATCAATATTTTAACATTTGGAAGTCAGCAAAATATTTCTGTCCGTGAATATGCGATTCTCGCTGATTTTGGAAAAGTCTGATATTCAAGCGGTTGCAAAATCGGACGAAAAAACGATTGAAAAAAGTGGATGAAAAAGGCGGAAATGGCGAGTAAAAGCTATGATATTGTGGTGTGAAAGCATTGATATTGAGGGGCAAAAGCTTAGCTATTAGGAGGTAATAGCATGGATATTGCAACGTAATAACTAAGTTTTTGCATCGGCATAAGAAATATTTCGCATTTTCCTCTCTCTTTCTTCCTTCCAGAGCATAGCTTTAACATATTTTCAAGTTGTCGCCACGGAGGTTTTCGTTCTTGGTTTTAACTGTTGTGAAAAAATGTTGTAAGTTACAGGTTACATAGTTACATAACCTTTCACAGGGCCTCCCCCTCTGCTTAGTCTTTATATTAATAATATAATATATAATATATATATTATATTATTAAGATAGAATTATGGTGGGGGGGGTGAAAAAGGTTATGTAACTATGTAACCGTAACCTTTTCAAGATTTCTCGTTATGGAATGAAAGCTTTTTACAGCCTCTGCTAATCTTTTCATAATTTCAAAAGCGTCAAGGATGAAAACAAAAACGCTGAACTCCCAATGTGACAATGGGGAATTGTTGAGAGAATGGATAAGCAATCGAAAGCCTATAAACAGCGCAATCAGACTCGCTTTACAGTCTATTTTGACAAACGGCACTCCGTTCTTGCCGGATGCGATGGCAAAAAACGTGTTTTTAAGCGATTCTGACGGCTTTCGCGTGTGATTGCGATAAAGTATCGTCCGAGAGGTTTTGACGGCTCACGGAGCGTTTTTCTGCATGATACGGAAAATCCATTTCATCCGTCAGATCTGTGCTCGGTTTTCTGTCACATAGTTGAAGTTTTGCGAGCACTTAAAGATATCTTTTGAAACGGATGAAATGGATTTTTGAATAATTGGGGGTTTGTTGTCTGGTTGTTTTTGTTGTCTGGTTGTTTGGGAGATGTTTTCGGAAACTTACCAACAACCGAAAACCAACAACCAACAACCGAAAACCAACAACCCCTACTTATAATACTCCTTCTTACCTGCAGCGAGAGTGTTCTTCATGAGAGAGCAGATGGTCATCGGACCTACTCCGCCAGGAACAGGAGTGATGTAAGAGCAAAGAGGTGCTATTTCATCAAACTTCACGTCACCATTGAGACGGAAACCGCTCTTGCGGGTGGCATCAGGAACACGTGTGGTGCCGACGTCGATTATTACCGCACCCTTCTTCACCATATCGGCAGTCACGAAATCAGGACGGCCTATTGCAGCTATGATGATGTCAGCCTGCTGACATTCCTTCTTCAGGTTCTTTGAGCGCGAATGGCAGACAGTCACCGTGGCGTCGCCATACTGTTTCTGCATCATCAGCTGGGCCATTGGCTTGCCCACGATGTTGGAACGTCCCAGCACGACGCACTTCTTGCCGGAAGTCTCGATGTTGTAACGCTGGAGAAGGGTGATGATGCCGAGGGGAGTTGCGGAGATGAAGCAAGGCAATCCGATAGCCATGCGTCCTACATTCACAGGGTGGAATCCGTCCACGTCCTTGCGATAGTCTATTGCCTCGATGACTTTCTGTTCATCGATGTGCTTGGGCAGAGGGAGTTGCACGATGAATCCGTCAATGTCTGGGTCGTTGTTGAATTTCTCCACGCAGCTGAGAATTTCCTCCTCAGTGACATCGTCCTCGTAGCGCACCAATGTGGATTTGAAGCCGCAAGCTTCGCATGCGAGTACCTTATTTTTCACATAAGTCTCGGAGCCTCCATCGTGACCTACGAGAATTGCGGCAAGATGAGGCTGCTTGCCTCCGTTTGCCATAATGTTTTTCACTTCTTCGGCAATCTCAGCCTTGATGGCCGTTGCAGTCGCTTTTCCGTCGATAAGTTGATATTCCATAGTTGCTTTAGTTGTATGTTGTCTGGTTGTTATGTTGTTTTGCTGTTTGTCATAATGGTAAGTTTAACAAAACAACCAGACAACAAAACCGCAAAACAACATTAAAAACACTTGTCGGGATTACATCTTAGGCATACCGCCGCGCATAGCCTTCATGGCGTTTGCCATCTGTGCCATCTTGCTTGACCCCATGCCGCTGACCATCTTCATCATCTTGCGGGTCTGGTCAAACTGCTTGATGAGCTTGTTGACTTCCTGAATGTCGGTGCCGGAACCCTTTGCAATGCGCATGCGGCGTGACTGGTTGAGGATTTCCGGATGCTGGCGCTCCTTTGGAGTCATGGAGTATATGATTGCCTCGATGTTCTTGAACGGTTCATCGCTGATTTCCACGTCCTTGATAGCCTTTCCCACGCCAGGAATCATGGCTGCGAGATCCTTGATGTTACCCATCTTCTTGATCTGCTGGATCTGACCGAGGAAATCATTGAAGTCGAACTGGTTTTTCTTGATTTTCTTCTCCAGGCGCTTTGCTTCCTCCATGTCGAACTGCTCCTGGGCGCGCTCCACGAGGGAAACAACGTCACCCATGCCGAGGATTCGGTCAGCCATACGTTCAGGATGGAACACGTCGAGGGCTTCCATCTTCTCGCCCGTACCGATGAATTTGATTGGCTTTGTGACAACGGAACGGATACTGAGAGCGGCACCGCCACGGGAATCACCGTCGAGCTTGGTGAGGATAACGCCATCAATCTCAAGGCGCTCGTTGAACACCTTTGCAGTGTTGACGGCATCCTGACCGGTCATTGCATCGACAACGAGAAGAGTCTCGTCTGGGCTGACGGCCTTCTTGATCTGCTCGATCTGGAGCATCAGTTCCTCGTCGATGCTCTGTCGTCCGGCAGTATCGACGATTACGGTGTCATATCCCTTGGCTTTAGCTTCCTGAATGGCATTCTTGGCCACAGCGATAGGGTATTTAGCGCCTTCTTCGAGGTAAACAGGCACATCGACCTGCTCAGCCAGCACTCTCAACTGCTCCATAGCGGCAGGACGGAATGTGTCACAAGCAGCGAGCAGAGGCTTGCGGTTTTTCTTTGTCTTGAGCATCAGGGCGAGCTTGCCTGACATCGTTGTCTTACCCGCACCGTTGAGACCAGCCATAAGGATAATAGCAGGACGCTGCAGAAGGTTGAGGTCTGTAGCCTCGCCGCCCATGAGTTCTGCGAGTTCATCATGCACAAGTTTTACCATCAGCTGACCTGGCTTGATGGCGGTAAGCACATTCATGCCCAGCGCCTTCTTCTTCACCTGGTCGGTGAAAGTCTTTGCTACCTTATAGTTGACGTCGGCATCGAGAAGAGCGCGACGAACGTCTTTGAGAGTCTCGGCTACGTTGATTTCGGTGATTTTTCCTTCACCTTTAAGAATCTTAAACGAGCGTTCGAGTCTGTCACTAAGATTTTCAAACATTTGTTTTCTTTAGATTTATTGTATTATTATTTTGCTTCTTTATTGTCTGTAATGCGCCTTGCGTCTGTTCCGGCATTTCGGGAATGCAGAACAAAGCCGCCACGTGCATTTATAATTAAGGTGCAAAATTAGTAAAAAATAAGTAAAATAACGAACTGTAACACTTGCTTTTAATATTTATTTAGAAAAAGAGACTGTTCTGATATAATAGTTTCTAAAAAAAAACGCTTATTATTCTAAAATAGAAAGTTTTTTTGTACCTTTGCACGGAATTTTACTTACAAAAGAAAATATAAAACAAACATATCAATGGAATTAGCAAGTAAATACGCTCCACAGGACGTGGAAGCAAAATGGTATCAATACTGGTTGGACAACAAGCTGTTCAGCAGTAAGCCGGACGGACGTGAACCTTACACCATAGTAATCCCTCCACCAAATGTGACAGGTGTGCTCCACATGGGCCACATGCTCAACAACACCATTCAGGACATTCTTGTGCGCAAGGCTCGTCTTGACGGAAAGAACGCCTGCTGGGTGCCTGGCACCGACCATGCTTCCATCGCAACAGAGGCAAAGGTGGTGAACAAGCTTGCTCAGCAGGGCATCAAGAAGCGTGACCTTACACGCGAGCAGTTCCTCAAGCACGCCTGGGAGTGGACTGAAGAGCACGGAGGCATCATTCTCAAGCAGCTCCGCAAGCTCGGCGCTTCATGCGACTGGGACCGCACCGCTTTCACTATGGACGAAAAGAGGTCAGAGTCAGTCCTGAAGGTGTTCGTGGACCTCTACGACAAGGGGCTCATCTATCGTGGACTCCGCATGGTAAACTGGGATCCGAAGGCTCAGACCGTACTCTCTACAGAAGAGGTAATCTATCGTGAAGAGAAGTCTAAGCTCTATCATCTCAAGTATTACGTGGCTGATGCCGACGTCAATCCTGTGGTTCTGACAGGCGAAGAAGGCGAACTGGTACACAAGGACGAAAAGGGTTACTATGCTATCGTTGCCACTACACGTCCGGAGACCATCATGGGCGACACTGCGATGTGCATCAACCCTAAGGATCCAAAGAACCATTGGCTCCGCGGTCATAAGGTCATCGTGCCACTCGTAGGTCGTGTAATCCCTGTAATCGAAGACCGCTATGTGGATATCGACTTCGGCACAGGCTGTCTGAAAGTGACTCCTGCGCATGATGCCAACGACTACATGCTCGGCAAGACTCATAATCTGGAGACTATAGATATCTTCAATCCTGACGCTACAATCAGCGAGGCGGCTACGATGTATGTCGGCATGGACCGCATGGAATGCCGCAAGCAGATAGCCATCGACCTGGAAAAGGCCGGCCTTATGGATCATGTGGAGGATTATGACAACAAGGTGGGCTACTCTGAGCGTAACCAGGACACCGCTGTAGAACCGCGCCTCTGCAAGCAGTGGTTCCTCTCTATGCAGCATATGGCAGATATCGCTCTCCCACCAGTGCTCAACGGTGAACTGAAGTTCTATCCTAATAAATACGTCACAACATACAAGAACTGGCTTGAGAATATCCAGGACTGGTGTATCTCACGTCAGTTGTGGTGGGGACACCGCATCCCTGCATATTTCCTTCCGGAGACAGCCGAAGGAGAAGAGCGCTTCGTGGTGGCTCTCACCGAGGAGGATGCTCTCGCAAAGGCAAAAGCCATCGACCCTTCCATCACAATGGATCAGCTCCATCGTGACGAGGACGCTCTCGACACATGGTTCTCTTCATGGCTGTGGCCTATCTCTTTGTTTGACGGAATCAACAATCCTGGCAACGAAGAGATAAAGTATTACTACCCTACTTCCGACCTCGTGACCGGTCCGGACATCATCTTCTTCTGGGTAGCCCGTATGATTATGGCTGGATGTGAATACATGAAGGAGATACCTTTCCGCAATGTGTATTTCACAGGTATCGTGCGCGACAAGCTCGGCCGCAAGATGAGCAAGTCGCTCGGCAACTCTCCAGACCCGCTTGACC
The DNA here is from genome assembly GCA_934256705.1 of uncultured Prevotella sp. GTDB lineage: Bacteria > Bacteroidota > Bacteroidia > Bacteroidales > Bacteroidaceae > Prevotella. The sequence continues at coordinate 18,854 of CAKQPF010000028.1, forward strand.
TCATTGCCAAGTATGGTGCTGACGGCGTGCGCATGGGCATGATGCTCTCAGCTCCAGCAGGCAACGATATTCTCTTTGACGAATCACTCTGCCAGCAGGGTATGGGATTCTGCAACAAGATATGGAATGCCTTCCGCCTTGTCAGCGGATGGGAGACAGCGGAAATCGAGCAGCCAAAGGCAAGCAAGATAGCGATCGACTGGTTTGAGGCGAAGATGAAAGCGGCTTACGCTGAAATCAATGACCTCTACAGCAAATATCGTCTCAATGAGGCGCTGATGACTGCGTTCAAGCTCTTCACTGACGAGTTCTCCGGCTGGTATCTTGAAATGATCAAGCCTGGCTATCAGAAGCCTATCGACAAGCAGACCTATGATGCTACACTCCGATTCTTCGATTATCTCATGCGTATCATCCATCCGTTCATGCCATTTATCACAGAGGAAATCTGGCAGCACATCTACGAGCGCAAGGATGGAGAGAGCATCATGGTAAGCACTGTGAAGTTTGATGAACTCACACCTGCTGAGGAAGCTCTCATCAACGACATCGAGACTGTCAAGAACATCGTGGCAGGTGTACGCACAGTGCGCAACCAGAAGAATATCGCTCCTAAGGAAGTTCTTGAACTTAAGACTGTTGGAACTAATGCGTTCGAGGCTTACGATAGCGTTGTCTGCAAGATGGCAAACCTCAAGAGCATTGAAGTGGTTGCAGAGAAGAGCGCTGACGCAAGTGCATTCATGGTAGGTACATCCGAGTATGCAGTGCCATTGGGCAACCTTATCGATGTGGATGCCGAGATAGAAAAACTCGAAGCTCAGTTGAAGCACCTCCAGGGATTCCTCGTAGGTGTGCGAAAGAAGCTGGGCAACGAACGCTTCGTGCAGAATGCAAAGCCTGAAGTTGTGGCTCTGGAGCGCAAGAAGGAGCAGGACTCACTCGACAAGATTGCCGCAATAGAGGCTTCTCTTGCCGAATTGCGCAAGTAACCGGCTTATAACCATACGTTGACAGAAACGGATTCCACACCGTTCTGCGGAGCAGTCCGTTTCTTCTGACGTGTGAGCGTTTCAGCCCACGAACCAAACAGATTATTGACGGTGGGACAGTCTGACAGTCCACCATAATATTATTGGTCATCTACTTATGAAAATAGAAACGATTTATTCCGTAAGGGGCAAGATGGATTGCATCCGCAAAGGAATAGGATACATAATACATCGTCCATGGCTCATCACGAAAGTGATGGGTCCATGGGCGTTGCTCTTTGCCTGTGTTTATGTCATATATGTATGGTGCCAGGCAAGTGCCTCTGTCAAGACATTGCTGACGGGAGGTCTTGAGATGCAGGACGCTTTGGATTTATTCATTTTTTGGATGCTGTCATGCGTTGTCTATCAGCTGTTTACATCTCGTCTCTTTATCCTTTTCCGCAGAACTCAAGCTGCAGTGGAGCGAAAAGAGATAGAGGAGAAGATAAACGAAGGTGAAGATATTGAAGCTAAAGAGGTTGTCACGCTCTCATTAAAGGAACGCATTATTGAACTTGTGGCCATTGCTCTTGTCACTCTTCCCTACTCCATTTGGGTCTATATTCTCACCTGTCCATTCCTCGGAGCGAGTGAAGCTTTGTACAATCTCATTATTTCCCAGCCCACCGTCACCCGACAGGGATTCGTTTCACTTGGCATCATCATTGCTTTTTTCGTGCTCGTATTCTTTGCCACAATGCTGATTTATCCTTTGTATCATTCGGCAATGACTGTAAAGAACAAGCGAATAGCGAAAGCCGATGCCTCTTTCAAAAGCAATATTAAGATAGGTTTCCGACATAAGGGAAAGATTTTCACAGTCACGCTCCTTTCTTCATTTATCACAGTGCTGCTTTGTATCATTCCTTGCATTCCAATGGTAGTTTGTGAAAATGCGTTCTCCAACAGCGTCACATCCATTCTTATTCAGAATGACGAAGCGTTTATCCCAACATCGGGAATGTGGCTGATGTTCATCGTGTGCAGCATTACTTGTGCTGTGATTGCTCTTATCAGCATAATCCCGGACATCTCCCTGCTCTATCTCTATGGTTCCATAACGGAACATGAGAAAAGCAGAGAAGAGAAAACTCAATAACACAAACATTATTATATGAAAAAGGTATTGTTCATCGACCGTGACGGCACACTTATCCGTGAGCCGGAGGACGAACAGATTGACTCATTCGAGAAGCTCGTTTTTGTAGAAGGAGTATTCCGAAATCTCAGTTTTATCCGCAAGAATCTCGACTTTGAGTTTGCAATGGTAAGCAATCAGGATGGACTCGGAACGGATTCTTTCCCCGAAGACACTTTCTGGCCTGTCCATAATTTCATCCTTCAGACCCTGAAAGGCGAAGGAATAGAATTTGACAGACAGTTTATTGACCGCCATTTCCCGGAAGACAACCATCCTTGCCGGAAGCCTGGCATGGGAATGCTGACAGAGTATTTCGACAATCCCGAATACGACCTCGCTGGTTCCTATGTAATAGGCGACCGTGAGAGCGATGCCCAGTTGGCTCAAAACCTCGGCTGCAAGGCTCTGATAATCGGTCGTGACGGTATTACTTGGGACAAAATAGCGGAAATACTCTTTGCCGGGGAACGTACCGCGGAGATTACCCGTACCACTCATGAGACGGACATTACCGTGAGATTGAACCTCGATGGAACCGGAAAATGCGACATAAAGACAGGACTCGGATTCTTCGACCATATGCTTGAGCAGATTGGTCGCCACGGAATGATGGATCTTTATGTGCGATGCAATGGAGACCTTCATGTGGATGAGCACCATTCCATCGAAGATACGGGCATTGTCCTCGGTGAATGTATTCTCAAGGCTCTTGGCGATAAGCGTGGAATTGAGCGATACGGCTACACTCTGCCAATGGATGATTGCCTCTGCCAGGTGGCTCTCGATTTCGGCGGACGCCCTTGGCTAGTATGGGATGCAGAATTCCACCGTGAGAAAATCGGAGAGATGCCTACCGAGATGTTTTTCCATTTCTTCAAGAGCGTCAGCGATGCTTCAAGAATGAACCTCAACATAAAGGCAGAAGGAATTAACGAACACCATAAGATAGAAGGGATATTCAAGGCTTTCGCTCGCGCTATCAGGATGGCTGTGAAGCGTGATATCTATCATTTCCAGTTGCCTTCCACCAAAGGGGCGCTTTAGGGAATAAAGACCTTGTTTATTCTTGAAATGACCATCAAAAAGGCATTTAATCAAAATATTACAAAAATATTTCGTTGAAGGCAAGGTCTTTTCATTCCTTTTTATTACCTTTGCAGAGATTTAGTCCTGTTGAAGAATAAAGACTGATTTTCAAGCATCTGACTTAACCAACAAAATTAATACTTAACATAACTAACAAAATGACAAAACTACCTGCATTAAACAAGCGCACTGCACCTAAGAGTGTAATGCCAGAGAAGATTGTCCAGTTCGGTGAGGGAAATTTCCTTCGCGCTTTCGTTGACTGGATTGTATGGAACATGGACGCAAAGACCAATTTCAATGGTTCTGTAGTCGTTGTTCAGCCTATCGACAAGGGTATGGTCTCTTGGCTCAATGGTCAGGACTGCCTCTACCATGTTAATCTTCAGGGCCGTCTCAATGGAGAGGCTGTCAATCAGCTCGACCGTATTGACGTAATCTCACGCGCTATCGACCCATATTCACAGCATTATGCTTACCAGGCTCTCGCTGAACAGCCAGAGATTCGTTTCGTAATCTCCAACACTACTGAGGCTGGTATTGCATTCGACCCTTCATGCAAGCTCTCCGACGCTCCTGCCACTTCTTATCCTGGCAAGCTCACTCAGTTCCTCTGGAACCGTTTCAACGCATTCGACGGTGATCCTACTAAGGGTCTCATCATCATGCCTTGTGAGCTCATCTTCCTCAATGGTCACCACCTCAAGGACTGCATCCGCAAGTACATCGAGCTCTGGACTCCTGACTTCGGTGAGAAGGCACAGGCTTTCTCTGAGTGGTTTGAGAAATACAACTACGTTTGCGCTACTCTCGTTGACCGTATCGTACCAGGTTTTCCACGCAAGGACATCGTGGAAATCCAGAACAAGATCGGTTACAAGGACAATCTCGTCGTTCAGGCTGAAATCTTCCACCTTTGGGTAATCGAGAAGGCTGAAAACATGACTTGCGAGGAACTGCGTAAGGAATTCCCTGCTGACCAGGCTGGTCTCCACGTTCTCATCGCTGAGTCTGAGGCTCCATACCACGAGCGTAAGGTTACTCTCCTCAATGGTCCTCACACTGTTCTCTCTCCTGTGGCTTATCTCTCTGGCATCAACATCGTTCGTGATGCTCTTCACGATCCTGTTGTCGGTCCTTACATCAAGAAGGTACAGTATGACGAACTCATGCAGACTCTCAACCTTCCTATGGAAGAACTCCAGAAGTTTGCTGCTGACGTGCTTGAGCGCTTCGACAATCCATACGTTGACCATCAGGTTACTTCTATCATGCTCAACTCATTCCCTAAGTTCCAGGCTCGCGACCTTCCAGGAGTGAAGGTTTACCTTGAGCGTAAGGGTGAACTTCCTAAGGGTCTTGTACTTGGTCTCGCTGCAATCATCACTTACTATAAGGGCGGTACACGTGCTGACGGTGCTCCTATCCAGCCTAATGACGACCAGAAGATTATGGATCTCCTTACCAATCTCTGGGCTACTGGCGACACACGCAAGGTCGCTGAGGGCGTTCTCGCTGCTGATTGGATTTGGGGTGAGCACGGAGATCTCAACACAATCCCTGGACTTACAGATATGGTAGAGGGCTTCCTCAACGATATCGCTTCCAAGGGTATGATTGAGACTGTAAAGTCTATTCTTTAATCGTATTTTCATTTCTGCCGGCAATCTGATTATGCTTGCCGGCAGAAACCATATTATATGCAGAACGTCAATGATTATGCCGAAATGCTTAAGCAGTTGGCATTCAAGTATGAAAATAAAGAGTTCCTTGTCGGAGACCCCAGCTGGTTCATGCACCAGGTGGAAGATTCTCGCGACAAGGAACTCCTTGCTTTTATTGCTTCCTCTCTCAGTTACGGCAGTAGGAAGCAGTTTCTTCCCAAAATTCAGTTTATCCTTGACAATGCCAATGGAAACATCAGACAATGGCTTGTAAATCATGAATTTGAAGTTGCCATTCCGCCAACATCCAATTGCTTTTACAGGCTCTACACTTTCGCCATGATGAATCGTTTCCTTCAGGCTTTGGCTGAAATGGTGACGGAATACGGCTCTATGCGCGGCTTTGTTGAGTCTGTTGGTTCACAAAGCGCGATAGACATCATAAAGGCAATCACGAAATGGTTTGCAGAACACGGCAGCATAGGCATAATCCCCAAAGATGCCACTTCCTCATGCAAACGTATCTGCATGTTCCTGCGCTGGATGGTAAGGAGTGACTCTCCTGTAGATCTCGGATTGTGGAGCGACATCATCGATCGCCGGACGCTTATCATGCCGCTCGACACTCACGTCTTGCAGGAAGCTTTGCGTCTTGGACTTATCACATCCAGGACCACTTCAATGTCTGCTGCGCACCGTCTTACTGACCGAATGCTTGAAATTTGGCATGACGACCCGCTGAAAGGAGACTTTGCTCTCTTCGGTCTCGGTGTGGACGAGAATGCCGTTTGAATAAGAAAGCAATCCAGCCGCCCCTGTGTCAGCCACGTTACCACCGGAATTCCCATTGAACCGCCCCTGTGTCAGCCTGTTATAGATAGAATTCCAATCCAGCCGCCCCTGTGTCAGCCGCGTTACCGGCTGATAAAAAAAGTGCAACGCACTGCCGAAGCCATGCTGTTGCACTCATTTATTAAAGCGATAGTTAGACTTTTACCTTAATTGTCTATCTTTGTTTAATTGAGATTGGAACACCTTCTGCCTATAATCACTTTGCTTTCTAATTACCTGAATTGTCAAATCATACTGTCTGATTGACTTTGTCTGCCTACTATCCCATTTGCGTTTGCAAAAGTAATATCTATCTGAGAGATGACAAAGCATTTTTCCGTTGTGTGCGATAACAAATGCTTTTTCTTGATGTGTATCAACAGCAGTGATTGCGGAATGCGCACTTTTGTGCTCTGGTCGTTTGGTTGTTCTGTTTGTTCGTCTCATGATATGAAATAGCCAAACAAACACCAAAGCGACAATACAAATATTCAGCAATACAACAAACCCTTCAAAACGCTTGCATAAATGAATTGAAAATACTACTTTTGCATCGGAAATAAAAAGACAATAGAAATGGATAATCAAGAAGAAATATTCCCCGTGGTCAACGAACAAGGGGAAGTAATCGGAAAAATAACACGTGGACAAGCTCATGACGGTACCAAGATTCTGCATCCTGTAGTCCACCTTCACGTTTTCAATTCCAAGGGAGACCTCTATCTGCAACACCGTCCGGCATGGAAGGACATCCAGCCAAACAAATGGGACACTGCGACTGGAGGACACGTGGATTACGGTGAGACCGTGGAAGAAGCTCTCTACAGAGAAGTAAGAGAGGAGTTGGGAATTACAGACTTCACTCCGGTATTTATATGTAAATACGTCTTTGAGGGAAAGCGAGAGAAGGAACTTGTCTATGTTCATAAGACAATCTACGACGGAGCGGTCAGTCCGAGCGAGACTGAACTGGAAGGCGGACGCTTCTGGACACGGGACGAAATAGTGTCAAGTATGGGCAAAGGCATCTTCACTCCCAATTTTGAGGATGAATATTCCAAGATTTTCGGATAACAAATATCGTAAAGGAAAAATATATTTGGATGTTCCATTATTTATTATTACCTTTGCAGATGTTTGCACATGACTTGGTCTTTTCTCCGAATGAAACAATAGATTATTTAAAGTTTGATTCGAGAATGAAGAACCCAGCCATTCCATCAAATAATCCACAATTCAACAACCCCTAAAAAACTAATGGAAAAGAAAGAAAACTACACTTATGGAGTCGCTTACAAGCTCTATGCAATAGAAAACGGAGTAAAGACAATGCTTGAGGAAGCTCCTGCAAGCCAGCCTTTCCGCTTTATCTCAGGTCTGTCAATGGCTTTGCCTTCATTCGAAAACAACATTGTGAAGCTCGAAGAAAACGATGTTTTTGACTTCACTCTTGAGAAGAAAGAAGCTTACGGTGATCACTACGACGAGCGCATCATCGACCTCGACAAGAGCATCTTCTGCATAGATGGCAAATTTGACTCTAATAATATCTACGTGGGAGCCATCGTTCCTCTGCAGAATGAGGACGGCAACCGTTTCATGGGACAGGTGCTTACCATTTCTGATGACAAGGTAAAGATTGACCTTAACCACCCTCTCGCTGGCAAGGTGCTGAATTTCGTAGGTACTATCGTGGAAAAGCGCCCTACGACAAACGCTGAAATCCAGGCTATGATTAATCACATGAGCGGTGGTTGTGGTGGCGGATGTGGCAACTGCAGCGGAAATTGCGGAGGCGACTGCAATTGCGATGGTGACTGTTGCGGAAATGCTTAATATGCGCTTGCATATAGAAAATCTGGAAATTATCGTTTAGTGATCTTGTTGTTTGGTGGTTTTGTTTGTCCGTATGGAAATTTCTACGGGTCCACTAAACAACAAACCTATTTAATAATACATATTCCTATGAGTCTGCAATGGATTTCCATTGACTTGACTTGTTTCAACACAAACTTTCATTCTTGACTTGCTTATGAATACTTTCGGAAAAATATTTACCGTAACCACTTATGGCGAAAGCCACGGAGCCGCAATAGGTGGCGTTGTAGATGGAATGCCTGCAGGTATTGAAATCGATACTGATTTCATACAGGCAGAATTGGCACGCCGACGCCCCGGCCAAAGCAAGATAACGACTTCCCGCAATGAGGCTGACCAAGTGGAAATCCTTTCCGGAGTATTTGAAGGGAAAAGCACGGGATGCCCCATAGGATTCATAGTAAGAAACACGAATCAGCACTCTCAAGACTATGAGAACATGCGTTGCACTTTCCGCCCATCCCATGCAGACTATACATACCAGAGCAAGTATGGCATAAGAGACCATCGAGGAGGTGGCCGCACTTCCGCACGCATCACCATAGGACGATGCGTGGCAGGTGCGTTGGCTAAACTGGCTCTCCGTGAGATCGGAATCTCCGTGCAGGCATACACCTCACAAGTGGGCGATATAAGCCTCAATCGCGACTATCATCTCTATGACCTCAGTCGTACAGAGACAAATGCCGTACGCTGTCCGGACCCGATGAAAGCGAAGGAAATGGAGTCGCTGATCTGCGATGTAAAATCCAAAGGCGACACTATTGGCGGAGTAATAACCTGTGTAATAAAGGGTTGCCCCGTAGGACTCGGTGAGCCTGAGTTTGACAAACTGCACGCTGTTCTCGGTCATGCGATGCTCAGTATCAATGCTGTCAAGGGATTCGAGTACGGCGAAGGCTTCGATGGAATCGGACAAACCGGCTCACAGCAGAATGATGTGTTCGCCACTGATGCCGATGGAAGAGTACATACTCTGACTAACCACAGCGGAGGCATTCAGGGAGGATTGTCAAATGGTGAGGATATTTATTTCCGTGTAGCCTTCAAACCTGTAGCCACCATCCTGATGGAGCAGAATACCATCGACAAGGAGGGCAATCCGACTGTACTTAAAGCCAAGGGCAGACACGATCCTTGTGTACTGCCTCGTGCCGTTCCTGTCGTTGAAGCGATGGCGGCAATGGTAATCCTCGACGCATATCTACAAAACAAAACCACTCGACTATGATTAGAATCTTCCTGATAAGTCTTTTGTACCTTGTTCCTCATGCACTTATGGCTCAGGCAAAACTGTCAGACTGGGCAGTAGAGGCTGAGAGCCATGAAAGCAAAGTGAGCCTCACAAGCGATGGAGCAATAGACATCATCGCACCTAAAGGGTTGACACTGTGGTATAAAAGACCGATGCAGGGCAATGTCGTCATAGAATATGATGCTCGGATTGTAGTAGAGGAACACAACAACAACGCCTGGAACCGTCTATCCGACCTCAACTGTTTCTGGCAAGCCACAGATCCGAAGCAGAAGGATGGCAATGTGCTGAAAGGCATTTCCCGACGAAAAGGCATATTCATCAATCAGTATGCTCTTTCGCTTTATTATATGGGCTATGGTGGCAACTACAATTCCACCACCCGTTTCCGTCGCTATAATGGCGATGAAAAGGGCATAAACGATCCTTCTCGTCGTCCTGCGATTCTGAGGGAATATACTGATCCTGGGAATATCCTAAAGCCAAACCATTGGTATCATATTCGTCTTGAGCAATGCTTTGGTCGTGTCAGATATGTTATTGATGGTAAATGTCTTGTGGATTATCTTGATATTCACCCGTTTCATCGTGGATATTTCGGTTTCCGCACCACCCTCGCCCATGCTCAAATCAGGAATTTTACATATTCCGAAACTCCGGTTTCCGGCACTCCAGTCGCGTTGCATTGGGTGGGAAAAAGCCCCAATTCATCGGCTTCGCCACAGACTTTCGGTGTTCCTTTCCTTCAAGGTGAAGTATATCCCGACCAATCCATCCTCTTGCAGACTGATAAAGGAACGCAAATCCCGAATGATTCATGGACGCTTGCGTATTGGCCGGATGGGTCAGTGAAATGGGAAGCAGTAGCCGGAATCGTGCCAGCGAATACCAATTCCATTTTGCTCACCTTGGGAAATACAAGAAAAAAAGCAAAAAGCGTTCAGCATTTCCTCACGGAAAACTCCGATGAAATAGTCATAAACACCATTGGTTCAAAGGTATTCATCTCTAAAAATGGGGATTGCATCATCGACAGCATTGTCTCGGAAGGAGTGAAATCATGTGGGAAAGTGTGGCTTGAAGCAAATGGAAAAATCCTCAAGCCTGAGAAGGTTGACATAGAACGCTCAGGAAACAATCGCTCTACAATCAAGATTGACGGTGAGAAATTCACGCTTCGCCTTTATGCTTACAAAGGCAGCAACGAGATAAAGATTGTACATACGCTCCTCGTGGACAATGAATTGAATGCCAAAGGCTTGAAATCTCTTGGCTTGAGAACGGCAGTACCTATGCGAAGTGCCGATTATCAGAGGACAATCGCTTTTGCAAAAGGGGAAAGCTTTCCTGCAAATTCCATCCTTTCCTCATTTCGGGGATCGCAAATCAACAAGGGGTGCGTCACAAAGAGCAATTTTACAGATAACTATCAGATATTCAAGGTCAAGCCTCTCATATCACGTAGAAGTATAAATGTCGATTCCATCGGGCGCATTGCAGACGAAAAGAGCCGATGGCTTGCGTCCCAATTAGCCGCTTGGGACGGATTCAGACTGTCACAGATTTCGCCAAATTCTTATTCCATACGAAAGCGCGCCACGTCCGTTTCTCCTTGGATTGGAACCATAGAAGGCAGAAGAGCAAAGGGAGAAGTGATTCTGGGCGATGGAAAAACAGCCATAAAACTGCGGATGCAGGATTTCTGGCAATCCTATCCTTCGACTATCCAGATAGACAAGGCACGAAGCGACGAGGCTATTGCCACGATGTGGATGTGGAGTCCGGAAGCAGAAGCAAAGTCATTCGAGCATTACGACACCATAGCCCACTCGCTCGAAGCCGCATACGAAGATGTGCAGCCTGGCATGAGTACAGCGGAGGGTATAGCACGAACATCAATCCTTTACCTCACTCCTTGCATTGGCAAGGCGGAATGTCTCATGGGCAACGGTGAGCCTACGGCTCTTGTGCCAACTCCGGAATATCTACATAGCCACAAGGCTTTCGGAATATGGAGTCTCCCAAATGGAGACAATACCGACAAGACGTTGAGAGAAATAATGGATCTGTATGCTTCTGAGCAGGAAAGTAACTCTTGGTATGGATTCTTCGATTACGGTGACGTGATGCACACCTATGATTTCTCCCGTGGACAATGGCGATACGATGTCGGAGGGTACGCCTGGGACAACACCGAACTGGCTTCCAATGCGATGTTCTGGTATAATTTCCTGCGAGAAGGCAGAGAGCAAGACTGGCGTCTGGCTGTCGCAATCACCCGCCACACTGCAGAAGTGGACTGCTACCACTCCGGTCCTCATGCAGGACTCGGTTCACGCCATAATGTCAGCCATTGGGGATGTGGTGCAAAGGAGGCGCGCATTTCACAGGCTTTCTGGAACAGATTCCTCTATTATCTCACGGCCGACGAGCGTACGGGCGACTTGATGTCCGAAGTAACAGACGCTGACACCCTACTCTATCATCTCGACCCGATGCGTCTTGCACAGCCGAGAAGCGACCGTTTCCCATGCACAGCGCCAGCCAGACTGAGAATAGGTCCGGACTGGATGGCTTACGCTGGAAACTGGTTTACTGAGTGGGAACGCACAGGAAATCGCAAATACTACGACAAGATAATTGCAGGAATGAAGAGCATTGCCAATCTTCCGCACGGACTTTTCTCCGGTCCTAAAGCGTTGGGTTACGACCCGGCAACTGGAGAAATATCATGGGAAGGCGATCCTGCATCGCAGAATACCAACCATCTGCTTAGCATCATGGGAGGTTTTGAGATGATGAATGAGATGCTGCTTAGCATCGACTATGAGCCTTGGAATAAAGTATGGCTTGACCATGCCACGCACTACAAGGCAAAAGCGTGGGAAATATCAAAGAACAAGTTCAAGGTGCCACGCCTTCAGGGATATTCTTATTGGAAAACCGGCAACAGAATGGTGCTCGATAATGCCAAGAAAGATATGCTCATCACGCCGTTTGATTCAAAAGGAGTCTTCTCTACGAACTCCTGCGCAACTTGGTCTCTCGATGCCATTTTCCTCAAGGAAGTGGCAAGATAACCATCGTTGCTCGCGATTTTATTGATAATTCACAATGCATAATTCATGATTCACAATGCGGAATTCATTGTTCTTGAATGCGGAAATAGGGTTCAGAAGCGTTGCACGGCAATGCGATGAACCCTATTTTTGTGCCGTTTTTCAATATTTTTCACGTTGTCTTTCCTTTTTTTTCATGTTATCTATTTCTATTTTTCTCTTGTTTTTATCTATTGATACTTTATGACCTTGCGCAAAATGTCAATATTTTAACAAATGAAATCCACGCCAGAAATTCCGTCCGCAAATACGCGATTCTCGCTGATTCTGCAATCGTCTGATGGTCAAGACATTGGAAAATTGGGGCATGGAAAAGGAGCGTTTTTCGGGCGGAAAAGGGCGGAAAATCGGGGGTAAAAGCATAGGGATTGGGAGGTAATAGCTTAGTTATCAGAGGGTAAAAGCATAGATATTGCAAGGTAATGTCTATGCTATTGTGCGCGTGGAGGAATTATTCCGCTTTTTTCTCTCTTTTTCTTCTTCTGAAAGCATTGAGTTAACATATTTTCAAGTTGTCACCACGGAGGTTTTTCTTCTTGGCTTTAACGGTTGTGAAAAAGGCTTAACGTACAACGTACATTGTACGTTTTAGAGGGGGGTAGGTGGTGGATTCTTTTAATAATTTATATATCATACATAATATATATTATTAGCAAAAGGAGAGAGAGGGGGGGGCTAAAACGTACAATGTACGTTGTACGTTGTACATTTCTGAATAATTCCTTTGGCGGTTATAATCCCGAGACTTCGTCCCGGGTTACTCTCGCTTCGCTCGGTACTGCCTTACAGGCAGATTTGTTGTCTTGTGATTTTGTTGAATGACCATATTGCTGATGATCATTACAAAAAACGAAACAACCAGACCACCAAACAACAAAACCACATGATAATTTGCCTTTTTGCTGAAAAAGTCGTATATTTGCACCGGAATAATCATTTATGAATCTATTATCACATAATTCGCTATGAATATACGACTGAAACTATACGCAACAATCCTTTCCCTCGGGTGCTCCTGCCTGACGGCAAATGCCACACCGGCAAGTGGCTTCACGAAAGAAGACAACGCTGCCGTTCAGCATTACAAGCCGACGGCTGACAATATGGCTTCCCGTGAGGCGTTCCAGGATGCCAAGTTCGGTATATTCCTCCACTGGGGTCTCTACAGCATGCTTGCCGCCGGCGAGTGGACCATGACCAACAAGGACCTGAACTATAAGGAATACGCTAAACTGGCGGGTGGCTTCTATCCAGCCAAGTTTGACGCTGCCAAATGGGTCGCCGCGATAAAAGCGTCCGGTGCGAAATATATCTGTTTCACTACAAGACATCATGAGGGATTCTCGATGTTCAAGACGAAGTATTCCGACTATAACGTCGTGGATGCTACGCCTTTCCGTCGCGACATCCTAAAGGAACTTGCCGATGAATGCCACAAGCAGGGAATCCGTCTGCACCTCTATTATTCCCATATCGACTGGTATCGTGAAGATGCCGTCTGGGGACGAACAGGACGTGGGACGGGCCGTCCCAATCCGCAGGGAAACTGGAAAAGCTATTATCAGTTCATGAACAATCAGTTGACCGAACTCCTTACCAACTATGGCAAGGTGGGAGCGATATGGTTTGACGGCTGGTGGGATCAGGATGAAAATCCGGGCTTTGACTGGCAGCTTCCGGAACAATATGCGTTGATCCATCGTCTGCAACCGGCTTGCCTTGTGGGCAACAACCATCATCACACCCCTTTCGAGGGTGAGGATTTCCAGATGTTTGAGCGTGACCTTCCGGGCGAAAACAAGGCAGGACTCTCTGGACAGGACATCAGCCGACTACCTCTGGAGACGTGCGAGACCATGAACGGGATGTGGGGCTACAAGATTACGGACCAGGATTACAAATCGACCAAGACCCTGATCCATTATCTCGTCAAGGCGGCTGGCAACAATGCTAATCTCCTTATGAATATCGGTCCTCAGCCGGACGGTGAGCTTCCTGCCGTCGCCCTTGAGCGCCTGAGCGAGATGGGCGAATGGATGAAGACATACGGAGAGACGATTTATGGCACGCGTGGAGGCATCGTGGCGCCTCACGAATGGGGTGCGACCACACAAAAGGGCAACCGACTCTTCGTCCACATCCTCAATCTGCAGGACAGCAGTCTCTTCCTGCCTGTCGGCAACCGCAAGGTAAAGAAGGCGTTCGACTTCGTGACAGGTGAGAATGTCAAGATGCAGAAGTGCGAAGGCGGCATCTTGCTCAACCTCGGCAATGTGCCTACGGAGATTGACAAGGTGGTAGAAGTCGTTTTGGGATGATGGCTTTTTTGTGGTTTGGTTGTTTTGTTGTTTAGTTGTTTCCAACGGTTAAAGCCGTTGGCACAGTGGCTTTCGTATGGTGGTTTTCCTTCTGAGCACCAAACAACAACACAACGAAACAACCAGACAACAAGACAACATGATAATATAATAAGGTGTAATCAGCACATTTTGCAAATGAACGTGGAAACGGGCGTTTTGCTTACATATTGACAATCGAAGGTTTGCCAGGAACCGTGGAATGTCAAAAGGTTTTTACCGCCATTTGTAGTCTGAAGCATGATGCTTCGTTTGTTTTCTCTCATTGGAATCAGTCGTTGTGATTGTCGGAGTTTGAAATTCATATTGTAAGCAGATGTTTGCTTTTGCTTACAATGTGATATGTTTGAGATTCTGGTTTGGTCTCCGTTTCCAAGGGAAATCTGTCCTTGCATCTTTAATCGGAAATAATATCAGGAAGTAACAATTTCTAACCATCAGATTCCTCTTCATGCTAAAAAAATCATGCTCTTTTATTGCATTTAGGTTAAAATTGTTATGAAATTGACGATTATCCCACCTATTATTATGATTATATCATATTTTTTTCTTACCTTTGCACGAAGTTTAAACCAACCAAGCCAAAATAGTACTTGAAATGAAAGTTTCGATAGTGAAATATAACGCAGGAAACATCTTCTCGGTCATAAACGCTGTAAAGCGACTCGGAATAGAGCCTTTATGGACTGACAATGCCGATGAACTGACAACTTCCGACTGCGTAATCTTCCCAGGGCAAGGCGAGGCGCGCAACGCTATGGGGTATCTCAAATCGCACAACCTCGACACGCTGATAGCAGACCTGAAGCAACCCGTGCTCGGAATCTGCATCGGGCAGCAGCTTCTGTGCAAGCATTCAGAGGAAGGCGACATAGACTGCATCGGCATATTCCCGATCGACGTGAAAAGGTTTCAGCCTGTAAAGCACGAGCAGAAGGTGCCGGCTATGGGCTGGAATGCCATACACGACCTCAAGTCACCACTCTTCAAAGGCTTGACTGAAAGAGATTATGTGTATTTCGTCCACTCATACTACTGCGAGATGTGCGAATACACCGCGGCAACAGCCGATTACATCATCCCTTACAGTGCTGCGTTGCAGAAAGACAATTTCTTCGCCACGCAGTTTCACCCGGAGAAAAGCGGTGTAGTGGGACACAAGATATTAAGTAACTTCATCGAAATAGCATCAGAAAAATGATAGAACTCATCCCTGCCATCGACCTCATCGGAGGTAAATGCGTACGCCTGACCAAAGGTGATTATGACAGTAAAAAGGTTTATAATGAAGACCCTGTGGCTCAGGCTAAAGAGTTTGAATCTATGGGATTCCGTCGTCTGCACGTCGTGGACCTTGACGGAGCCAAGAGCCATCACATCGTCAATGATGACGTTCTCCGCTCCATAACATCCGAGACCGGACTCATCGTGGATTTCGGAGGCGGCATAAAGACAGAAGAGGATATACAGAAGGCTTTCGATGCCGGCGCAAGCATGGTGACTGTAGGCTCCATTGCCGTGACAAACCCCGAACTGTTCCTCTCATGGCTCGACAAATTCGGTCCAGAACGAATCATTCTCGGAGCAGACGTGCGCAATGGAATGGTCTCCATCAACGGATGGAAAGAGGACTCTTCCGTGTCTCTGATCGCTTTCCTGGAGGATTACATGAGTCACGGAGTGAAGTATGTGCTCTGTACGGAAATCTCAAAGGACGGCACCCTCTCTGGCCCTGCTATCGAACTCTACAAGAGCATCATGCAGACATACCCGGACATGCACCTGATTGCATCGGGAGGCGTTTCATGCAATGAAGACATCGAAGCACTGGATGAGGCAGGAATCCCGGCAGTAGTATTCGGAAAGGCTTACTATGAAGGAAGAATCGACGTCGAAAAGCTCAGAAACTCTGGGCTGAAAGGATAAGAACCATAAAGTGAAGGTCTAATATTTATAAATATTTCAACATGCTTGCAAAACGCATAATACCTTGCCTTGACGTAAAGAACGGTGAGACTGTAAAGGGAACCAACTTCGTGAACCTACGCTCTGCCGGCGACCCTGTGGCGCTCGGAAAAGCATACAGCGATGCCGGAGCTGACGAACTCGTCTATCTCGACATAACGGCTTCCCATGAAGGACGCAAGACTTTCACCGACATGGTGACGAGAGTAGCCCTCGAAATCAACATCCCGTTTACTGTCGGTGGTGGAATCAATGCCATTGAGGATGTGGACCGCATGCTCAGCGCTGGCGCCGACAAGGTCAGTATCAACAGTGCCGCACTCAGAAGGCCTGAATTCATCAATGAGATTGCAGCCAAATTCGGATCGCAGGTCTGCGTCTGCGCCATTGATGCCCGCAACGACGAGGACGGATGGCACTGCTATCTCAACGGCGGCAGAATCAGAGTGGAACGCACTCTGACGGACTGGGCGAAGGAAGTGGCTGACAGAGGAGCTGGAGAAATCCTCTTCACGTCAATGGACCACGACGGCGTGAAGCAGGGCTTTGCCAATGAAGCCCTCGCACAGCTTGCAGATATGCTTCCTATTCCAGTGATTGCGAGCGGCGGTGCCGGCAGAAAAGAGCATTTCCGTGATGCCTTCCAGATAGGAAAAGCGGACGCTGCTCTCGCGGCAAGCGTATTCCATTTCGGTGAGATTTCAATCCCGGAGCTGAAGGAATATCTCCGCAAGGAAGGCGTCAACGTCAGGATTTAGCTTGCCATCCAGCGCAGGAGTCTCTCCAAAAGCTCAATAAGGTAAAACAACAACGTAAGAACATAACACACTATGAATGTAGATTTTACGAAAGGCAATGGTCTCGTGCCTGCCATTATTCAGGATGCAGTGACCAAGAATGTGCTCATGCTCGGTTACATGAATGAAGAATCTCTCGCCAAGACCCTCGAAACGAAGAAGGTGACTTTCTGGAGCCGCTCTCGCAACACGCTTTGGACAAAGGGTGAGACAAGTGGTAATTTCCTCGACCTCGTGGATATAAAGGTCGATTGCGACAATGATACGCTGCTCGTAAAAGTCCATCCACATGGTCCTACCTGTCATACTGGAACTGACACCTGCTGGGGAGAGGAGAACAAATAACTGCAATTCGATTGCAATCTCCTGTCTTTTCATGGCAAGACCGCTTACATTCACAAAGCAAAACATTAAACACAATAATAAGAAAATGGAAGAGAAAAATCCACTTTTGTTCCTTAGCGAACTACAAGACTTCATAGAGAAGCGTCATGAAGAAATGCCTGAAGGCTCTTACACCACCAGCCTTTTCAATGACGGACTCAACAGAATGGCACAGAAAGTCGGTGAGGAAGCCCTCGAACTCGTCATCGAAGCCACCAACGGAACCAACGACCGCCTTATTTACGAAGGCGCTGACATGTTCTATCACCTCATAGTCCTTCTCACCAGCAAAGGACTTCGCATAGAGGATCTTGCAAGAGAGCTCGCAGTGCGCCACGACCCTAATTGGCACAAGCACTAATCCGAGAGTCTGCTCTCCGCTCCATCTTCCGGCATTGGATTAAGGGTGATTCTAATTTAGGGCGGTTCTATAAATTAGCTTTGTTACATTTCGAGGCTGTTTTCGAGATCAAAGTGCAAGTGAGCGAAGGAGTTATGCGGTGCATAACGACTGAACGAACTTACGCTTTGAGCCGAAAAAAAACGAAAGATAACAAAACGTCACATACTAAATGACTTCCTTATAAACGGTGGTAATTTATAGAACCGCCCTTAAGACTAATATAACGGTGGTAATTCATAGAACCGCCCTTAACAATAATACTCTAAACGTCTAAGTATCAAAGTGTCACTAATAGATTACAACAAAGTCAATATCTATCATCAGGATGGTGATAAAGTTCTCGAAAATGTTGATTTCAAAGTCAACGAAGGAGAATTTATTTATATAATAGGCAAAGTGGGCTCAGGCAAGAGTTCGCTCCTGCGAAGCATCTATGCCGAGCTCGACATCGAAGAGGCTGGGAATGCTCTCGTATTGGGACGTGATATGATGAAGCTCAAGCGCAAGGAAATACCTGCTCTGCGTCGCGAGTTGGGCATCATATTCCAGAATTTCCTTCTGCTCACTGACAGGTCTGTCTGTCAGAACCTGGAGTTCGTGCTCAAAGCCACTGGATGGAAAAAGGAGAATATAGACAATCGTATCGACGAAGTGCTCGAAAGCGTGGGAATGACCGACGCCAAACACAAGATGCCTTACCAACTCTCTGGCGGTGAGCAGCAGCGTATTGCAATCGCCCGGTCAATCCTCAACAATCCCAAGGTGATTCTCGCTGATGAGCCTACCGGCAATCTTGACCCTGAGACGGCTGACAATATCGTGGCTCTCCTGAAGGAAATCACTGCCACAGGTACAGCCGTGGTGATGACCACGCACAATATCCCGATGCTTGACAAGTTTCCGGGAATCGTCTATCAGTGTCAGGACAGGAAGTTGGAAGACATCACCGAGCAATACAGATAAGGTGGTTGCCTGGTCATTCTGTTGTATTGTGGTCTTGTCGTTTTGTGGTCTTGATGACAGTCAGCTGCAAACTCATTCTGCAAACGACAAAATGACAATACAACAAAACAACTAAACAACAAAACAACTAAACAACAAAAAAAGTCACAAGAACATGAAAGTAATGAAATTCGGAGGTACTTCCGTAGGCACACCACAGCGTATGCAGGATGTATCTCAACTCATAACAAAGTCTGGAGAGCCTACATTCGTCGTGCTCTCTGCTATGTCCGGAACCACAAACTCTCTCATCGAGGTATGCGATTACCTCTACAAGAAAAATTCTGACGGTGCCAACGAGGTAATCAACACCCTCGAAAAGAAATACATGAAGCACGTGGACGAACTCTATTCCACCGATGAAATGAAGGAGACCACACGCAAGTTCTTCGCTGACGAGTTCCGTTACCTGCGTAGCTTCACCAAGGATATCTTCACCAGCTTTGAAGAGAGAATCATCGTAGCCCAGGGCGAGGTGATCAGCACCAACATGGTTGTCAACTATCTCAAGGAAATCGGCGTAAAGGCTTTGCTCATCGACGCTCTCGACTTCATGCGCACTGACAAGAATGCCGAACCAGACGCGCCTTACATCAAGGAGCATCTCTCTGAGATAATGGCCGCAAACAAAGGCTATCAGATTTATATGACCCAGGGATTCATCTGCCGAAATGCCTACGGAGAGGTGGACAATCTCCAGCGCGGAGGCTCTGACTATACCGCTTCACTCATCGGTGCGGCTCTCATGGCTGATGAAATCATCATCTGGACCGACATCGACGGAATGCACAACAATGACCCTCGCATCGTGGATAAGACGGATGCAGTGCATCAGCTGCATTTCGAAGAAGCTGCAGAACTGGCTTATTTCGGTGCTAAGATTCTTCATCCTACCTGCGTACAGCCAGCCAAGTTTGCCGGAATCCCTGTCAGAATCAAGAACACCATGGACCCGGAGGCCGACGGAACCGTTATCAACAACACCCTGAAGCGCTGCTCCATCAAAGCCGTTGCTGCCAAAGACAACATAATGGCCATCAAGATCAAGTCTTCACGCATGCTTCTCGCTACAGGGTTCCTGCGCAAGGTGTTTGAAATCTTCGAGAACTACAACACTCCCATCGACATGGTCACCACATCTGAGGTGGGAATCAGCGTAAGCATCGATAAGTCAACACATCTCGAACAGATAGTCGATGAACTGAAGAAGTACGGCACTGTAACAGTTGACAAGGACATGTGCATCATCTGCGTAGTAGGCGACCTCGAATGGAACAACGTAGGATTCGAGACTCTTGCCACTGACGCTATGCGTGACATCCCTGTGAGAATGATCTCATACGGCGGCTCCAACTACAACATCTCTTTCCTCATCAAGGAAGAGGACAAGAAGAGAGCATTGCAGAATCTCTCCGCTGAACTGTTCAATAAATAATCTCCGGAATCATATCCCTCAGTCTCCTGAAGAAAGAAGCCATTTCTTTCTGGTGTGAATGCAATACTCTCACCAAGTGGACTTGAGGGATATGAATCGGTAAAGCAACAACACGACACACAATAATAATACTACATTATACGTTAGATAGAATGAACAAAGGCTCATTTCCAATAGATAAATTTAATGGCATTCAGACTCCTTTCTATTATTATGACAGAGAGATTCTTGATGCCACTCTGAAAGAGATACATGAGGAGATAGACAGACACGACAACTTCCACGTGCATTATGCCATAAAGGCGAATGCCAACAGTTCTGTACTGAAGATAATCAAGAATGCCGGACTCGGAGTTGACTGTGTCAGCGGTGGTGAGATACAGGCTGCACTCGATGCAGGATTTGACGCTGACAAGATTGTCTTTGCCGGAGTAGGAAAGGCTGACTGGGAGATTATCCTCGCCCTTGATGCTGGAATCTTCTGTTTCAATGTCGAAAGCCTTGAAGAACTCCACATCATCGACTCCATAGCATCGGCAAAGGACAAGATTGCAAGGGTCTGCTTCCGTATCAATCCTGACGTGGGAGCGCATACTCATGCCAACATCACCACCGGACTCGCTGAGAATAAGTTCGGCATCCCAATGGAAGACATGGAGAAAGCCATCCATGAGGCTGAGAATCTGGGCAATATAGAGTTCCTCGGACTCCATTTCCACATTGGCAGCCAAATCCTTGAGATGAATGATTTCGAGGCTCTCTGCGTCAGAATCAACGAATTGCTCGACCGCCTTGCCAAGCAAGGCATTGAGGTAAGAATCATAAATGTAGGCGGCGGACTGGGAATTGATTATGATGACCCTAACGGACATCCGGTTCCAGACTTCAAAGCCTATTTCGACACCTATGCCAATGGGCTCAACCTAAAGTCTGGTCAGGAGGTTCATTTTGAGTTGGGCAGGTCGGTAGTTGGACAGATGGGCTCCCTCATCACCCGTCTCCTTTACACGAAGCAGGGCAAGCACAAGCAGTTTGCCATCGTGGACGGAGGAATGACAGACCTCATCCGTCCGGCTCTCTATCAGGCTCACCACAAGATAGAGAACATCTCAAGTGATGAAAGCATACGGAAATACGACGTGGTAGGTCCGATATGCGAATCAAGTGACGTATTCGGCAAAGGCATAGAACTCAACGAATGCCGTCGTGGCGACCTGATAGCCTTGCGTTCTGCCGGTGCTTATGGTGAGATTATGGCTTCACAGTACAACTGCCGCCGCCTGCCTGTCGGCATAATGTCTGATGAACTGTAATTCTCATTACGTAGATATCAAGGACATTGCAAGTAAATCATTTAGATAAATGCAAGATATTACAACCATAACAATAATCGTATGCATAGCGACACTATTCCTGTCAATAGTGTCGCCCATGTTCAATGCGCTCTTCAGAGCTCCTGAACACAGAGAAAACACACCTGAACAGAATGAAGACAACGCCGACAGTGACGGAGAAAACCATGAAGACAATGCCTATAACACGGAAACCATAAAAGGTAACAACCCTATAAGCGTCGTGATTATCGCCCATGATAATGCCCCCGAACTTGAGAAGAGCCTACCTTCTTACCTCTCACAAGCCTACAATTCTGATTATGAAGTCATTGTGGTGGCTGATGAAAGTGATTCTGAAACCGATGATGTAATCAAGCGATTTTCTAATCATCAGAGCCTCTACGCCACTTTCCTGCCTCATTCCTCACGTTACATCAGCAGAAAGAAACTGGCCATCACGCTCGGAATCAAGGCAGCAAAGTATCCTTGGGTAATCGTGACGGACGCATGGTGCAAGCCGGAAGATGACAGATGGCTCAGCAGCTTTGCCCATTTCTGTTCTGACGACAGAGAGATAGTAATCGGACACACATTCTATGGCGATGATGCTCCGATGGCTTATCAATATGAACACACCGTCCACGCTGCCTATAACCTTCGCTCCGCAGCAAAAGGAAAGGCCATTACGACCAATTCCCCGCTCGTGGCAATAAGGAAAGAAATCTTCATGAGGGAGAACGGATTCCTCGGCAATCTCAAGTTTGTTCGTGGAGAATACGCATTCCTCGTCAATAAATTCTCCAATGACGAGAATACCGCTGTAGCCCTTGCTCCATCTTCATTCCTGAAAGAAGATACTCCGTTCAGGAAAAGATGGGTCAACAACCATCTCTTTGCTATCAATGCACAAGGCAGTCTGAACGGATTCTACAAACTTAGAATACTCTACCAAGTGGATAAAGGACTGATGCACCTGTGTAATCTCGCTGTAATTGCCGGAATCGTCTATGGTGCTGTCGAGCATGACTGGATAGCCGTTGGAGCAAGTATCTTCGCTTTCATCGTGGAATATGCTCTCAGATCATTCTTCTCTCGCAAGGCTCTCAGTTCTTTCCGTGCAAACGTTCCGTTGCTGATGGTTCCGCTATTCGATTTCATCCAGCCTCTGAAAGACTTGTTCTGGAGGATAAAATACAGATTTGCTGACAAATTAGACTTTATCACGCATAAGATATAATGACCATTATCCACTACATACCCAGCATGGACCCAAAGGCGGGAACGGCTCCCGACTATGTGGAATGCCTCATTCGTGCAACGCGTAATGTGGCTGAAAGTCATGTCATTACTGATAGTGACCTGGGGGATAATGTCATTTCGATAAGCAGAAACATCAAGGGCATAATCAGGAAATATCGCCCTGACATCATTCATATCCATGCCGCATGGAGCTATAAGGCGGCTTTAGTGGAGAGAAAGGCTAACGGAATGGGCGTTTTCACAGTCCTTTCCGTCCATGGTGGACTTTCTCCGGAAGTCATTGACCTCGATTTCTGGAAAGAAAAGCTCCCGCGATTGCTCACCTATCAGTTTCTCATGGTAAGGAATTGCCACGCTCTTGTTGCAGTAAGCCAGGATGATTATGACTCTCTGAAATCTCTCGGATGGAAGAAGAGAATCGTTTCCATCCCCCACCCTGCTCTTTTCCATAAGAGTGACGAGGAGACAAGAGACCTGCTGATGGGTATCTATCGCAAGATTATCGACACCAATTACCTTCTCCGCATCACTGAGAATGAAGTGCTTTTCGTCAAGAAATGCGTGGCAATACAGATATGGAATGAAAACCGAAACTTTGACATCACCACATCCACAGTGCGTTGCGACAAGGTAACGGCACAGTTGACACAGGAGATAAAGGACATCATTGAGTCCGACAAGGACTTGTCATTCAAGCGCATTTTCATATTTGCCCACGACAATGGCGTGACGGAATTGATGATGCAGGGTGCTAAAGAGGCTGGTATCTCCATGCCTCCCCTCCTCGATGTCAGTGCTCTGCCAAGATTCAAACAGAAAGCTCACAAGGATAAATACGAAAAGTCCTTCAATAAACTCTGCAAGATAATCATGGAAGTGACTGACGGAAAGGAACTTTCTCCTGCTTTCACTTTGGCTGGCGGTATTTCGTTTCTGACCATCAGCAAGATATTCCAGCGTCTGAGATTTTCTTCTTACGATGAAGACAGATTTTCATTTCTTGCGGAAAAGGCGGGAATAAGCAAGTTTACTGCACGCTTTCTCAAATCATTAAGCAACGTTTTCTATTTGGAAATCGGCTATATGCCTATTCTTCCAAACAAGAAACCACTATAAATGACAGAATGATTATGAACCTAAAATTCTTTAATTACCATGTAAGAAAACAATCTGAACCCAATCTAATTCCCCAAAAACAATCATCATCAAATCAAATCAATCACCATGCAACATCAACAGAAATACGACATCGAGAAGGATATGCGCTATCTGCAACTCCTCTCACAGACGTTTCCTAACATCGCTGCTGCGGCTACGGAGATAATAAACCTCTCTGCCATCCTCAATCTCCCCAAGGGAACTGAGCATTTCATCGCAGATATCCACGGTGAAAATGAGGCTTTCCTCCATGTCATCAAGAATGCTTCAGGAAACATCAAGCGTAAAGTGTATGAGTTGTTCGGCAATACATTGCGCGAAGCAGAACTGAAAGAGCTCTGCACCATCATATATTATCCTGAGCAGAAGCTGGAGATCATCAAGGCAAGGGAGGAAAACATCAATGACTGGTATCATATCATCCTCTACCAGTTGGTCAGTGTTCTGCGTGAGGTGTCCTGCAAATACACTCGCTCCAAGGTCTCTAAATCCCTGCCGCGCGAGTTCTCTTACATCATTCAGGAGTTGCTCTACGAGCATCATGCTGAAGCTGCAAAGACTGCCTATGTCAACGTAATCATCGACACCATCATCTCTACAGGTCGTGCTGACGCTTTCATCATAGCCACCTGCAAGGTTATCCAGCGTCTTTCCATCGATCAGCTTCACATCCTCGGCGATGTATATGACCGCGGACCTGGTGCCCATATCATCATGGATTACCTCTCACAATACCATTCTTGGGATATACAATGGGGAAACCATGACATCCTCTGGATGGGTGCAGGAGCCGGCAACGATGCTTGCATCTGCAACGTAATCCGTCTCTCCCTGCGCTACGCCAACCTTGTCACGCTGGAAGAAGGCTATGGCATTAACCTTATGCCTCTCGCCACCTACGCTATGGAGCACTATGCTGACGACCCTTGCGAGGCTTTCAAGCCAAAGCTCAATGACAAGAACCGGGACCGCTTCGACAAGAAGACACTCCGACTCACTGCCATGATGCACAAGGCGATTTCCATTCTGCAGTTCAAGGCTGAAGCGAATATATTCCTTCGCAATCCATTATGGGATATGGAGGACCGCTGTCTGCTCAGGGACATCGACTATAAGAAAGGAACCATCCACCTTTATGGCAAGGATTACGAGCTGAAAGACAAGTCTTTCCCTACTATCGACCCTAAGAATCCTCTTCAGTTCACCAAGGAAGAGATTGACCTTATGGAGAAACTGAACCACTCTTTCCGCGTAAGTGAGAAACTTCAGCGCCACATCCGCACCATCCTCTCTCACGGTTGCATGTATGCCATCTATAATGACAACCTTCTCTTCCATGCTTCCGTTCCGCTCAATGAGGATGGAACACTGAAGGAAGTGGAACTCGTAAAGGGTAAGCGATATTCCGGCAAGGAACTGATGAAGAAGACCGGACTTCTGGTCCGCTCCGCATTCCAGCTTGACACACCGATTGAGGAGCGTCAGTATGCCATTGACTATTTCCTCTATCTCTGGTGTGGAAAGGACTCCTGTCTCTTTGATAAGTCAAAGATGTCAACATTCGAACGCTATTTCATCAGCGAGAAGGAAACTCACGTTGAGGAAAAGGGTTATTTCTTCAAACTCCGTGATGATGAAGCCACCATCGACCGCATCCTCGATGCGTTTGATGTGCATGGTGAGAACCGCCACATCATCAATGGGCATGTGCCTGTACACGTGGTTAATGGTGAGAAACCTATCAAGGCAAATGGCAAACTCATGGTGATAGATGGTGGCTTTGCCGAAGCATACCATAAGGAAACCGGCATTGCAGGTTACACATTGGTCTATCATAGCAACGGTTTTGAACTCGTTCAGCATGAGCCTTTCACCTCTTCCGTTGATGCCGTGATGCGAGGAACCGACATCGTCTCCACCAAGCAGATTGTGGAAACTTCCGGACATCGAATGCTCGTGGGCAACACCGACCGTGGAGCCGAACTCAAACAGCAGGTGGAAGACCTCAAGGAACTCCTCTACGCCTACAGACATGGCTACATCACTGAGAACGCAAAATTGTAATATTGCTGTTTTCTGATATTGTCTTCAAACGCTTTCATGAAAGTCATATTTTGACTAATCGTGGATAATACAAAGTCAAATAAACGCAAGACGGCGTGCAACTTGATAATATCGGCGATTTGGTACCGCCTGTAGCGGTGTTTTGGTACCGCTGATTCACGCTGTCGGATTTTTCGTAG
>CAKQPF010000029.1 GCA_934256705.1 uncultured Prevotella sp.
TAGAGTGGTCGATTACAGCGGTCTTGAAAACCGCCGTGCTGAGAGGCACCGGGGGTTCGAATCCCTCTCTCTCCGCTGAGTCCTGCAAATCGTAAGGTTTGCAGGACTTTTTTTCTTTGTATGCTTTGCATTTTGTCTTGCGGGGCAAGTCCGAATGGAGTTGTTGTTTGCTTGTCTCGTTGTTTCTTTTTGTTTATTTCACAGCTATTATTTTGGCAATGAAGTTCTTCGTAGAGCGTATTGACAAACACTATTCTCCACGGCTGCGGTCAAGGATGATTACATTGAAGACCTTGGTCTTCTGGATTTCATTCTTTACTTCCATTTTCTTTTATTTTTATATTGTTAGTCAAATGAACGCATTGTCTGAAGAAAGGGACTGAAGATTTTGTTAACCCGCAATCTTTACACCTTGTGAGTCGGTGGATTATCCCTCCACTGTTCAATTATCCGCTTGCACCCTTCCACTATATGCGAGGCCACACTCTGATACACGGCATCAGTCTGATAGTTCGGATCCATAACGGCGGTATCTGTGCCAAATGCCAGTTTGTCGAACATGACAATCCTGTCCCAATTCGCATAGTCAAGCACACGAGAAATGGCATTACGGTGTTCCGCATCAAAGATAACAATGCAGTCTGCCTCCTGCAACTTCTCACGAGTAATAGGTGTGGTCATGCCTATCAGGTCATAGCCCAACTCTCTGGAAATTCGTACCATAGTCGCATCACGAGGATTCTCGCCCCAGTCCAGTGTGCCACGAGAGAACACTTCGATATTATTCATCCCCACTTGTTCAAGCATCGATTTAAGTACACACTCGGCAAATGGACTTCTACAGGCATTGCCTGTGCAGACAAAGCAAATGGTATATTTCTGTTCCATGATTAATCTTGTTATGAGGTTATTACTTTTTGTTGTTTCTCTTGCTTTGCTCGTTGATGACTTGCTTTCTTCGCTTGAAATCCTCGATGGGCATCGGTTCCTTGCCTTCTCTCTCCGTGAGCTTGTCATAGAAGGCATTAAGCACTCGCAATATCTTTGATGTGTCGTGTCCGCTTTCCCTAAGGTAGCCACGCAGAGTCGGCGGTTCAATACCCTGGTCCGCACCATAGAACACCCAATAGGTGCTAAGGGCGATGTCTGTACGGTGCAGCCCCATAGCGCAGGCGATATAGAAACCGCCTCGGTCGATGTGCTCACAAAACTCAGAAAATAATGCCACCATACTCTCAACGACATCGGTACGGTTATCTATGGGGTAGTAGAAATACTCCATGCCGTACTCTTTGCAAAGATTCATCATGCGCTGGTTAATGCCATCGTTGCGTAGGTCAATGATGGTATGAACTCCTGCCTCCTTGATGACAGGCCAGGCATAGCCTTGACTACGTGAAGACATGGTCTTTCCCCTTACACCTCCGTATGCAGGATGTATGTCGGGAATGTTTAGTGCAAGTATTCTGCTGATGTTCATAGCATTCTCTGTTAGTTCCGTGTTTATTATTCTACTCTCAAAGCTGGAATTTTATTCTCGCTATTTTTGCCTATATGCCATCCGTCACACCATGCGCATTTATAGACAGAGAAATGAACGCCATGTTTCTTTTCCATTGCTTCTGCAGCCTTTTCCGCAACATACTTTGATGGATATGCCACCTTAGGCTTACCACTTCTTCGAGAGATGTGGCTATATTGACTGAATATGCCAAAAGCATTGTGCGTGACAAAGATGTTTCGCCATGCGCCCTTTCTCGTCAATTGATTCCATATAGCCAGCATAATGTTTTTTGTATTCATAGTCCTCATTTTGGTTACACATAATAAAACCTCTCGTAGTTGAACCGTGACAAGTCACTTTGTGTGGAGTCCAACGCCTTCAAACGTTCTGGTATCTCATGCAGTGGTGTACCGTTGTCCAGAAGCCTTCTGAGTTGTGTAAACATGAGACGGTTTGTCTTGTCCATGCTATCCTTATCAGTAACCACACCATACTCTTCTGCTTCACTCATTTCGGATATAATCATGCCGGAGAACAAGCCTTGTAGCCCTTCCTTCTTGGCAAACTCCACAGCATGACACCAAATACCGATGATGCCTCCACAATGTTTGCGAAGATAATAGGCTTGCGGATGACCTACGATAATACCGTCAAAGCCTTCCTCTCCATCGTTAATACGGAAGTACAAGCCTTTGTCGGAGCCATGGCCAAGCAGCATGATACGCTCGTTTGGAGCCGTATGGCGTAGCATATGTCCCATCTCCTTTTTGGAGCAATCGGATTCTATCAACCGTGCTCCCAGCCCTTCATAGAGGATTGAGAGCATTTCGGTCGTTATGTCTTTTGGATGTATCACTAACATAGTCTTTTTCCTTTTATCTAACTTGTGGGTGGTTCTATATCCACTCTCGCCACCTCATCCACATTCTTAATCCTACGGATGCTGTCAATGACTTGCTGTAGTTCATTTGACGAATGTATTTCAAAATCGACAGTGGTTTCCACAATGCGGTCCCGTGTTTCCGTATGGAGCTTCGAAATGGAGAGGTTCTGTTGTTCTGTAATGCAAGCAACCACATCGCTGAGCAGATGATGGCGGTCGATGCCACGGATGCAGATACGGACGGGGAACAGGAACTGTTCGTTATCCTTGAAGTCAACAGCCACAATGGTATCGCCCTGCTTGGATGCCTGACGGATAGCGGTGAGGCAGTTGCGCTTGTGGAGCGTAATCTGTCCCTCGGTATTCTTGAAACCGATGACTTCGTCTCCCGGCAACGGATGGCAGCAGGTGCAGCGCTTGTACTCCATCTTGGGACGGTCCGCAAAGAAACTGCCCAAACTGCGCTTTGCCTTATAGGTCAGCACATGGTTCTGCCAATCTGCTTCGGGCACGACATCTTCGGAAGTGCCTATCTCTACACAATCGCCACGATGGAGCACTGTCTTTACGGACGACAGTTTACCGTTGATACGTGCATAGGCAGCATGAAGTCCCACTTCGGTATGAATCTCGAATGCAAAGTCAAGTGCCGTGGCATATTTGGGCAGCACGATGCACTTGCCCTTGGGCGTGAAGGCCATGATGTTGTCATAATAGAACGATGCTGTAACTCCATCCATGTAGTCCATATCGTTGGTGTGGTAGGCCATATCCTTGAGCAC
Organism: uncultured Prevotella sp.; assembly: GCA_934256705.1. Classification (GTDB taxonomy): domain Bacteria; phylum Bacteroidota; class Bacteroidia; order Bacteroidales; family Bacteroidaceae; genus Prevotella. The sequence continues at coordinate 3,170 of CAKQPF010000029.1, forward strand.
CGCCCTGAACTTTTCCAACCATGCCTTCAGGTTTTCCTCAGTACGCTCTGCCGTACAGCCAAGGCGGTTGTTGCGTATCATGCGTTCAGATGATATATGCACTTCCTCCCATTGTCCCTTTGGATTGAGAAACTTCACGTGGAAACTCTGGTAGCCGTTCTCCTTCGGTGCATTGATGTAGTTGACCACGGAACAAGGACGCTCCTTGAAGCAATCAGACAGCACGGCATAGATGTGGAGACTCAGTTTCTTCTCCTCCTGCAAGCCGTCAGCCTTGTATATGATACGCAGGTAGTGCTTGCTGTCCACATGCTCGAAGTCGCATCCTCTTGACTGCATCTTGCGCCAGATACTGTATGGCGAGCGCATACGGAGTTCGATACGTGCTTCAATGCCGTTGGCTTCAAGTGTCTCCTTCGTCTTGGCGATAAAGGCATCCACATCAGGCTTCTCAGACTGCTGAAGCTCTGTCAGTTGCTTATCGATTTGTTCATATTCACGAGGGCAACGGTAGCGGAACGACAGGTTTTCAAGTTCTGTCTTCACGTTGTACAAACCAAGGCGATTGGCAAGAGGCGCATAGAAATAATCGGTTTCAGATGCAATCTTCATCTGCTTGTCAGGACGCATGCTGCTGAGCGTGCGCATATTATGAAGTCTGTCTGCCAGTTTCACCAGGATGGCACGCACATCAAACTGCACGGACGAGAGTATCTGACGGAAATTGTCCACCTGCTTGGACTGGTCGTACTGGACTCTTTTCTGCTTGGTCACGACACCAACCAGGAAAGCCACATCATCCCCGAAACGTTCACGTATGTCATCAATCGTGTAAGGGCAATCTTCCACGACATCGTGCAGGAATGCAGCAATGACAGGGTTTGCTCCAAGTTCCAGTTCTTCTGCGACGGTTCGTGCTACAGCAACTGGATGACTGATATATGGTTCACCCGACTTGCGCAGTTGGTCTTTGTGGGCAAAGGCGGCAAAGGCGTATGCATCATGCAGCAAGTGCATCTGATTCTCGTCCACTCGCCGAGCCATCAATTTGAAGATAGTGTTGACATCGACCTGTATCTTCTTTTCATAATTCTCGTTCATAGTCTCTTTATTTTTGTTGTTCATCATAAGAGAGTGGATGAGTTGTTGGTATTATATCAGTTTTCTTCAGAAAACGCGAGATTTTCTGCACAAGCATTTCTGCCTCCTTTGGCTTGGGCTTGTTTTCTCTCGCAAGTGTCACCTGAATGTTATAGACAGCGGAATCATTTGTGGTCGCACTGTGTGCATAGCTAAGTGATTTCAGCATACACCATTCTAATCTGACCAAGGAGTCACAGACTGTAGTTCCTGGAGTATATGAGACGGAATCTGTTGGTATAAACGCTTCCTTGTCATCGTAGTCGTAAATGACAGATTCGTTTTTCAAAGCCTTGATATGGGTGCGTACTTGGCTGCTCTTTGCTTCTATCAGTCTTACTTCCAGTCTTTCATCAGATTGATAGTCGTACTCCGACAGGTGTTCTTCCACTATATGACAGATGCTGTCCTGTAATTGATGACTTATATGATTGTCAATACGATACTTGTTATTGCAGATGTCATAGAGGGTGTAATATCCGTTCTTACGCAGTTCCAACTCGCCAAACCAATGTGTTGGCGTATGATAGACGATGGACTCATATTCTGGCTTCACCAACAGACCGTATCTGCTACGCAGTCCGATCTTCCCGGTTTCCTTGTCCTCTATGCCGAAAATGCCTGGATAGGAGTCAAGGGAATAATATCCTGTTCTGCCCACATCGAAGCAGGTATATTGGTTGTTGCCTATGGCCAAGCATGGCAATACCATGCCCATATAGACGGTTGAGATAATGGACATCTGCAGTTTCTTCTTTTCCTGGTAGAAGGAACTGCATACATAGGTCACCATGCTAAGACTGATGCCAAGCATGGTCATACGCAACAGTCCGGCATGGGTTTGGGCAAAGAAGAATATCAGCATGGATATCACCAACACCGATACTTTTCCTTTCTCCAATCCATAATATCTTTTAAGCAGATGGAAACTCAGTGTCGGAGCCACGACACAGGCGAACAGACATAGCCTCGCATCCATTGCGAGACCAGCATACAATGTGCCTATTGTTATCAACAGTAGGGAACAGAATGTCCTCGCAACTGTATCCGTCCAGAGCAGTTTGCCAAATGCGTCTTTCCATGTCAAGGTGTCTGCCAGACAACCCTTACGGAAGATATTGAAGAGGAAGACCACCAAAGGAACTATCCACAACCATGTAGCCACAGCCAAAGCAATTCCTACACACCACCATCGGTCAAAGTCAAGGTTCAACAATGGAAATACTTTGGAAACGAGCCCACTAAGTTTTACGTCAAGTCCCACACTGACAGCAAAGGCTGTCAATCCCACGAACAGCAGTCCTGGAATCCATGACTTCCTTTCCCTATGGTAAAGCGTGAACGAGAGCAGCAGACGCGACATTATAAGTAACATTACAATCCATGTTGCAGGAGTACTGACCCATGCCATTCTGCTTCCCAATGCGGCTATAGTCCACAATGAACAGATAGCCAAATCAATTCCTAATAGTGTCTTTCTCATTTTGTCGTTCTTTTATTCTATTTCAATCATTATTGCCGTATAGTTGTCATACCCCTGCTTATGACATATAGTGTCAAACGCATCGAGTATATCTTCCAATGGCTTGTCATCCATCATCCTTGCTTGCAGGATGTCGGGTGACATACTTTTGTACAAACCATCAGAACAGAGTAAGAGCCTGTCTCCTTTCTGAATGGTGAACTGCCTGATGTCGGGAACAGCGACTTCCGGACGGTAGCTGAAGAAACAGCGTGACACCACTTCCCATCCGAAGTCGATGCGCACATGGTCTTCGGTCTGGTAAAGCAATCCCTCACCTTGTCTTTGCAGATAGCAACGGCTGTCGCCCACATGGGCTATTGTTGCCTTGTCACCTTCAATGCTGGCCATGACCATCGTTGAGCCCATCTCTGCATGGCTGAGGTCGTGGGACTTTTGGTTGATGGCATTACAGGCCTTCTTGCAAGCCATAACGACTTTTGTCTCACAGTCTGGAGTGTCTGTATTATCCTGCCAATATCTTGAAATGGCATCGCAGATAGCCCTGCTTGCCACCTCACCAAAGGAATGACCGCCCATGCCGTCACACACTATGCCCATGAAGCGATTGTGCTCTGGTATTTCCAGAACGTTAAAGCAATCTTCGTTATTGCTTCGTCGACCAGTCTTGCTGATTGATGCATATTTTGTTTTCATTATCTTTTGTCTTTATGTTTATATCGTTTATGAGAGAAAAGTAACCTAACTGTGCTCATTTCATTCTCTCTACATGGTAGTACACTTCTTCGTGATATACTGAAACCTTCATAGGCAGACTGCTTCATTATTCAAAGGCAAAGACGGAAATGCTACGTCTGCTCTTTAATGTATTGCTCTGACTGATGCCCCATTTGATTTCTATGTTTTCGTTGGCAAAGGTGGTCAAGCAATCACTTACTCCTTCCATTTCTTCCATCATCAATTCATCTCCTTCTTTGTAGGATATTGAAATTATGATGTTTGAAAGTTTGTTTGAACAATGTTTCTGAATCTCGGTCATTGCCTTTTCCGTGAGTTCTTTGACCGAGGTGTCGCCTTCATTTCTTACAGCCACCATAGGACGGTGGCTTTCAGCAAATTCCTTGAAGTCGTCCCAGTCAAGGTTTATAAGACCAGGGAGTAACGCAACATCATAGATATACGTCTTCGTGATTTGCCACTCTTTTGTTTCTACTTGTATCATGACTTTTTTTTGTTTTTCTGTTTTTCCAATACCCTTTCTTCACACATCGACAGGACCTCTTGTTTGAAGTCCTCTTCTGTAACCGACTGCTGGAGTTCTTCTATTGTCTTGCAAGCATTGATGAATACGGAATGTTCGTGTACGACTCCATCTTTTCCTTTGAACTGTAGGGTTACGGCCATTGAATATAGAGGTGGCTCTATATCCATTCGCATGACTGACACTCCCATCTTCTTGATGGATGTATGGTTAGATACGATATTCATTGTAGCATGCACCATCTTGTCAAATGGCAGCGTCTTGTCTAATTCTACAAGAAAAGTCTCATCATGCAATACCTGGGAAACGAATTTTGTATAGTCTTCCACATTCTTCAACAGACTATCTGTCATGCTGCTGCTTATTGTAATATCTTTGCTCATCATAATTGAATTGTTTTATTATAAAAGAGAGTTGAAGGTCTGATGCTCTATCACTATTTGCACCAAACTTTCTCCGGTTATTTCGCATTCTTTGCCCACCATTCCTTAATCGCCTTGTTGAAGCGTGCATTCAGTCTGGAATACTTGGTGTCAACCCATGAACGCTTTCTGCCAATACGCTCTGCCACTTCAGTCGGTGCTGTGCCCTCAATGAAACGGAGTGTCCATACGATACGCTCTTCTTCCGTCCATTTCAACTTCTGAGGTATGGTGTAAAGAAACTCCACGACCTTCTTCTGCAACTCTTCATCGTTTAAGTCAACACCAAACACATCAGCCAAAGGATTTGCATTGCCCTTGCCTCCCTGCCACACACAGAAGTCCTTTGCAAAGTCACTGGAGACTTCAATGATACGAGGTTTTTTGTCGCGCAGAACCAGTTTCTCATATACACTGTCACTGCGGATAAGACGGTCTTTCAAGTCCGTCTCGGCTTTTTTCTGGAGTCTGTGCAGATCTTCTTCTTCCTTCAGGCAGAAAGTCTTCATCATCTCTTCTTCACTATTGCGTTCTACCAAAGTGGCGAAAAGGATATCCTTATACAATCCATCAGGCATAGTATCGTTCAAGATGTATTCCCACATCTCCGGCGCAATGGAAAGCCCGAGCAAACGTGTGTTCCCGGCAGTACGCTCGCGTGTGACGTTGATGAGTTTCGCCTCTTCAAGAACTCTCACCAGTTCGTGCTGAGCGACCTCGGCAAGCCAGCAGAAGAAGCTGCTCTTGCGTGAGTATTTGTAGAGTACGCTCCATGTGCCTTCGTTCCACAAGAAAGCATATAGTATGTCGCCAAACTCTTTTGCAGATACCTCAATCTTATAGGTCTGCTTGATGTTGGCAAGTATCTTTGAGCGGAAACGGCTGATATTGCATCCGTTGGTATTTGTGCTGTAGAAGAATTTCTGGGCAAACAACTGGTCACCTGACGTCAATCGGCTGATAATCTCTTCTGACTCTTCCGTGTTGGCTTCATGCCATGCTACTTCACGTGTCACAATGCCCCAATAGCGCAGTTCTTCCTTTTCGGTAGCAAACTCCTTATTGGCTTCAGAAATCTTGCTCATTATCTTCTGAACAAGTTCTTCATCCCCTGCCGAGAGAGCCTTTTTCTTGCTCTCAATCTCCAAGCGTACAACCTCTACAAGACCGAGGATTGTCTGCTTTGCTGTAAAATCGTCTGTTCTCATATCTGTCAAAATCCTTAAAATGATACATACAGAAAAACCGAACCTTACATCGGATTTCCTGATGCAAAGTTCGGTGGATTTTGACAGAATGGACGTTCTTTGCTATGTGAACAATATGTGCCTTACTTCTTTATTGATTATCAATATGTTAGGATTGAATGTTTAAATATTTTAACATTAAATCAGTGCCATGATCTTTTCTGGCAGGATGATGTGTCTTGGCAGGACTGCAAGGTGGGCTTTCATATCTTGTAAAAGGAACGGCTCTGCTGGTTCCTGCATCCTTTCACAGGTTTTTCCGATGTCTTCACGAATGCTTTTCAGCACTGTGTACAAGCCTTTCTGTTGCGATTTGCCTTCCGCATTGAAATTCTTCACCATGTCGGAAAATATCGTTTCTCCATCGAATCCGTAAGTCATCTCGTACAGTTTTCCAAAGAGCTGCTTGTATTGGACAATGTTCAACGTATCGACCTTGTCACCGTTCTTCTTGCGGTCTAAAAGATATATGAGATAAAGCACAAAACCTGCACTACGGCTGAAATGTACCATCAATCTCTCGTCACCTCTGCTTAGAAAGAGACGATAATGACCGTCCGTCTTTCGCGTTTTGTCAATTTTTTCAGACCAGCGTATCTCCAGATCCATTGACGAGACTTCCGCCAGATGTTTCGGATTGACGAAATCGGACATCTTCTCCTGCAGTTTCGGTGACTGCCTTTGGAAGAACATTCGTAGCGTAGCAGGATCTATGGACTTGATGATATATTCTATCTCAGCTTCCATCTTCGGGTCATGCTTCTTGTGGCTCTTTTTCAAGTTGTCCAGCAGCCGGTCATACATCTCCATGCGTTGCTTATGGGTGATGACACCATTGATGTCCATCTGTTCCTTGAGCCTGTCGGTGGAAGATGCCATCCCAAAGGACGGATGAAATGAATCCTCTGACAGCGCAGCGAAGTAGTTGGACTGGAAAAGTCTGTCCGTGATAGCATTCCTCGCAAGTTCAACGAACTCATCTGTATTATCTTCAGCAAATGAGCGGAGTAATGCCGTCATGTCATACTTGGCAATGCGTTCTGCTGCATAAATCATCAGATTGATATCCTTAAACAAATCGACGTTGTCAGTATTGGCAACGATGAACCGCTTCTTTTCATTGAGACCATGCGAGGCCAACTGTATCAGGAAATTGTCACCATGCTGTTCGATACGTTCCTTTATCTTGGGGTGATTCTTCAACTCCACATCCTGGACGACCTCCAGCTCATAGGTGTTGTAGTAGTCATCGCTGTCAGCATTCTGATTAAACTGATCCATGATGTCCACTGCATTTTTGGCAATGACTGTCTCTGGATCGGCAATCAGATAAAGGCAGTTGTCGGCAAATTGTCCTACTGCGCACTTCTCTTCAATCAATTCGCCAATACATGGCTCGTCTATAGGGTAATTATCCATGATTTTCATCTTCTTATGCTTTTGATTGTTTATATTTCAATACTGCCTGCTTGATAAGATTACTGTCAGGCAGGTCTTCTATTCTGCATCGTACAGGTTTCTGTGGAGGATTTTCCAATTCGTCAAGCATCTGATACCAGTCTTTCTTCAGTTCCTTTTTATGTGTAAAGACGAAAGACGGCATGATCTGTAGCACAATATTCATTATCTTTGCCCCGTTCACCATCTGCTGTTCAAGATAGTGCCTTCCGCCTTCCACAATGTTCTCTCTTATTTTCCCATCGGGGTGAGTGATGCTGTACTTTTGTGTGGATAATGCGTACTTGAACTTTCCTGTTGCCAGATGATGTCGTTCAGCATAAAGTCCTGCCGTCAAGTCCGCAGCCAGTTCCTGCATCCAGCGCTCACTGCAAAAAAGCATGAACTGATACCTGTAGAGAGCCTGGTGAGCCATCTCGTGAACGAAGCACAACGTGAAAGCATCTTTATTGTTGATACCGGCATTTTTCAGCATTTCCAAGTTGTAGGAAAGCTCGCATTCCCCTGCATTGTCGCCAAGCAATACCTCCGCAAAAGATTCGCATTTGCCGTTTATTTCCGGTATGGGCAAATCGAGAAAAGATGCCACATCAGCAATGATACGCTGAATGTCATCTTCCGTGACTTCCTCCTTGTCATAGAAGATGGCATTGAATACATTTGCCTCATGGCGGCGCATGTATTTCATCCACTGCTGATGGTCGTATGCTGACATATTCAGAATATAAAGTCTGTATTGATTGTTGTAGGTTCCTTGTTCTTGGGTGCAAAGGTATAAAAACTTATTCATTCCTGTATCATGTTGCACCATATTTTTTTGATTGGCACATCAGAGGCTTGCCATGGAAGATTATAACTATGCCGAAAAATGGAACAAAACAGTAAAGGAAATGCTATCGGAATGCGATAGCGGAGCTTTCACGATGCAAAAGCATGGATATTGGGTGGTGAAAGCATAAATATAGCGTTGCAAAAGCATAGATATTACACGGTGAAAACTATGCTTTTGCAACGCTTTTATTATCAATGGGTTATGAAGCCGCTTCCGGCTTGTGTACCATATACGGAAAAACAGGACAATTCCCGGACTCTTAAGATACTAGGACAGTCATTCTTATGATACCCATTTCATTCTTACCATACTCTGACTTTCATTCCGCCGAAGATAAACAGACCTGGCTGGAAACCGCTATAGGTGGCTGTGCCAGGACGGATGTCGAGCAGACGATAGAGTTGTCCGGCTGGGGTGAAGACGCGGAGAGTGGCTGTGCGGTTGCTCTCTATGCGGACACGCTGCTTGCCGATGGCTGTCACGATGATGTAACTGCCGTCTGGCTGGCGGTCGGTCTGCTGTTCGCCCACCTCCGGAGTGATAGCCTCGATGCCGCGGGTCTTCGCTATATGGATGACGGAAGGCACCTGATAATCGCCTTTTGCGCCAGATGCTGACCGCTGCATATACGTGCGGAACGGCATCACCTTGGCTTCGGCATCCCTGAATGCCGTGCCTTCACGGTCGATGGCATAGATGCTGCCCTCTGATGTCGCCTTGCAGAGGAACGTGCCGATGTGGTTATAGCCTCCGGCAGTGGACTTCATGTCGCCTGTCACAGGGATGCTGACTGCAGATCCGGCAGTGGCATAGGCATTGAAAGTGACGGTCTGGGCAGGCTCCTTGCTGTTGGTGCGGGCATTGTAGAATTTGCTCGACAGGTCAAACTCATAGTATCGCTCGCCAGGCAGACTGATGATGTACGGCACACTGGCGGTCAGTGGGAGATAATCATCCCAGTGATGCTCCTGAGCATAGTATGAGTTGTCGGAGTAATTATAGCTCTTGTTGCCGTAGGTGTCACGGAAGAAGGTGTTGCAGAATGTGTATTCCACGCCCTTCATGTCGGCAGATCCGTTGGTGAAAAGTCCATTGCCTGGACGCAGGAACGAAGCTTCCGTCCGCTTGGCATCGGCAGAAGAAGGACCGGCAGACACCATGCCGCGGAGCCAATACTCATGGTGGAGGTTCCAATGGTTGGCTGAGGCTGATGTGCCTTCAGGCGCAGAACCATAGAAATGCGTTATCTCGCCATTGAGACTTGCCACAGCCTTGTCCACGGTAAACGGCAGGCATATTCCTTCCCACGCATCATTGTCAGAGTTTGAGTAGGCATTCGGCTTGCGGGTGTACCATGCACGCTTGGTGACCTGGAATGCCTTAGGCACGCAGAAGTCATTGTTGGTGCAGGCATATCCTTCGCTGTCAGTGTCGTCAGAGGTGCGCTCCACGAGATGAAGCAGTGGGGTAGTGGCATTGTCATTATCCAAAGTGATGTGATGACCGCTGATGAGAGCCTCCTGGGTGTTCTCTTCATAGTCCAGTGCCTTGCCCACTACGGTGCAGGCATTGGAAGCATTCGCAGCATCCTTGCCGTCTGCATCGGTATAGACGAGAAGGTTCCGGCTGATGCCCTCCTTTGGTATGAAGGCATGGAAAGTGACTGCATTGTCGTCATCGGCAGAGAAATCTATGGCAGTGGTGGAAGGAATATGCACGTAGGTGTCCATATATTTTGCTCCCTGAGAGTAAGCGTTATAATGGAAACGGTCAGGCGTGGTGCTGCCATAGTAGCCTTCGGTGCGATAGACACGGTTTGCCATGAAGCTATTCTGATGCGATGAAATCTCCGTAGCCCAGTCTGCCGGAACGTCCTGCAGTGCCTGTCCCCAGAAGATGAAGTCGTTCATGTCCTTCTGTCCCTCGCCCATCAGAGGCTGATAGCCAGTGAATACCTGCTTACCGTCAGCACCTTCAGCATATACTGCACGTGGAGTGTCGATGGAATGCGCCTTGTCGTGACGGGTGCTGGCATTGCCATAGTTAGGCAGGTTACTGTCCTTACCGGTGCGAAGGTAAGTGATGCCGCTGTTTCTTCCTGTGATTGAGTCGTTGCGGTGGGCATATTGGAAGTCGCCGTTGGCATAATAGTCGAAGACGTAAGCCAAGGCTTTCCTGTCCGTATCATTGAGTTTGTGGTCTGCATTACTACGGATGGCCTTGCGTGCATGGAGATAATAGCCGTTGAGATCGTAAGCCACGCGTCCATATCGGAAATCATCATCGGAATAATCGCTCTTGACATTGCCCTCCATATCATATACCTTATGGACAGGAGAGGCGGAATCTGGGGCATACTCGAAGCAGCAATGGTAAGTACCTCCTGCATCTGGACCGTTGGCGGCAATCTTTCCGCTTGACAATCCGAGATTGTAGATGTTGCCAGAGTTGGTGCCGAAGAGGGCATTGTCAGCGCCGATTCCGTGGATTACGTGTCCATTGCCATGGAGAATGCCACGGAAAGAGCCTTTGACACCTGTGAAACCGTCAGGCACAGTGATGTCGTCAGTGAAGCAGAATTCGGCATTCGCACCGTCTTTGATGGCTTCATTGATGGTGCCGATGGTGTCAACAAACTGCGTAAAGGCCTTGAGGTCGGTCAGATCGGATATGTATATGCGAGGTCTTGCAAAGGCTGCGTCGCTGCTTGCCCTTGCCATAGCCTTATCCAGATGGAGATTGACGTTCTCCATTCCCGGGTGCATACGCTGGTAATTGTGCACGGTGAGCGTGTCGGCATCGTGCATGTTGACAGGCAGGATGTCATTGAGTCCCGGCACATTCATGGTGACGCCGAGCTGAATGCCGTAGCCGTTCATGTAGTAATATGCGGGGATGTCGAGATATGCCTCCGTCTTGTCGTAATGACAACCGGTGAACATCCCCTTTGTCTCGTCGCTTCCCTCCTTGTAGGAGTCGTAGCCCGTGGCGGAGGAATTGTTCTTCGACCAAGGAGTCTCGTCCTCAAACGTCCATTTCCCGTCCTTCTTCATGCGCTTTCCGATGCGCCAGTAGTAGCCCGTTACGGCGAAAGCCTCGTCTGCCTTGATGTTGATGTCGTTCTTGTTCACTCGTATCATCTCTCCCGGCAGGGCGCAGTTTTCGATGGTTATGCCACCGTCGATGTCCGGCCCTTGGATATATTCGATGGTGAGGTCCACGGTATAGGTGTAATGACGCGGCAGTATGCAGTAGTATGTGGTGGAGGAATTTGGCTGGACAGCAGATTTATCTATCACTTCATATCCATCCGTGTCATTCTTCTTCTTGTAGAATCGGCATGTGTCGCTGATTTCCTGATAGAGGTCAGTCTCGCCGTTCTTGTAGAAATACTTTGTGTCTGCTGCCAGATTACCATCTTCCACTCTGGTGTAAGTGCCGTCGATGTTTTGGGTGAACAGCCTGTTGTTGATCGAAACCATGGAGATGACAGGCTCTGTCTCGCCATCCGTGCCGTCTTTATACTGCATGGCAGGAGCCGTGAGCACCAATGTCGCCTTGCAAGGCTCGGAAAGATGGGCATTATAGTAATCGGTGGAGGAATTGTCAGTGCTGTCAGAGAGCTGGAACACTATCCTTGCATCGCCGTCAGGGAGATTGGCAGGCAATGCGGATTGCAGCGTCTTGCAGCTGTAGGCATCGGCATCGTGCTTCATGTCGAGCTGGGCGGCAAAGCCTGGCAGAGCCATAGGGTCGCTTGGCTGCTGTTCGTCCTTGCCGAGAGGCTTGACGTATGTCTGCGAGTTAGCCGCGCCCACAAAGAGCTTGTATTTGCCCATGACGGGATTTCTTGCAGAATCCAGGGAGTCCTTGCTGTAGTTTCTCTCCTCCAGATCGCAGGAATAACCCTCCTTGTGCGCACTGTATGTCTTCCAACTCAGTATCTTCACCTCCTGGGAAGGCTTCAGTCCGGCAAGGGAAACGATTCCATCCTGGTTGTCACTGTTGAAAGTGTAAGGCAGGTTATATGAGAAACCGGTGACATGAGCATTGTAATGATAATTGAAACCTGTGACATACCAGTAGTGGGCTGGCGCAGCATCGTCAGGATTACTCCTGCCTCCATTGTCGGAAAGGGCGGTGTAGCCCACCGGGAAGCAGTCATCGACGATGTATCTGCCCTGCTTAGGGGTGTAAGGGAACACGAAGTTGCCGGTCGTCTCAAGGAAATCGACAGCCTTGTCATCACCCTCGTGAGCCGGACGCTTATGGACATTGTCGGCATAGACGTAGCCACCGCCTTCATCCTCACGGACATCGATGAGATTCATCTCCACGACACCGTAGATAGGACCGTAGTAGAGCTGCTGCCTTGTTGTGCCATTCTCTTTCCATTCCTGGATGTTCTGTATCTTGAGGGCATAGCCGGATGCGATGCCGATCATGTTTCTGGCAGTGCCGTCGTTGCGCTTCTCGAAGATATAGTTCTTGCCTTTGTTTTCACCTTCATTGAAATAGTCGTCTATATACTTCTGTTTGACAGCCATATATGTGTCAGCGCCAGCGCCGTAGCCAGTTTGTTTACCCTTGCCGTCATGCCATTTTTCAGTGTGGAAATCCACGTCAGAATGGAGCGCACCGACGTAATGGATATTGTTGGAGAGTCCCATATAGTTGCGGGCACGCTTCTCATAATTGTTGTCATTGTCGCCAGACTTCAGCGAACCGTCCTGATCGGTCACTATATCATTGGATTTCATCTGGATTTCGCCTACTCTGGAGATGGAGTAAGGCGTCTTGTCCATAGCATTGGTGGCATAGTCGCGGGCACCGAGCAGGGCGAAACAGTTGTCTGTCAGGCGCAGAATGTCCATGCGCTGGAAGGTGTTGATGATTTTCGGACTGCCGATGTTGGAGCCTGCAAAGCCGTAGCCCGTGAGGTCTGCACAGCGGAAGCCTTGGGCATACGAGAGGTGTCCGTCACCGAAGATGCCGCCTTCGTTGTCGTACATGTATATACTCTTGTCGTCAGACGATATGTTTGTAGGGAGATTACCGCCTTTCTGGTATTTTCCAGCCTCGTAGATGTAATGGTATTCCCCATCCGCTCCCTTGTAGTAATAGCCCAGAAGGTCTTGGCCTTCGGACAGTTGTGCCTTCTTCATCTGCTGGTGAGAGATGGTGATATGGTCGCGGTCAGTGTCATTATCCGATGCAGAGGCAGGAGCCTTGGTGCGGTCTGCGATGAGGATAGTGGTGTTGCCACCGAATCCCACCGTAGTGCCACCAGGCAGATTCTTCAGTTCGTTCTGGTAGGCAGCAGTGGGGGTATAGGCATTATCCACGTTGCATCGGTCAGTAAACTTGAGCACGGTGGTGTTGTCTGCCATTACTGATGATCCTTGGGCGAGAGAGTAGCCGCCGCCATAGACAGCTTCGCCAATCGTGATGTTGATGTTTTCCCAACCGATAGATGGGTTTTCGGCATCTACAAGAGTGAAGTAATCCGCTTTCTTCGCATCGGTGGAGATGTCAATGCCAGCATCGGACGACTTGTCCCATACGGAGGTGATGGCTTCATATACCGACTGTGAGACCATATCGTCTTCGAGAAGATGCACCGTCTGCTTGATGGTCTCGGTGGTAACGTCCTTGCCTTTGTCAATATCCTTGTTGCCCTGGTCGGTGCGGGTGAGGAAATAGCGTCCTGTCTTCAATGGCTTCACCTTGTAATATTTAGGGTATCCCACCTTGACCATTGTGGAGCCCCACACATATCCTGCATAGGAACCGCCTGTGACAGAGCGGAATACATGACCATTGAATATCTCTACATTAGTCACTCCGATGACATTGCCCTGCTGACCTCCGCCATATACGAAGTTGGCAGATGCGCCGGTAGGGAGGAATGCGTCTGCTTCGATTGCAGGATTGCTGCAAGTCATGCCCTTGGCCATCTCGATATGCGTGATGCCATAGACATAACTCTCCATGCCATATCCGGCACCATAGACGTTGAGAGCAGAGTATTCAGGCTTCGTGGCTGCCAGGTCGTTGGAGTTTTCCAGCATCTTTCTCTTCTTTCCATTCAGCATATCGCTCTTCAGGATGATGTCAACGTCGCCCTGGATAGTGCCTGATTTGTAGCATCCACCATAGACATTGCCGCCCTTGTAGGCATTCTCCTTGGTGTCAATTTCAGGGTCAAACTGATTTTTCACAGTGAGCTTGATGAAAGGATAAGGAGCATGAGCCGTGCCGAGAAGATAGCCGCCATTGTGTGTCACGCTGTCTTTGTAGTTGTAGTTTGCATTATAGCAGCCACCCACTATCTTCTCCTTGATGACGAGACCTTCAGGGAATGTGTATTCCACAGCGTTTCCTATCTTCATATCTTTCTCGAGAGTGCCCACCGGATAGTCAGCCTCCGTCATAGGATAGACATTCATATTGCCACGGTTTCCACCGCAGCAGAACGTGCCGATGGTGCAGTCTGTCAGGCCTTCACCAGTCTCGTTGCCATTCCATGTCAGCTTGCCCTGGATATTGGTCTCTACAGGTTGGAAGTAGAGGTCGATGAGATGCGGATAGACTGTATGTCGATTCTCGTTTCTGGTAGAGAGATAAAGGGTGCTGATGCTCTTGTTTGACGGGTCTCCCGTCCAGTCGATGGAGTCGGCAAGGTTGAGTTCCTTACTGTAATCATACACACTGCCATTGAGCTTTCGGAATTTGTTCATGAAGTCATTGTCCTCGGAAGATGCGAACATCTCATCGCCGTTGCAACCCATGAATACGCGTCCTATTCTGACATGATTGCCGATATTGATGGAGATGTTTCCCACCATTGGGTCGGCATCCGTCTTGCTGTTCTTCACTTTCTGCACAGTGGCAGAGTTTCCGCCGCCATATACGTCGCCATCGATAGTGGCGCCATCATCAGGCGTATTGCCTTCGATGGTGATATTCACCTTATTGGTGAGCGGACGCCATGAGTTGATGTTCACTATCTTTGCCGCATCACTTGCAGCGAGGAAAGAAGGCATGGTCTCGCGCATTGGTACGGTATATACCAAAGGCACAGTCTCGGAATTAGGATCATCGGGATTGAGAGGGTAATGCTCGTTGACAGTCACCTTGTCATTGCCTTTCTTGTCGAGGGCATAGAGGTAATTACCGTTTCCCGCACCATATACATTGCCGTAAATATGTCCTCCAAGGATGCTGATATTGGTGCCGGAACCGCCATTATCCTTGAAGTAACCCTTCTCGTCGAGCACGATGTTGACATATCCAGATACGTCATTGCCTCCATATACTCCATTGTGGATGTTTATGTCAGCATTGCTCAATTTGGCAGAAGTATCAGACTTGCTGCCTATCACCACATTAGTGCCTTTGAGGACATCGCCCATCAGTCCGCCACCGAAGATGTCATGGCAGTCTATAGCCTTGATTCTCACATCAGTGGAATCTACAGAACTGTAGAAACCACCGCCGAATACTCGACGGCAGAAAGCACCGCCAGGACCCTCGATGTGGGTGGTTCCGCATACAGTGCCGGAATAGCCACCGCCCACAATGTCCATTATGGCGTAGTCACCGATGAAATGCATGTACTCCTTGCCTTTCTCAATGTCGAAATCCTTTTTGCTTCCACGCTCTTCCATCGATACATTGACATGAGTATCACCTTTCACGTATGTGTTTTCGCCAAAGCCACCGCCGAATACGCAGAAGTGTGGCGAGCCCACCTTATTATATATCTCCTTCCATTCGTTGGTGTTAAAGAAGTTGACATTCTGTCCTGACACTACATGAGTGCTCTCATGGAGAAGACCTTTCTTTAGGGTAAGATAGGTGTTGTGATCCACTGTGCAAGCCACGTTGCCGCCTGCATATATATTATGGTTTATCCTAAATTTCAGAGCATTATGGTCATATTGTGGCGAATATGTCGTACCATTGATGATGCTGGCAGGATACCATGCACGATTATCAGCGAGCCAATAGGAAGCAAGCAGTGCCTTGCCGCCACAGATGAATACATTAGTATTATATTTAACGTCAGCAGAAGTCACCATCATCGAGTCTTTGCCATCCACGGAAACGGTGTCACAGCATCCCAGTCCTCCGCCATAGATGCCATGACCGATATAACCGTCATAGACAGTCATGAGAGTGTTGCCATAGACAGTGCCGTTCTCGCAACCTCCATAGATACGCTCCATGAATATAGGAATGATGTCCTTATTGATATTGTCGGCAGGATGCTTCATGTTTTCCTCGCTCTCAGGGGAGAGATACTTGCCGTCTGTCCAATAAGGATAGGTCATTACGGGTCTGTCGATTACCAGACAGGTGTTGCCGTATATTCCTCCCAGCTGCCTGTAATCCTTGCATTGGGTGGACAGACGACCCCTGCCACCGGCAAATACCTGTGACATCACGGCACCGCCACGTATGTTTACCAGCGTGGTGCGCTCGTCCGGATTTGTGTATTTTCTGATGTCAAACTGTGAAGACGAAGCCTCCTTAGTGCCAACATTAGCCACGTCGCCGCCACCATATATGCTTCCGAAGATGAGTGTGCGGTAAACCATGTAGTTGTTTTCATATTGCAGGTTTCTGCCATATACGTGAACGGCCGTCTTGTTGACACGAGCCATTTTCGGAAAGTCAATGAATGCACCGTTATGATATTCAGACTCTATTCCGGCACCGCCGCCATAGACATTCTGCGAGATGATGCCGGCCTTCATGAATATGCTGGAATTGCCGCTGACTGTGCCGAAATCATAGGCAGTTCCGTCTGTGAAATCACCGAAAGGCACAGCTCCCAGTCCTGCTCCGTATATGTCGCGGCAGTTGAGTTGGCAGTCGGTTTCCACGTAAGTGTCACCTGTCACATAGCCGGAATATCCACCACCATGTATCACCTGGAATGTAAAGCCGGACAAACCGGGATTCCATGCCCAGCGACTGGCGTGGTAACGAAGGAATGTTCTGCTGTCATTCTCAGCGTCATTGATTCCACTACCTGCTGCACTACCGTAATAGAGTTTCTTCTCTTCATTGGAAACCTTGCTGAAATCCAGCTTCAGACTCTCCTCAAACTTTTTGTAAGTCAGGAGGTCGGAGACCTGGTTGCGGTAGCGGTATGTGGTGTCGTTGATGGTGACGAGGCCGTTATTGTCGATTCTTGAGCCCGGTTGTGCATATACTTCAGTCCTTGCCACCTTGGTATTGGCACCATATCCGGCTCCGAAAACGGAGAATTGAGGGTCGGCAGTGTTCTCCGAACTGATAAACCAGCACAGGCTCTGCAATCTGGTGCAGTCGAACATGGAGATGGTTCTGCCCTTCGTGTCCTCTATGTCAGCGAGAGGGGAGTGGTTGACTATCACGATAGCAGAACCTGTGCCCGAAGCCGCCGTAGTGCTTTCGTATGTTCCAACGTCGCAGGCACGGTTGCCACCACCGAATATGTTGTGGCTCATCTTGAATATCTGGCGGTCGAAATCAAAGAACTGCTTGGTGGTTTCATCGTTCTTTATACGGTTTATCACCTCTTTGACCGTCTGGTCATCAATCTCTCTTAGAGTAGGAGCAGACTGTATAGCCTTTACTATCTGCTTGTATTCATCTATGTTGCTGCATATAGGCTTGCTGTCAGCTTCGGCTTCCGTCCATGTGGTGACTATGCCTTTGCTGTCAGCTTTCCTGTTCCATATCCATGTTCCGCCATCGATTCTCACCTTCGTATTGCCGAGGATATTGGCAAAGGTGAGGCTCTTGCGGGCGTCTCCTTCGTATTTCCTGCCAAGAATCTGCCGTTTCGTGTAGGTTTCAGCGTCATCATTGCCGTTTACGTCGGTGCTGACGGGCACATTGCCATAGCCTCCGCCGAAGATATCCATGCCGAGCAATCCGCCTTCCACATGCACCATGGCGTTGCCTTCCACAGTGCCGTAAGCGCATCCGCCGTAGATGCAGTTCCATATATTCGGGACGTTATTGCCGTGGCTGTCGATGGATGCGCCGGCAGGAGCATCGGTATTGGCTATGTGTACCAATGTGTTGCCGTTGATGCGGCCCACCTTAGTGTAGTCAATGGCATTGCCGACGGTGAGTCCTCTGCCACCGCCGAATACGTTTCCGAATATGTCTCCACCGATGATGTTGACCCATGTGCGGTAATTGTCTGCACGATAACCCTTGAATGTGCCGTTCGTCTGATCGATTTCGGATGCGCTGAGCGCCTCTACCGCATAGTCGGGTTTAGGGTTTTCTTGTCCGATATTGGCAATATCGCCACCACCGAATACGTTTCCGAAGATGCGTGCATCGTCAGAGACCTCCACTCTTGTGGTGCCAATGACACGTGCTACGTTCGTGAAATCCATATTATTGCCGGATTTCACGCCGGCACCGCCACCGAATACGTCGCCATAGGTGTAAGCGCCTTTGACAAATACTTCGGTATTGCCGCCTACTTGTCCGGTAGTGTTGTCGGCAGTGGATGCGGGATCACCAAAGCCTCCACCGTATATGCGGTGCAGGAAAGTCTGTCCATCCACGGTGACTCTGGTGTTATGCTCCACAAGACCGGCATATCCGCCTCCGAGAACGCCAAGCACGGTGAAGTTTGGAATACCTTTGGAATTGTCAAAGACGGGTTGTGTAGTCCTCGTATCAGCCTGCGAAGCAATACTTTCTTCGTCTTCAATGCCGTCGGTGCTATCATCAAGGGAGGTGATGTCAGTAGTGTTGAAATGGTGTGGGCGTGCCATCTGCTCGGTGTCGTCGTCCACTTCTGCATCATAGATGCTGTAGTCGCCCTCCACATTGACGGTGACATCGGTATTACCCACCTTCGTGTTAATGCCTTTACCGCCTCCAAAGACGTAGAAATGAGGGTTTTCATTGTCATTGTATGATGCTTTCCATTCGTCAGTCTTCAGCAGTGAGTAAGGGGTCATTCCCTTTTGCACAAAGACTTTCGTGGTGTCATGGACAATGCATGCCACGTTGCCGCCTCCGAAGATATTGTGCGGATAGAGGAAATGGTCATTGTCAGTAGGTTTCTCCTTGCCGTAGAAGAGGCTTTCGCTGATTTCGTAGGAATCATTAGTGGCAGTATCAGTGCCAGAAGTTCCGTCAGAGTTCCATTCTATCTTGCTGTTTCCAGCAGCCTCCTTGTCCCAGAGATAGAATTTGCCCTTTGTCATGCTCGCTTCATCATCCCATTGCCACATCTTGTTCCAGATGACATTGATGGAGAAATTGTCCGCATTCTTGCTGTCATTTCCATCATCCTCGCCTTTCATGTCCTGTGCAAGGTTGACATAAGTGTTTCCAATCACGTCAGCAGAAGTGATTGGAGTGGTGGTGATATTGCCCTTGCCACCACCGAATATCTCGCCTGCAAAGTTTGCTGCATAGATATTGATGCTGGTGTTACCCTCGACTTTGGCGTAGTTTCCGCCGCCATAGATGTCTCCATAGATGTAAGGAGCCTGCCTTGAGTCGCCGAGGAAAGTGGCATTCGTGTTGCCAATGATCTTTCCGATGTCCTCCGGTTTCCAGTTGGAGTCAGCGTTTGCGGGCTTTTCTTTGTTGCTTCTACCGTTGCCTCCGGCAAATACCGAACCGCGGATGTCTGCGTTGTCGCTGATTCTTACGTTGGTGGCATCACCTTTATATTCCACGACAGCCATGTCGCCGCCGCCATATATGTTGCCAAAGAAGGTGCCGGCATGGATATTGACCTTTGACTGTCCTGACACTTTTGCCATTTCAGTAAGCGTGGTAGGTGCGGCTCCGGTCTTGATATCGCTATCCACGAATCCTACTCCATATCCGCCTCCGAACACAGAACAGTGGAACTCACCACCGTAGATGTTGAGCTCCACGTTGCCGTATGTCTGTCCGAGACTGGTGTATTCAGTGGCAGTTCCGCCATATTTGTTTGTCTTGTAGTAATAATCAGTGCCACGTCCACCGGCGAAAATGCCGTTCTTGCAATGGAATATACCGCCATTGATGGTAAGAAAAGACACAGTCTTGTCCTTTCCTCCATACACATTTCCTCCATATATGCTCGGGGTGGCATTGAAAGTCCACAGACTTTTGCTCATATATCCGCTGCCGCCGGCATATATACCGTCGATTTTCTCGCTTTCCGAACCGAACACGCCGCCATTGATGATAATCCTGGTATTGGTGTTTGAAGGGTCTATATCGGTAAAGGTGTGGGTCTGGGCATCGTAGCAATGGTATTTTATAAGATTGTTTATAGCATTTTCATACGGTCCATAGAGCATCACCTTCTCCGTGGCATCGCTCCAATAAGGAATATTTTTGTCAGGAGTATGGTGGGCATCCGTGCCGATACCGTTCATTCCGCCTGCTCCGGCACCGAATATTCCGCAGAGGATGTTTTCCTTTTTCTTGTTGTCTTCAGGCAGAATCCTGAAGGTGCCGCCATTGATTGTTATGGTGCTGTAGCCATAGAATGGATTGTTTACCTTCACGGATGCTACGTGACCACGACCGGCACTGCCGCCATACAGTTCGGTGACAATGACGCGTGAGTTGATGTCCTCGTCGGCATTGTTTTCTGATTTCTCCGGGTCGAGGATGATGTTGGCGCGTCCCATGAAGGTATTGCATGGCACATGTATCTTTGTATCAGAGCCTTCCGGATAATTGAATGTAAGGTCTCTGTCGTTACCCAGCGTGCCGTTGACGATACGTGCCACCTTTCCGCTTCTGACAATGATATCCACGTCGGCATACATCGCTCCCTCATGGTTTCCGGCAAGGATGATGCCAGCATCGTAGTCGCTCTGCCTTTTTTCTGTACTGCCTTTGATTTCTCTTGGGGTATTGTTGGCATCATTCCATTTCCTGTCTATGTCCACCGTTATGGTGCACTTGATTGGCAGGTTGGGAGTTCCCATCACGCCATTGTATGTGTTGTCATCTTTATCGCCATCCTTGGCAGTCTGTCGTCCTCCAGCGCAGATGGCTGAATAGAATCCGGACTTGACGGTGATGCTGAAGCCTTCCTTTCCGTGGGGAATAGACTCTTCGAAGGCTTTGATATTCGCCTCGTTGCTTAAAGGATAGAAGCGTCCGTCGTTGTTGAAACCGCCGAAGATCTGCATGGCAGTCGTCACTGCACCGTCGATGGTGCCGTATTCCGGGGAGTTCTGGTTGAAGCCTGTCATTCGCAGACTGTCGCCCATCTCCAGGTTATGGTATTGGCAATAGATGTTCTTGTAGAAGTCGCCTTTGTCTGAGACATGATTGAAAGTGAGGTGCTCAAAGCGTGTGTCGCCCCATAAAGGCAAGCCTTGCGTGGCTCCCCTTATTTCTATGACACCCTCATAGTCAGTGCCTTCCCATTTGCCGGTGATGGTGACGTTGCGGCAGAAAGAAGATGAATCGGCTTTGTTCCAGTCGGCCAACTTCAGCATATTCTCTCCTTGATAATTATTAGTGAGATTAAATCCTTTGCTTGTGTCATAATCGCTTGTGCCTATCAGAACGATGAAATTCTCGTCCCACGAACCATTAGGAGAGAGCTTGCTGTATGCTCCTTCCCATGTACGCATCGGTTTGTTGGATGAGTAGCCCCATTCAGCACTGGTTTTACGATCCGATTCTTTTGTAGCCTGATTGTCAGTAGGCTTCAGATAAACCACCGTTGCCGCGCTCAACCATTGGCTGAGAAGGGTGACATTAGGCTCGGTGGTTACTGTGACGAGACAACTGTATCTGTTGTTGTGGGTAGCATCGGTAGGACGGGTGAAGCTTGGGGTGGTGTTATCCAGTTTTGTTGTGCCGTCATACCATTGATATTTGATGGCAAGTCCGAGGTCATCGTTGCTGAATCCCTCTTCAGTATTGTTGGCCACCGTGATGCTGTATGTGCCAGGATTGCTCTTGGAGTCAAGGGTGGCGGCCATTCTTATCGCCTTTACCGTTACGGTGTTGGTGCGTGATGTGCCGTCTGGCAGGATGGCATAGACGTATTGGTCGTAGTCCTTGCGTGGCAGAATGTATGAAGAGCTTTCAGTCTCGCTGAGCAGACTTGCGCTTGAATTGCCGTCAGAGACATACCAGAGATATTTCTCGCTTGAAGGTTTGCCGTCAGCGGAATACACTGTCAAGGTATCTCTCTTGTCACGCTCCAGCATCAGTTTGGCGGTGTTGAATGAGAAGGATTTCGTTCCGGTGTTGAAAGCCAAGGTCTTGTTGTCAAGGCCCTTGTCATTGATATACTGATTGCAAATGTCTATGAATTCTTTTCCGAAACTTGCGACCTCCTTTTCTGTTCCGTCGTTGTTTTTGCCAGTTACTTTGTTGGCAGAGGTATAGTATAATGTTTTCTTTGCTTCTGCAGGAAAACTGTTCTGATAGGAAGGACCGTAGAATGTTATTACGCTGCCGATGGTGCTATTGCTGTTGGATATAGGCTTTGGACCATGGACATAAATGTTTGTAGGACAGATGTTGTAACTGTTATTCGTGGTAAAGGTGGTGGCGCAACCGATACCGCCGGAGATGGTTACTGTCTTTACAGTGGCTTTTGAGAGCATGTTTATCTCCGTGTCGGAAGAGATATTGTATATCCTGAATACTCCGCCGCCGATATAGCCCACAATGCCGCCTATTCTATAGGTGCCACTTGCAGTGTATGCCTCTTCATTGTCAGTGATTCGTGAATTGCGTATGATGATATTGCTGATTTCGGCATTCTTTGTAAGGTCAGCGGCAAGGATGCCGAGTTTTACAGTGCCACTACCTACAGGCTTGTAATCCTTCGTCTTCTCTACAGTGGCATTGTCGATGACAAGATTTGAGACAGAAGCAAAGCCTGCCTCGTTTGCCGCAGTGCCGTTGAGACGGGAGAAGAGTCCCCATGAAGCCTCCTTGCCGTTAGCGTTGGTCCAGCATATATGCATATTTCTGATGGCGTGTCCGTCACCATCAAACTTGCCGGCAAAGAAATAAGCCTTCTCCGGATTCCATTTGCCAATAGGCATCCAGAGTCCTTTACTGAGGTCGATGTCGGATGTCAGTCGGAAGTGCTTTCCGGAATACAGCGTGCCGCTGGTGACGTTGCGGGCCAGCAGAGCCAGTTCCTTATCGTTGCTGATGAGGAAAGGCTTCTCCTTGGTGCCGTCGCCCTGCGTGCCGTCATCGTAAGGATGGAAACTGTCGGCATAGAAGTGCTTGCCGTCATAGTCTTCACCGTAAGTCTTGGGATTGATGTCAAATTCCACAGTCCGGGTGTTTCCGGAAGACTCGATGGTGACCACAGCCTTGCGGACATGATTGCATAGCTTCAGAGTGATGGTCTTGCCGCCATCGCTCGCATTGGTCTCTTTTCCGTCAATCGTCCATTTGCAGTTGCTGCCTTCGGTGGTGCTTCCCGAAGGCAATGAATAAGACACCTCTTCCTTGTCTAAATCCAATGTCTCTATGATGTCTTTGGCTGTTAAGTCTTGTGCCAATGCAGTCTGAATGCTTGCTAATAATATAGCCATGACTGCGATGAGATTTCTGCATACCTGATATGTAGAACGTATTGTCATATTGGTGTTGTTGGGTATTTTTTTTGTTGGTTGAAATTGTGCTCGGTCGTCGTTTGATTTTTCTTTACTCCTGAAAACCGAAAAGCATTGTAGTTATCTTGTTTATATATGTCTTGCTATGCAAGAAAATCAGTTTAAGCGTTCAAAATTAGTGCTTTTTTCTTTTATTTCCAAATATTTCCCCTTTTTTCTATGGTTTTGTGACGCTGAAAGCATAAATTGGCATGAATTGAGTCCTATATTGTTGACATGAAATGGTTTTCACTCAAATCGTATCATGTCGTCACTTAGCGTCGGTTTTCCTATATTTTGATGCACAATATGTCATTTATGTCAGTGAGGAAGTTTGGACTTCGATGCTCGCTTTTGACGTGCCAAGGCTGCTTTTCCTGACCTTCCACTGCCAGATGGATGCTCTTTACGCCGTGTCGGTGGTTGATATTGTCTATGATTTTCATCAGCGCATTACGCTCCTTGCGCTTCGGTGTCGTGTCGAAGAGGTCGAGCTGGATGGGGCTTTCGGGATATATGTCGCCGATGATGACTCCCGCACGCTTATACATGACTCCCGGAATGTAGATGCTTTCGAGGCTTTGCAGGGCGGCTCGGGTGATGGCGATGGTGTCGGAGGTCGCTGTGGTGAAGGAAATTGTGGCGGCATTGCCGTATTGCATCAGGTCCTCACGAAAGCGGTTGCTGCCTATGAAGGCTGTTACCTTCCTGCATACGCTGCCCTGTCCGCGGAGCTTGTTGGCGCAACTGCCGGCAAATGATGCCACTGCGGCCTTCAGAGACTGCAGGTCGCTGACCATCTGTCCGAAGCTATGGCTGGTGCAGATGTTCTGGTTGCGCTTTATCTCAGTGGTGTCTATACATGGAATGCCGTTGAGTTCCAGCCATGTCTGGTAACCAGGTTTACTGAAATGGCTCCTTGCCCATGAGTCGCTCTTGTCGGCAAAGTCGAGTGGGGTGGTGATGCCATAGTAATTGAGGGTCTCGAATGTGCGACGCCCAATGCCCCAGACATCAGCAAGATCGAATATTTCGAGGGCTTTGCGACGCTTCTCCTCAGTGTCGATAATGCAGACGCCGCCATAGCCTTTGTATTGCTTTGCAAACTTTGAGCCTATTTTCGCCAATGTCTTTGATGGGGCAATGCCGATGCTTACCGGTATATCGGTCCAGAGAAGTATCCGCTCCCTCACTTCCTTCATCATCCCGACGAGGTCGAAATGCTTCTCATAGCCATTGAGATCGCAGAAACTCTCGTCAATGGAGTAGTTCTCCACGTGGTGTATGGACTTGCGCAGTATGCTGGTGACTCTCTTGCTCATGGCGGCATAGAGCTGCATATTGGTGGAGAATACCTGCACGTCGTAGTGTTTCACGATGCCTTCCACCTTGAAGATGGGGTCACCACGGTGGAGTCCTATCCTCTTTGCTTCGGGAGTGAGCGCGACGATGCAGCCGTCATTGCTGGAGAGCACAACGACGGGCTTGCCTTCGAGTCCGGGATGAAACACTTTTTCCACGGAGCAGAAGAATGAGTTGCAGTCTATTAGGGCGTACATTGGTTTTAAATGAAGAATGAAGAGTGAAGAATGAAGAATCCGGATTACGTTCTTCGGCTTGAGTTTCCTCGTTGAGATTTCATGAGAAGTAAGACTGACTTCCATTCTTCATTCTTCATTCTTCATTTGACAGGTTTATGTATCACATAGGTGACGGTTCCCCAAACCCGGAAAGCGTCGTCTTCAGTAATTTCTATCTTAGGGAAATCGGGATTGGCAGGTATGAGCCATCCTCTACCTTCACGTATCTCGAAATGCTTCAGGGTGTATTCACCGTTGAGCTCGCATACGGCAACCTCTCTGGGAGACGGATTGCGGTTGCTCTTGTCCACTATGACTATGTCGCCATCGTGTATGTCTGCGTCAATCATCGAGTTGCCTGCCACTCGGATAAGGTATGACGCTTCCGGATTGGGGCATAGCATCTGCAGCAATTCTATATCCTGCGACCGCTCGTCATTGTCGAGGGGAATGGGGAAACCTGCCACTATGCCGATGTCGAAGAAGCGCAGGTTGGCTTCCTTCACTCGTGTGGCGGGATAGGCTTCGCCCAGCAGGGAGAAGTCCGGCTCTGTAGTATTCATTTCCTTTGCAATGCACATCTTGATGTATTCCGACTTCTGCTCCTGCATGTCGAGGTGCTTGACCATCTCGCCGGAAGCGCGGAAAGTGTAGGTCCGGGTCTCTTCGGTCCTGCGTGGTCTTCCCGAACCGGGGCGTGTGCCACCGTGCTTACCTTTCGTTTCTTTTCCCATATCTACTTGTTTTGGGTGCAAAGGTAATAATAATTTTTGAAATATGTATTACATTTTTCAAAAAATGTTTGTTTTTGGGTGGCGTTCTTCATAGGCTGTTTCAAAAAAACACGGCGGAGTAATGGAATTGCAAACGCCCTGTTTTGTTTTTTTTTGTAGCATTAAGAGAAGGAATAGACGTAAAAAATATTAAAATAAGGGCTTTCAGGCTTGAAAAATGCTAAAAAATGAGAAAAGTCGGGATGAATATCCCTGAACTTGTGGCTTGACATCTATATTTTTTGTATCTTTGCAATGATGAATCGTTGGGTGAAACTTATATTATTGACACTTGTGATGGTGCTCAAGGGTACCGTCACGATGAATGCTGCCAATATGGATATTGACAGCAATGGCAGAGTATGCGCTGTAGTGTCAGACCCGAACCAGAAGGAGCAGGCTGTCATCCATGATTCATCGCAAAACTATCGTGTATGCAGTTCGCGCCCAAGCCGCACTGTTCCTGTAAACTGTTTTGCAAAGCAAGATAGCAGACACGTACACAAGTTTATTCTGTTTAACTTCAAAGACCCCATACAGCATCATCATCGTCAGAGAAACCATGTCCGCGTTTCCCGTCTGATGCCTGAGCCTTCGTGTGAATATTATGTGTTCACACTGAGGCGGCTATTGTGTTAGCGTATTATTTGTTTTTTTTATGAGCAGACGGTAATGATGTCAGAATGACTTCCTGTCTGCCCTCTTATCCTATCCCGTTAAGGTGACATTCATCAATGCCGCAAGGGAAGATTATCCAATTCACAATCTAATGATAACCTCCTGTCTTACAATAAGGAGGAATAAAAAAACAATAATACAACAATGGCAAATTTCAATTCATTGCACATAGCAGAGCCACTCTCTGCCGACAATCGTATCACAGTAAAGAAAGGATTTCTTGGTTTCGGATCAAAGGTAGTCTATAACCCTACATCCAGCAAGGTGAAATCATATATAAAGGAATACAGCCCGGCTGACGGAGAGAGAATCGTCAAGATTCTTACCCGTCCGGTTTCTGAAATCGACTCTGCCAAGACGGAGCGTTTCACCGAGTCTGCCATCGGACAGTATATGCTGGAGATGTGTCTCAGCGAGGATCACAAGTTTGCTGCCCTCCAGCTTCAGCGCTTCTCCGACTTCAGTTTCAAGCCTGTCTCCGAGCTGAAGGTGTATGAAGGCGATAGCGCCGCTGCCATAGCATCGCTGTTTTAAGACGCTTGCCTGTAGTAGCACCTCTGCAAGCCACAGACCAACGCCCACCAACCACCGTATCAGCCATATTCCGCTCCCAGTCCCCAACGGTGTCAGCCACCGTCCTTGGCGTATTCCGACCCACAGCCCGACGGCACCAGCCAGCCACTGTGTTGCCCGCGTTACCGGGCAATCCCAATAACCCACAACCAACAACCCACAACCCATAACCATAATAATAAAATGACCATAACCATAACCGTATTGATAGTGACTATAGCCATGTTTATCTGGGGAAGAGTAAGAGGTGACATAGTGGCATTGTCAGCGCTAATGATACTTACCGCTACCGGAGTCCTCACCACAAGTGAGGCTCTGAGTGGCTTCTCGTCTCCCATTGTCGTGATGATGGTAGGACTCTTTGTCGTGGGAGGTGCTATCCTGCAGACAGGATTGGCACAATCGGCAGGCAATAGCATATCCCGAATGGCAAAAGGAAATGAGGTGAGAGCATTCATCCTCGTCATGCTGGCGACGTCATTCATGGGCGCTTTCGTCAGCAATACGGGCACTGTGGCCATCATGATGCCGATCATCATGAGCATGGCGGTGGGGTCTGGCATACGCTCTTCGCGTCTTCTGATGCCTGTGGCATTCGCCGGAAGCCTTGGAGGAATGCTGACGCTGATAGGTACTCCACCAAACCTTGTCATCAGCGAGACCCTCGAAGAGCATGGTTTCGCACCTCTGGGATTCTTCACTTTCCTTCCTGTCGGTCTGACAGTCATAGCCGTAGGCCTGGCAGTGCTGCTGCCGATGAGTCTGCTGCTTGTCAAGAAGAATGACAAACAGCAGAATGCGGACCAGGGAAAGAGCGTGGATGACCTTGCGGAGCAATACCATCTGCATGAGAATCTGTATAAGTACAGCGTAGGCAGTCAGAAAGGAGGACTGGCAGGCAAGAAGGTGCAGGACCTGGATCTGCAGAACAGATACGGACTGACCATCCTCGAAATACGCAATGAGACCAGGAAAGCCCTCGGAAAGGACATACGTCAGAATATGGTGTGGGCTGATACTGTCATCAGCCAGGATGACATCCTCTATTTCTATGGAGACAAAGAGGCGATGGAACGCTTTGCCGCCGACTATCATCTCATGAGGATGAAAGCGGAAGGTCTGGATTTCTATGACATCGGAATATCCGAAATAGTGGTGCTCCCTACATCCCACCTCATAGGATCCCGCATCAGGAGCTCACGCCTTCGTGAAGATTATTCCGTCAATATCCTCAGCATACGCAGAAATGAGAAGTACATCAAGGAGGAACTCTGTGACCACCGTCTGCAGAATGGCGACATATTGCTCGTGCAGGGCGAGTGGGACAAGATAATGCAGATGAACCATGAGAATGAGAACTGGGTGGTATTAGGTCGTCCGGACATGCTCATGGAGAGGGTTTCCCTTGACTATAAGGCACCTGTTGCCGCTGCCATAATGATAGTGATGATAGCGCTGATGGTGTTCGACTTCATTCCTGTAGCGCCAGTGACAGCCGTCATCATCGCTGCCTTGCTTACTGTCTTTGCAGGATGCTTCCGCAGTGTCGATGCGGCATACAAGACCATCAACTGGGAGAGCATAGTCCTCATCGCTGCCATGATGCCTATGTCCACGGCTTTGGGGAAGACTGGCGTATCGCAAATCGTCTCCGAAACGCTGGTAAGCAGTCTCGGAGCGATAGGTCCTTACGCGTTGCTCTGTGGCATTTACTTCACCACCTCACTGATGACAATGTTTATCAGCAACACCGCCACAGCAGTCCTTATGGCTCCTATCGCCCTATCTGCTGCTCAGCAGACAGGAGTAAGCCCTTATTCTTTCATGTTTGCTGTCACTTTAGGCGCCAGCATGTGCTTCGCATCGCCTTTCTCTACACCGCCTAATGCATTGGTGATGAAGGCGGGACGCTACACTTTCATGGATTACATCAAGGTGGGACTGCCGTTGCAGGTCATCATCGGTCTTGTAATGACTATCATCCTGCCATTGCTCTTCTCATTCTGATTTTTCATCTTTTTCCATTAAAAATCAAGGGGAAAGAACTTTTTTCCGGTTATTAGTGTACTTTTTACAAAAATAATATGTAAATTTGTACCCGAAAGCAATAAGCCTGTCATGATATCAGTCTCATATACTGATGTCATGCTTTGGCGTTTGTGTGTAAAACTACTAATAATAAATATCAGTACTAACCTCATTTACATGAAGAAAAAATCAATTCTTACAGCCTTTCTCGGCGCAATGGCGATGTCCGCATGGGCAAACCATCCGGATTCCGTCTATATCAAGCCGGACGTGAACAATGGTGTGCGCGATTTTCAGATCGCTTATTCCGTGGATGGAAAGCACTGGAAGCATGTCTCCTGCAATCTCTTTGAGAGCGACTATGGCGCATGGGGATCAGAAAAGAAACTCCATTATCCTGTGCTGAGCTATGATGGCAAGATGTTTCATGCCACATTCATCCCTAATCTCAAGAATCCGCAGATTGCCAAGACATCGTCCGACAATCTCGCACTCTGGAAACCGCAGGACTATCCATACGTGGATAGCGGAAAATTCGAGACCTTGAAGCAGCAACAGAAGGAGGCATCCAGCAGAAATGTCATCCGCATTCCGTATTCTGCCCTCGAAAATCTATTCCAGAAGAAGATGCGCGCTGACCGCAATGCCATGTGGGACAGGGATAATTTCATAGCCAAAGGCAGCGGTATAGCCAAGTCAAAGGACGATATAAAAGCCACTCTCACAATAGATTGGGACAATCAGAAGAGCATCTCCACCAATCTTATGGGAATATTCTTCGAGGATATCAGTTATGCGGCAGACGGTGGTCTTTATACGGAATTGATACAGAATCGCGACTTCGAATATTCTCCGTCCGACCACAAGGGATGGAATCCGAACACGGCTTGGCGACTTGAAGGCAACGGAACCGAATGGACCATTGCCACGTCCGACCCTATCCACCGTAACAATCCGCATTATTCAGTCCTCTCCACGTCAGTTCCAGGAGCTAAGCTCATCAATGAAGGCTGGGATGGAATCGTGCTGAAGAAGGGTGAGAAATATGACCTCTCACTCTTTACGAGAGGACAGGGCAAGGTGAAAGTGTCTCTCGTGGATGAAAAAGGCAACACTCTGGCTTCCACTGTTTTCAAGGCTGGCGGCACGAAATGGCAGAGAAGCAAGGCCGTAGTCACTCCTGCCACGTCGGCGGAGAAGGCTTCACTCGTCATCGAACCTATGCAGAAGGGCAGTATCGACATGGATTTCGTCTCCCTATTCCCACGCTCCACATTCCGCGGACGACAGAACGGACTGCGCAAGGACCTTGCTGAAGTGGTGGCTGACCTGAAGCCTCGCTTCGTGCGCTTCCCGGGAGGATGCGCCACTCACGGACAAGGCATCAACAATATCTATCACTGGCAGGCTACTATCGGTGAACTATGGGAGCGCCAGCCCGACATGAATATCTGGAACTATCACCAGACCCGTGGACTCGGATTCTATGAATATTTCCAGTTTTGTGAGGATATTGGAGCAGAACCACTGCCTGTCCTCGCAGCAGGAGTGCCTTGCCAGAACTCCTATCGTGGCGGTGCCGGACAGCAAGGCGGCATTCCTTTCGAGAAAGACCTCAACGGAAAGCCTTCACCTTATATATATAATGGCAAGCCTCTCACCATGGAGAGCTATCTACAGGAACTGCTCGACCTCATAGAGTGGGCCAACGGAGACCCGAAGACATCAGCTCTCGCACGTCTCAGAGCAAAGGCAGGACACCCGAAGCCATTCAATATGAAGTATCTCGGCATTGGTAATGAAGACCTTATCAGCGATGTGTTCCTTGAGCGTTACCATTTCCTTATCGAAGGTGTCAAGAAAGCGCATCCGGAGATTACAGTCATCGGCACGGTAGGTCCGTTCTGGGAAGGTAGCGACTATGAGTATGGATGGAAAGAGGCAAAGAAGCACAATATAGAAATAGTGGATGAGCACTACTACAACTCTCCAGGATGGTATTTCCATCATCGTGATTTCTATGACACATACGACCGCAACGGCACGAAAGTGTATCTCGGAGAATGGGCTTCAAAAGGCAATAAGGTGACTAATGCCCTCGTGGAAGCGGCTTATCTCACCAATGTGGAGCGTAATGCCGACGTGGTGACGATGACTTCCTATGCTCCGCTGCTTGCAAAAGAGGGACACACCAACTGGAACCCTGACCTCATCTATTTCAATAATACGTCCGTTCTGCCTACTGCCAATTACTACGTGCAGCGTGCTTTCGGACATAATGCCGGCAACTGTTATGTATATTCCAGTCTTGATGTCAATGGCGGCAATGACGTGAAAGAGCGAATCGACCACTCTGTCGTGGTGGATGAAGCTACAGGCGACCTTATCATCAAGGTGGTAAGTCTCTTGCCTAAAGCTTCTACGGTAAGCATCCCGTTGGGAGATAGGATGAATGGCTACAGCAAAGTGGCGGAACACACGCTGATGGCGCAGTCCGCTGACCCTGACAAGCACAAGAAATGGGAGAAATGTGAGACAACTCCTTTCACCATCTCCGCTGATCTCTCGCTCGAAATTCCAGCTTATTCCTTCACCGTTCTCAGGCTGAAAAAGGCGAAGGGCAAGAAGTGAAAAAAAACATAAGCATAGACATTGAATTGTAAAAGCATAGATATTACCTCCTAATATCTATGCTTTTACCTTGTAATATCTATGCTTTTGCCTCTTAATATCTATGCTTTTACTTGCTGATGTGTAAGCCTTTGTAAACCAATATGTTAGGTTTTGCCATTATGTTTCGGGATTTTCTCGGCAATTCTATCCATATTTGACAGCAATCCTTCTGTCACCCCATATGTGTATTGTTAGTTATTTCTTTGATTTGAAAGTCTCTTTTCAAACAAAGCATACTCACGCTTGGCAATTCCAAGTCTTGCGGCGATGTTTTTCCATTCACTTATGCTCCTGACAACCTCCAGAATGATGCGCTCAGCCTCCTTTCTTTGAATCATATAGTATTCTGAAGCATCAAGCAAAATCTCAAGGTCGGCATTGTTCGATGATGCAGTGATGAGAATACTCTGGTATTCATTGTTGGTCGGGTTTATGTCGTATGCTGGTGATAAAGTCCAACCACGAGGTGTAAGTAGGAATCCATGATTACGAAAGTGGTCATCACTATTCCCTACACAAATATAGAAGGCGACACGACGATAGAGTTCTCTCAGGTTGACATCAACATCACAGCAATTCCGGATGATGAAGTCAACAATATCAAGATAACCATTGCCAGTATCAGCATTGCACCCATCTGTCAATCCTAACAAAGTCATTGCTGATGCGAAGTGTATTCGCTTTTTGTCATGCGTACGGTCGAAGCGTTTGGATAATAAGGTGTGGTATCTTTCGCCAGCACGGATTACTGCTGTCTCTGCAGCATTTATACAGGCTTTGCTTGCAAGTAGATGGCAAAGATGTTCCCACAATGCCACATCATAATCATCCTTTCTTGAAGGAAATTTTGCCACATACAGCACACCGTTTTCATCCACGACTCCTGCTTTTGGACGGGCACCTCCAAGCGAGGTGCCAGGAATAACCAACTGCTGAATCCATTTCTTTTCAGGCAGCAGATTCTTTTCTTCGCTTTTCTCAATCTCATGACTGGCGAACACAAGCTCACGTATGCTTGTCAATGGAGGAATGGATAGAGTGTTTTCCGTATAGATAAATGGTCCGTCCGGTGATTCCTTGAAACGGAAACCTCCCATACGGCTATAATCATCAATGCCTATAAGATAGTCAAATGAACTGAGATGCTTTATGGGACGCTTCTCTTCTGTAGCATTTATCTGTTCACGCCTGTTCAACAGAGTTCGTCCCCATCTGTCAGGCAAAGCATCGGCAAAGCAACCGAAGATGTCTCTATCAGGTTTTGTATATTGCAGACCTGGATAGTTGTTGAGGTCGTCAGAAAGAAAAAGACTACCATACTTGCGAAGCCAGTCTTTATCATACTTGAAGCCATATGAATCATTGCCACGTAGCGATTCGTAGCTTAATTCGCCAACAAGAAGTGGTTCTTGAAGCCAATCAAAATCGGCATATACATATAGTTTCTTCATACCTTATACTTTTTTTGATGCACGCTTACGATTCGTTAGAGCAATATCCTGCAACTGTCTGCCGAGTGCGTCCTGCTGGGCAATAAGAAGAATGTCGTCTTCAAGCTGAAGAGCATACAGGACACGCAGGTAGATGCCGATGGCCACAGTAGGAGTGCCTTTCTCTATACGAGCAACGGTGAGTGGAGAGCAAGTGGCACGTTCTGCCACTTGAGCTACACTCAGATTACGTCGAAGTCGGGCAAGCTTGATCTGCTCACCGACAATCTTCATTTTCTCTTCAAGTTTTCTTGGCAATCTTGTGCCCATGGTTGACTTTGCCATATAATGTAATGTTTAATTCTGTATGCAAAGTTACAACTTTTTCTTTATTTTATGATAGGTTATGGCGAAATTATTATAAGATTACCGTCATTTTTAACATTCTTCCCTTCGTTCGCAAAGCGAGATGACAAAGGAAATAAGGGCAAAGATGATGCCTGTCATGCAGACACCTGCCCATCCGAAGTGCGCCCATCCGATGCCGGCACAGAATGTTCCGACGGAGCCTCCGATGAAATAGGTGGTCATAAAGATGGTGTTCACGCGATTAGCGGCTTGTGGCATGGCTTGAATACAGCCACTCTGATTGCTCAGTTGCTGACACTGTAAGCCTATATCCACCAGTATCACAGCCACGATAAGTCCGATATAACTGCCACTCCATATCCATGCTGTTGCCCAGGAAGCCAGTTGGATGGCGGCTCCTGTCAGGCTAAATCTACTTATTCCAATTCTTGGTACATACTTGCCAAGACCACTTGCCACCAATGCACCGGCTATACCGCACATACCAAGCATTCCTACCATGTCGCTACCTGCAAGAAATGGCGGTTGGGCAAGATGGAATGCCATGCACGACCAGATGGCAAGCATAGAGCCGAAACCGAACGCTGCACGGATGGAGTAGAGGCGAATCCTGCCTTGCGTCGCCACAATATGCCAGACAGAGTGCATCAGACTGGCGTAAGAACCGCTGAAATTACGCTTCATGTCAGGCAACATACATAGTATTACTGCCAGACAAACCACCATGACAGCAGCGGCAATAATGAACATTGCACGCCAGCCGAGCCA
The DNA here is from genome assembly GCA_934256705.1 of uncultured Prevotella sp. Classification (GTDB taxonomy): domain Bacteria; phylum Bacteroidota; class Bacteroidia; order Bacteroidales; family Bacteroidaceae; genus Prevotella. Next base: position 37,505 of record CAKQPF010000029.1, read on the forward strand.
GTCGCCTACCAGTCCGCTGACCACTCGCGAAGCCAGAATGCCGGTGAGGAGTCCGGAGAGGACGATGCCCATGTTGCGACTTTTGTTTTCCGGAGCAGAAAATTGTCCTGCTATAGGGATGAATATCTGAGGTATTACAGAGCTTGCACCTATCACTAACGAGGCGCCCCATACCATCCATACGTTTGTGGCGAATGCCATTACGGTAGCCATGATGGCAGACATCGTCATGCTGACAGCCACTATTCTGCGACGGGAGAAGAGATCGCCCATCGGGATGATGAAGCATAGACCTATAGCATATCCCACTTGCGTCAGCACTGTAATCAAATTTGCAGTACCTTCACTGATGTTTAGGTCGTGACGTATCAGTTCCAGAAGGGGCTGGTTGTAATAACAGTTTGCCACAGTCAGTCCTGCTATCACTGACATCATCAGTAGCATACTTCGTGGAATGCCTTGGTTTTCTTTTAGTTGGAGCATGTTTATGTTTGTTTTTTTTGAGTAAACGAAAGCCCCCTCTTACCACCCGTATAGGGAGACCGGATAGATTTGACTTGATATATATATCGGCAGTCAGTAACCGGACTTCGCCTGTGAGAGGGATAAGAGAGGGCTTGGCTGTGGTATCTTTTAATCAGTCATGAGCTTGCGATAGCGAGGACGCTTGATTTCGTCTGTGCCGAGACGCATAGCCTTATTTATCTCATAATCAGTGTATGAGCCTTCAAAGAAGAATACATTACCATCGCCTTCGAATGCAAGAATATGAGTACAGATACGGTCGAGGAACCAGCGGTCGTGGCTGATTACTACGGCGCAACCTGCAAACTGCTCCAGACCTTCCTCAAGGGCACGTAGGGTGTTCACGTCGATGTCATTGGTAGGCTCGTCGAGAAGGAGCACGTTGCCCTCTTCCTTCAGTGCTATAGCGAGGTGCAGACGGTTTCTTTCACCGCCGGAGAGCACACCGCATTTCTTCTCCTGGTCAGCACCGGAGAAATTGAAACGGGAGAGATAAGCACGCACATTGACGTCACGGCCACCCATACGGATGAGTTCGTTGCCACCGCTTACCACGTCATATACGCTCTTGTCTGCCTGGATATCCTTATGCTGCTGGTCCACATACGCCATCTTCACGGTCTCACCGCGCTCGAATGTGCCAGAGTCAGCAGTCTCCAGTCCCATGATAATGCGGAAGAGGGTAGTCTTTCCAGCACCGTTAGGACCGATAATACCTACTATGCCGTTAGGAGGAAGCATGAAGTTGAGATTCTTGAAGAGCACTTTGTCGCCGAATGATTTGCAGACGTCATGAGCTTCAAGCACCTTATTGCCCAAGCGTGGACCATTAGGAATGAAGATTTCCAGTTTCTCTTCACGCTCTTTCTGCTCCTGGTTGAGCATTGCATCGTAGGCGTTAAGACGTGCTTTACCCTTCGCCTGACGTGCTTTCGGAGCCATGCGTACCCACTCAAGCTCACGCTCCAAGGTCTTGCGGCGCTTGCTTGCCACCTTCTCTTCCTGCTCCATTCGCTTGGTCTTCTGCTCAAGCCATGAGGAGTAGTTGCCCTTCCAGGGGATTCCTTCGCCACGGTCGAGCTCCAGAATCCATTCACTTACGTCATCGAGGAAGTAACGGTCGTGGGTGACAGCGATGACAGTGCCTTCATATTGCTGCAGATGCTGTTCGAGCCAGTCGATGGACTCAGCGTCCAGATGGTTGGTAGGCTCGTCGAGAAGGAGCACGTCAGGCTTCTGGAGGAGCAGACGGCAGAGCGCCACACGACGGCGTTCACCGCCCGAAAGGGTATCTACCTTCCAGTCGCCCGGAGGACAATGGAGCGCATCCATGGCGCGGTCCAGCTTGGAGTCTATGTTCCAGGCATCTGTAGAGTCGATGATGTCCTGCACTTCGCCCTGACGCTGGAACAGCTTGTCCATCTTGTCCGGGTCCTCGTAGTATTCAGGGAGACCGAATTTCTCGTTGATTTCATTGTATTCGTTGATGGCGTCATAGATGTGCTGCACACCTTCCATCACGTTTTCTTTCACTGTCTTGTCTGGATCGAGCTTAGGATCCTGCTCCAGATAGCCCACTGTATAGCCAGGGCTCCATACCACCTCGCCCTGATATTTGTCATCTATGCCGGCGATAATCTTCATGAGAGTTGACTTACCTGCACCATTGAGACCGATGATGCCGATTTTCGCGCCATAGAAGAAACTGAGGTAGATGTTCTTCAGCACCTGCTTCTGGTTCTGTGGGATGGTCTTTGACACGCCCACCATGGAGAAAATGATTTTCTTGTCGTCTGCTGTTGCCATTTCTTATTGTTTAGTTGTTCTGTGGTCTGGCGGTCATAGTTCAGTTGTATTGCCATCTTTCCATGGCAAGAAACTATCAAAACCACCGACCATCAATGAAAATTTTTCTGCAAAGTTAATGAAATTACATGAATTTTTTGTACTTTTGCCGAATATTTTACAAAATAACGACATAAAACAATGAGAATAGGATTTGATAATGATAAATACTGCCGTATTCAGTCAGAGCATATCAAGGAGAGAATAGCACAGTTTGATGGCAAACTCTACCTTGAACTTGGGGGCAAACTCTTCGATGACCATCATGCGAGCCGTGTGCTTCCTGGCTTTCAGCCTGACTCAAAACTGCGTATGTTCTCCCAGCTTGCGGACAGCACGGAGATAGTCATAGTGATCAGTGCCGATGACATTGAGCGCAACAAGGTGCGCGCTGACCTCGGCATCACATACGATGAGGACGTGCTGCGTCTTCGTAATGAGTTCCAGCATCGTGGCTTCTATGTAGGTTCCGTGGTGATTACTCACTATAATGGACAGCCTTCCGCTGATGCTTACTGCAAGCGTCTGAGCAATATGGGCATCAAATCCTATAAGCATTATCTCATTGACGGATACCCGCATAACGTGAAATTCATCGCTTCTGATGAAGGCTTCGGCAAGAATGACTTCGTGGTGACCGAGCGTCCTCTCGTCATTGTCACGGCTCCTGGTCCGGGATCGGGCAAGATGGCTGTCTGCCTTTCACAGTTGTACAATGAGAACAAGCGCGGAGTGCGTGCCGGCTATGCCAAGTTCGAGACCTTCCCGGTATGGAATCTCCCTCTGAAGCATCCTGTAAACATCGCTTATGAGGCTGCTACTGCTGACCTCAATGATGTCAATATGATTGACCCGTTCCATTTTGACGCTTACGGCAAAGTGGCAATCAATTACAATCGCGACATAGAGATATTCCCTGTGCTCAATGCTCTCTTTGAAGGCATCTATGGTGAGAACCCTTATAAGTCGCCTACGGATATGGGAGTCAACATGGTAGGCTTCTGTATCTCTGACGACGAGGTATGCTGCCAGGCATCGAAAGAGGAGATAGTGCGCCGCTATTACGAAGCTACAAACAAGCAGGTGGATGGTGCAAGCAATCAGGCTGAAATCCAGAAGATACAGTTCCTCTTCAATCAGGCAAAGATTACGACGGATACACGTTGCTGCACTGTAGCCGCAAAGGAAAGACAGCGCAACAGCGGACACACATCTGCCGCAATAGAGCTCAGCGACGGCACCATCATCTGCTCCAATTCCTCTGAACTGCTCGGATGCTCTGCTGCCCTTCTGCTCAATGCCACAAAGTATCTCGCTGGCATTGACCATGATATGAAACTCATTCCGCAGAGCATGATTGAGCCTATACAGAAGACGAAGATAGAATATCTCGGCGGTCAGAACCCTCGTCTGCATACTGATGAGGTGCTTGTGGCGCTGTCTGTGCTCAGTGATACCGATGAAAACTGCAAGAAGGCTCTCGAACAGTTGCCGCTTCTTCGTGGCTGTCAGGTTCACTCCACCGTTATGCTCAGTGAGGTGGATCGCAAGATATTCAAGAAACTTGGCATCGGTCTCTCTTGTGAACCGGTGAGAAAAAAGTAAGTAAGAATACCTCCAAAGCCCCCCTCCTGTCCCCCTTGGGGGAAAGATAGGTCAGGTACTGGTTGCTTGATTCAAACTGACAATCCGTAACCAAAGAAAAGCCCCTCCAGGGAGGGGGTGGGGAGGGCTGCATTTATAGAATCTTTTAAACACACAACATAATGAAAAATGAACTTCCTGTCCTTCTGCTTACAGGTTATTTAGGCAGTGGAAAGACTACTTTGCTCAACAGGATTCTGTCAAATGAGCGTGGTATAAAGTTTGCCGTCATCGTGAATGACATCGGTGAAGTGAACATTGACGCTGATCTTATCCAGAAGGGTGGAGTAGTGGATCAGAAGGATGACTCGCTCGTGGCATTGCAGAATGGATGCATCTGTTGCACTCTCAAGATGGACCTCGTAGAGCAGATAGCTGAAATCACAGCGATGCAGAAGTTTGATTACCTCGTCATTGAGGCAAGCGGCATCTGCGAACCGCAACCTATTGCCCAGACCATCTGCTCCATACCTCAGATGGAAGAGAAATATTCAGAGAATGGCATCGCACGTCTCGACTGCATAGTCAGCGTAGTCGATGCGCTCCGTATGCGTGATGAGTTTGGAAGTGGACTGGATCTCCTCAACAAGAATCTCGATGAGGATGATATCGAGAACCTTGTCATTCAGCAGATAGAGTTCTGTAACATCGTGTTGCTCAATAAGGCCTCTGAGGTTTCACCGGAAGAACTGGGACGTGTGCGTGAGATAATCCGCGCTCTCAATTCGAAAGCTGAGATAATAGAGTGTGATTACGGCAATGTAGAGCTGACAAAGCTCCTCAATACCAATCTTTTCGATTTCAATGCCACCGTCACTTCCGCCACATGGGTGAAGGAAGTGGAGAAGCATCTCGACGAGATAGAGGATGATAATGAAGAGCATGAGCATCACCACCACCACCATCATGATGAGGATGAGCACGAACATCACCACCATCACCATGATGATGAGGATGAAGACCACGACCATGATCATCACCACCACTGTGACCATGATGACTGCGACCATGACCATGATCATCACCACCACCATCATCATGACCATCCGGAAGGCTGCACCTGCGGACATTGTCACCATAATGAGGAGACAGGAGAGGCAGAAGAATATGGCATAGGCACTTACGTCTATGTGGCTCGCCGTCCGATGAACATCAATCTCTTCGATGATTTCGTGGCGCGTCGCTGGCCTAAGAACATTATCCGTGCGAAAGGATTGTGCTATTTCGCTGACGAGACGCATATCTGCTATGTATTCGAGCAGGCAGGCAAGCAGGTAAGTCTCCGAAATGCCGGACAGTGGTATGCCACGATGCCGGAGGAAGAGTTCAATCAGTTTGTACTGCAGAATCCTGATGTCCTCCGTGATTGGGACCAGGTATATGGTGACCGTATGCAGAAAATCGTCTTCATAGGTCAGCATCTTGACAGAAAAGCCATCAAAGCAGAGCTTGACGCCTGTCTGATTGATTTGTAATTCTGTCGGTTGTCGGTTGTTGGTTGTCGGTTGGAATGCTGACAGGCTTGCCAGTTTATCCAAGTATAATACCGAAAACCAACAACCGAAAACCAACAACCAACAACGTCTTTTACCGTTGGATACCAACCCACACCCCCTCAATAATGATAAAGAAACTCGAAAACAGGAAATGGAAAGTCCTTGAGAGCAGGAAACTCTTGAGCAAAGGCACTTGGATGAACCTCCGTCAGGAGAAAGTACAGCTGCCTTCCGGTGCTGTCGTGCCGGAATGGTTTGTCCTTGAGTTTCCCGATTGGGTCAATGTCATTGCCATTACCGAGGACGGCCATTTCGTGATGGAAGACCAATATCGCCATGCTTTGGGTGAAACGCATTACGAATTGGTGGCAGGAGTGGTGGATGAAGGTGAGACTCCTTTGGAGGCTGCCAGAAGAGAACTGAGCGAAGAGACAGGTTATGGAGGTGGTGAGTGGTCGCTGTTCATGACTACTTCCCCTAATCCCACTAACCATACCAACCGCAGTTATACCTTCCTTGCCGTAGGAGTGGAAAAACTCAGCGAGCAGCATCAGGAGGAAACGGAGGATATCAATGTGGATATCTTCACCCCGGAAGAAGTGAAGCAACTCCTCGAAGCAGGAGAAATCATCCAGGCCTTACACGCGGCACCATTATGGAAATACTTCGCTCTGCATGGATGGGCTTGGTCTTGAGCAATGAAAGCTCCATCTTATAAGAAGGCTGCGATTCATGATTATTTTTGTTGTCTTGTTGTCTTGTGTTTTTGTTGTTTGGTTGATTGCCAATACTGCCAACAAGCAATTGCCAACACAGCAATGAGCCGACAAAGCAACAATATCTGTCTGGAAGACAGTACCGAGCGTAGCGAGAGTAACCCGAGACGAAGTCTCGGGATTACAAACTATAAGCAGGCGGCTGTCTGGAAGACAGTACCAAAAGTCATAGCTTTCACATCCTAATACCATAGCTTTTACCCTGCAATATCATAGCTTTTACCTCCTAATACCATAGCTTTTACCCTACAATATCATAGCTTTCGCTCCGCAATAACATAATTATCCCCTTGCGAAAACATATTCATAGCCCTCTTTGTCCTGTTTTTCCATTATTTTTATCCATTGATATTTTAGTGATAATATCGGCGATTTGGTACCGCCTGTAGCGGTGTTTTGGTACCGCTGATTCACGCTGTCGGATTTTTCGTA
>CAKQPF010000030.1 GCA_934256705.1 uncultured Prevotella sp.
GGTCGTTGGTTGTAGGTTATCGGTAGAATAGTAGTAACTTACCAACAACCAACAACCGACAACCGACAACCAATAACCCCCTACAGCTTCATAGCCTTCTTCAGTTTATCCACGGCAGCATTGATCATGTCGTGGGTGCCACTGCCGTCAGTGACGTATTTCTGCACCATTCTGCCGTAGTCGAAGGCTTCGCGTATCTCGCTTGCAGCCTTCTCATCCGGCCATCCGATGCGGCGAAGCAGACCGGAAAGCTCGCGGAGATCTTCCATTTCGGCAAGGTTTCCCGGGCGCATGGTGTTGATGGCACGGTTGAGGATGGCGGTAGTGCCCTCCACCTCGTCCTCGCTTGCCTTCTTCTCGCCCTTCGCGATGAGCTGTTGCGCCTGATTCATCACATCAATCATGCGCTTGTAGCCGTGCGGAGCCCACGGAGCATACTCAGGCACTTTCTGCGCAAGGGCATTCCATTTCTCCTGCTCGCTCTTGCGCTCCACGGTGATATTCAGGAGCGAACGCAGTTCGGTGAAGTCCACCTTGCTCTTCTTTGCCTTCCTGCCCTTTGCGTCAGTGACGTTGATGCGATAGTAATGCGTGCTGTTGGCGTTGCGGTAATAGTCCGGTTGGAACACCTTTCCGTCCATGTTCAGTGTCAGGAGGTTAGCTCCGGCACCCGTGGTAACGCCGTCCGACGGTCCTACGGTCACCTTGTCGAGCTTTGAGTCGACGTTCAGAGTGGCCTGGTTCCACGTCACAGCGCCTGTGCCTGCCATCACCAGAGGGCCATACATGAGCGTTCCCACCCATGCGCTCTTCAGCGGAGTGCCGTCCATGCTTGCCACACGGCTCGACAGTTTGTCAGCGCCATATTCGATATGCTTGCTGAAAGGCATGTCGATTTCTATCATGTCGCCTGCTTTCCAGTGGTTTTGTTCCAACTGGATGTAACTGCTTGGCTTGTATTGCTTTGCCACTTCCTTGCCGTTTACCTTCACGGAGAAACCCTGAGTAGCCCAGTAAGGCACGCGGAGCTTGATGCAGAAATTGCCTTCGCCCTCGGCTATCCTGATGACGGAATGCTGGGCAGGCCATTGACATTCCTGCCTGATGGTGAGCCCTTTAGCCTTCCAGTGGAGGGTGGTAGGCATATAGAGTCCCACCCATAGCGTGTCGTCATTGGCAAAATAAGCCGACTGCTGGTATTTGGTGTGGTTCTCCGAGCCCGTTCCTCCACAGCAGCTGCTCTGCGGAGTCTCGTTGCCGAACGGCTTTGTGGCATTCAGTCCCACGGCATACTGGTAGCAGGTCTGGTATTTATCCGGATTGAGCGAACCGATAATCTGATTGTAGAGCGTGCGTTCGATGTAGTCCAGATACTGCGCATTGTCAGGATCGTAGCAGTTGAGGTCCTTCGTGAGCTTCAGGAGATTATAGGCACAGCAGGTCTCATTGATGTCAGGATAAGCCACAGACTCGCCTTCCTGCAGTCCGTTGGTAGCCATGCTGAGAATCTGCGTGTATGGCTGTCGGAACATTTCTCCATTTCCCACGCCGCCCATAGCGTACATATATCTGCCCTGTATCAGTTGCCAGAAGTTGAGCGAGAGGTTGTAATAGTAAGGCTTATGGTTGCTCTTGTAGCTTCTCAGCGCACCAATAATCATCGGAATGTGCTGGTTGGCGTGGCGTGTGCGTATGTCGTCGATGTTCTTGCTCAGCGGGTCGAAGAATTTCGGAGCGTCGAAGCAGTTTGCCGCTTCTATCAGCCGAGCCTTCTCCTGCGGGTCGTTGACCATCTCAGCGAGCCGTGCGAGGGACTCGCTCATGCCGCCCACTTCGCCAGCGATATACATATCCCACATCTCATAGCGGTTTCCCGGCTTTGCGCGGCGTTCGTCCTGCGTGCCGTCCTGCTTCACGTATGTGCGGTAATGCATTCGGTTCCAGACCCATAGTCCCATGTCCTTGGCTATGAGAATCGCCTTGTCGCATATCTCCTTGTCGTCGAAATAGGTGGCGATGTCTATGAGACCAGCCAACTGTTTGTGCACACTGTAGTATGGAGCCCATACCCAGTCGGAGTTGTTGTATGCGCGATACATCTCAATAAGGGCGCAGTGCTGTGCCGGAATGGCGTTGATGTATCCGTAGCCGTAGATTTCCGGATGCTTCTTGTATTCATCGAAAGCCGCCCATGTGCCCTTCATGTCCTTCAGTTCAGCCTCCGGAGCGAAGTCGCGTGCTTCCCAGTAACGCTTCATGTCATCCTTATAGACGAACGTAAGTTCCTGGCATTCCCTCAGTTCGTTGACCATTCTTGTGATGTTCTTTCTCAGTATGGCTTTCTGTTCGGGATTGTTTGTCACGGCGTATGCCTGCGCAATGGCAGACATATAGTGGCCGGAACCGTGCCCTTTGAGCTTGGTGTCGGGTGAATCCCATCCGTCGCTCTTGGTGTAGCCTTCAGTGCTGAGTCCGTAAGTGTCGCGGTAGTTGTACAGTTGCTGCGTCACGTCCCATGAACATATCTCGCTTATCGCCTCGTCACGGTTGTGTGTGAGTCGGTTGTCGCCGTCGATGGTCACGTCGGAGAGCGGGAAGGTGTGTGCCCTTTCCTGCTGTGGAGTCAGGTAATCCTGTGATACCACCTTTATCTCGGCCTTTATCGGGAAACCGTTGTCAGTCGTTTCATCGCCTATGATGAAGCCGCTGATTTCGTAATTGCTTCCGGCAGGATGCTTGCTTCCGTCGGCTTGCGTCACTTCATCGGCGAGGGGAGAATTGCTCCATCTCACCTGTCGATACTCGGAATGTCCGTCAGAATAGGTCACCCAAACGAGATTGGGCAGTCGCGGCACGGTGCCGGCAGGACAATCCACCACTACTGTCTCCACCTTGGAGATGGTGCGGTAGTGTGCGGCTGTCGTCATGGCTGGCATGGATGCGACTCCTATTATTATTGCTATTGTTTTTGAAGTCATATATTAGTTGGTTTTGGGTTGTCGGTTGTTGGTTTTGGGTTTTGGGTTTGAAATCTGATTGGATTTAGAAAAAAGATACACTTTCGTTCCTATAGTTTGCAAAATAAGTAAAAAAACGGCACATTTGCTAAAATAATCGTCCACAAAGGTGTTGTAATCGTGTAATGACATGGTTTCAGAACGATATTTTCATTCTTTTGGACTATATTTCCATCATTTATATAATAGTATTAGTAAATTTGCTCCAAAAATGAAAAAGCGGCATTCCTGCTGTCTCCTTTGAAGCAAGAAGGAGCAATGAGGGAGCCGAACCAACCTAAATCAGTTATGTTAAAAAATCTCTTTCTCATCACCACCTTATTATATATAGGGGCAACGGCATCAGCAGACAGCTATCAGGTGAAGTCGCCTGACGGAATGATAGTGGCTGAAATCAATACTGATGACCACCTCTCACTGCGACTGAACCGTGCCGGCGAGGAAATAATGCCTAAATCATCAATAGGCATGACGCTCGAAGATGGCACGGACATAGGGCGGAATCCGAGAGTGACAGCCAAGAGATTGTCCGGCCATAAGGAAACCATCACCGCGCCATTCCATCGCCAGCAGAGTTTTGAAGCCAGTTGTCAGGAGATGAACCTCAAGTTCGGGAATGGTTTCGGCATAATCCTGAGAGCCTATGACGAAGGAGTGGCTTACCGATTCTACACATATCGCAAGGGAAAGACCGTCATCCTCAATGAGACAGCCGCCTATCGGTTCGGTAAAGACAAGACAGCATGGCTGCCTTACACCACTACTCCCGAGAAGCCTTACGCGATGGCTTTCCAGAATATCTACGACAAGACCACCCTCGACACGGCAAAGACGCTGCCGGCATTTCTCCCTGCCACCGTGGATTGCGGCAAGGCGAAGGTGACAATCATGGAAAGCGACCTGAAGAATTATCCCGGGATGTGGCTGAAAGCAAACGGGTCGGAGGAAGACAACGCCGCCGGAATACTGAGAGCAGCCTTCGCTCCTTATCCGAAAGAGATGGCTTATTATTCCTGGAGACACATGAGCTACGTGAAAAGTGCCTGTGATTACATCGCCACAAGCACGGGAAAACGATCATATCCGTGGCGTATCTTCGCCATTACGCAGAGCGATACGCAGATGCCGACGTGCAATCTCGTCTATGCTCTCGCCGAGCCAAGCAGGGTAGAGGACACTTCCTGGATAAAGCCTGGCAAGGTGGCATGGGACTGGTGGAACGACTGGAACCTGAAGGGTGTGGACTTCAAGGCTGGAATAAATTACGAAACTTACCGTTATTATATAGACTTCGCCCACAATCACGGACTGGAATACATCGTGCTCGACGAGGGATGGTATGACTCCAAGTCAGGCACTATACTCCAGCCGATAGATGATATCCGGCTGCCGGAACTGATAGAATATGCCGACAGCAAGGGCGTAGGCATAGTGCTGTGGTCTGTATTCAATGTGATGGATGAAAATCTGGAGACCATCTGCCGAACTTATGCCGACATGGGCATAAAGGGATTCAAGGTGGACTTCATGGACCGTGATGACCAGACCGCCGTGGAAATGGTGGAAAGACTGGCTGACTGCACTGCAAGGCATCATCTCATCCTCGACCTCCACGGCATCTACAAGCCGGTGGGACTCAACCGCACCTATCCGAATGTGCTCAATTATGAGAGCGTCTTCGGTATGGAGGAATGCAGATGGACCGAGGCAAAGAACGATATGCCTCTCTATGATGTCACTTTCCCTTTCATCAGAATGATGGCAGGACAGGTGGATTTCACTCCGGGAGCCATGCGCAACGGAACGAAAGACAACTGGAAAGCCATCTATACCAAGCCTGTCTCAATGGGAACACGCTGTCATCAGGCCGCCTGCTACATCGTGCAGGACAGTCCGTTCACCATGCTGGCTGACGCGCCGACCAATTACGAGGCAGACAGACCGTTCACGGAATACATCGCTTCGCTGCCTGTAGTCTTCGACAAGACCGTGGTCTTGCAGGGAAAGATAGGCGAATACATCGTCACGGCACGCCGGAAGGGCAGTGACTGGTATGTAGGAGGACAGACAAACTGGGATGAACGCGACGTCATCGTCCATCTCGATTTCCTTCCGGAAGGCGACTATGAGGTCGTAATCATGCAGGATGGCATCAATGCCAATCATGATGCAGAGGACTATGTGATAAGGACTCACGCTGTAAACCGCAGTAATCTTTTTCAGATCCATCTCGCTTCAGGCGGTGGATTCGTAATCAAAATAATTAAAAAGTAATTATGGTTGTGGGTTGTGGGTTATTGGTTGTTGGTTAGTTAGTGGTTATTGGTTGTAGGTTATTGGTTGTTGGTTTTTGGCAGTACAGTGTATAAACCAGAAAGCGACAAAGCATTCTAACCGACAACCCAAAACCAACAACCGACAACCTAAAACCAACAACCCCAAACCGACAACCCCCCAAAAAAGAAGTTAGGTTAGTATTATGGTAAATAAAAATTTAGTTTTATCAATTTTGATAGCAGCATCTGCGGCAGTGCCTGTGACAGGTACTGCCCAGAGCGTTGCTTACAATTCTCCAGGTGCCGGCAATCCGATTCTTCCAGGTTACTTTGCCGACCCTACTATCAAGAAATTCGGTGACACCTATTATATATATGCCACGACAGATGGCAGTGGAGCAGGCTTCGGTCCTGCCCAGTTATGGTGCAGCAAGGACTTCAAGAACTGGACTCTCATGCCGATGAACTGGCCCGACAGCCACTGGATATGGGCACCGGACGTGATGAGGAATGAGGCTGACGGTAAGTATTATTACCTCTATTGCCAGCCTTGCAAGCTGCATCTCGGTGTGGGCGACACGCCTCGCGGACCGTGGAAGAACGTGCTCGGCGAAAGTGAAGCGGTGCTGGTGGAGGACAGATTCGTCAAGAATGCCATCACCCTCGACGGCCAGACCTTCCGCGATGATGACGGTTCGGTGTATATGTATTGGGGAACATGGGGCATCTATCCGGGCTTCGGTTGCGGAGCAGGCAAGCTCAATCCCGACATGAAGTCATTCAGCGAGACAAAACTCATAGAGAATACCGAGGTAAAGGACTTCTTTGAGGCACCTTTCGTGTTCAAGCGCAATGGCATCTACTACTTCCTCTACTCATGCGAGCACTGCGAAGACGCAAGTTACCGTGTGGATTATGCCACTGCAAAGAATCCGCTCGGACCGTTCACCTATCATGGCACCATCCTCAAGACCAATGCGGACGGCACCGTTCATGGACCGGGACACAACTCAGTGCTGCAGGAAGGCGACAATTATTACATCGTATATCATCGCCATGACAATCCGCATTCCAACCGCGGATTCCATCGTCAGGTGGCTATCGACAAACTGGAATTCAATCCTGACGGCACGATAAAGGAGGTGGTGCCGACACATGAAGGCATCGACCTCAAGCCGGAGATGAAGGTGGCGAAGAATATTGCTTTCGGAGCGAAGGTCACAGCTTCGTCTTTCTATGACAAGGACTTCCGTCCGGAGTATGCCGTAGATGACAACAACGGCACACTTTGGCGCCCGCGCACCACCGGACAGGCATGGATCCAGCTCGACCTCGGCAAGAGACAGAGCATCAAGAGCATCTGGACACAGTTCGAATACGGCACGCAGTTCTATCAGTATATCATCGAGACATCCGATGACGGCAACCGCTGGACCACATTCTCCGACAAGAGAAACAACCGTCTGGCAGGTTCGCCTATGGTGGATTTCGGAGATGCGAAGGCACGCTACATCCGTCTTACCTACACCGGAGGACAGAAGAACGGCTTCGGAGGTGCGATATGGAACATCAAGGTCTATGGAAGCGTGGAGGATTCCGCTCCACAGCAGTGGGTAGGACTTACCGCTGCCGACTTTGACGGAACCTCATGGCACAACAATGGGGGAATGCTCGGTGGAGGATTTACCGTGGATCATGGCGTTGCCCTCATGGAAAGGATGGCTGGAAAGGATGCTGTCACACTGCAGCCGAACACCGTTCTCACGATGATTCATCCGCAGTTGGGCAATAAGCGCAAGCACACCCTGACAGCACAGGTGTGTGAAAACGGAATCTGGAGACAGATAGACGAGACAGACAGCCGCCTCGCCCTGACGGAAGGAAAACTGGAAATCAAGGCAGGAGGAAAGCAATTTTCCATCACCAACCTCCGTTATTATAACTGGGAGCAGGAGAATGCGGAGAAAGCATTTGATGCCAAGAGCAATATAGTGCGTGAAGAGGTGGCTGACAGGAATGTCCGCGGACTGGTGGTGGATATCAATGCCGATTACTACAACGAGGGCGACTACGTTCCTTTCATCAAGAACGGTTCGCCGCTCGATGTGCATCTGAAGGGAGCATTTGAGACAAGAAGCGACACAGCCACCATGGTCCAGCAGATAGAGGGCAGGAAAGCCTTCGCCTTTACAGGAAAGGAATCCTACAGAAGCAACTTCATGCTGCCGCAAACACTGCGTGACAACGCTCCTTACACCATCGAAGCATGGATTCTCAATCCGGAGATGGATGTGAATGAATGCGTGGCGGACTTCACTTCCTCCCACAACGAACTGGAGAAACTCATGCTCGTCAACGGCACAGAGCCACGATGCGGAGTGATAAACCACTACGGTTGGTATGAGGATGCCGGCTACAAGGAGATGAAGACCCTCGAAGGTAAATGGCAACACGTGTATATCTGCTTCGACGGAAGAATCGAAAGCGTGTATATCAACGATATGCTCGTCAGTCGGAAGGATATCCAGTTGCTCGTCAAGCCATCGCAATTCATGCTGCTTGGCAGAAACGCTGAGGAGGCATGGCCGTTCTCCGGCTATCTCCACTCGCTGAAACTGTGGGATGAATTTATTCCTTATAAAAACAAATAACTACAAGATATGAAGAAGATATTACTGATATCAGCCCTGACTGTCATGGCTATGATGCCTGCTTCGGCACAGAAAGCGAACAAGAACTCCGGGGGATATCCCATCACTCCAGTGCCTTTCACTTCGGTAAAAGTGACCAACAATTCATTCTGGGGACAGCGTATCGAGACTTCCCGCAAGGTCACCATACCGCTTGCATTCAGCAAATGCGAGACGGAAGGACGATACAAGAACTTTGAACGCGCCGCCCATCCGAGCGAGACGTATGACGTGGGCAAACTGATGCCTCTGAGTTTTGATGATACTGACCCGTACAAGACCATCGAAGGTGCAAGCTATGTCCTGCAGACTTACCCGGACAAGAAACTCAAGGCCTATATAGACAGCGTGCTGGACATCATCGCTCCTGCACAGGAACCGGACGGTTACCTCTACACTGCACGTACACAGAACCCTAAGCATCCGCATTTCTGGGCTGGAGACAAGCGCTGGAGCATGGAGGAAGACCTCAGTCATGAGCTATATAACCTCGGTCACATGGTCGAAGGTGCAGTGGCACACTGGCAGGCTACGGGCAGCAGGAAGTTCCTGGACATCGCTATCCGCTATGCTGACTGCGTGGTGAAGGAGGTAGGACCTGGTAATGGTCAGGCTTGTGTGGTGCCGGGACATCAGATTGCCGAAATGGCGCTCTGCAAACTTTATCTTGCCACTGGCAACAGAAAGTATCTGGATGAGGCTAAATTCTTCCTCGACTATCGCGGAAAGACGAAGATAAAGACGGAGTATTCACAGAGCCACAAGCCTGTACTGGAACAGGACGAGGCAGTAGGTCATGCTGTTCGTGCCACATATATGTACGCTGGAATGGCTGATGTGGCCGCTCTCACCGGTGATACTGCATATATCCATGCCATAGACCGCATCTGGGACAATATCGTAAGCAAGAAACTCTACATCACAGGTGGTATAGGTGCCACGAACAATGGTGAGGCATTCGGACCTAACTACTATCTGCCCAACATGAGCGCTTACTGCGAGACCTGTGCTGCAATCGGCAATGTGTATGTCAATTACCGCCTTTTCCTCCTGCATGGAGAGAGCAAATACTATGATGTGCTGGAGCGCACGCTCTACAATGGCCTGATCAGCGGAGTGAGCATGGATGGCGGTGGCTTCTTCTATCCTAATCCGCTGGAGAGCATGGGACAGCATCAGCGCCAGGCTTGGTTCGGATGTGCCTGTTGCCCAAGTAACATCTGCCGCTTCCAGCCTTCCCTTCCAGGCTATGTCTATGCTGTGAAGGACAGGAATGTGTATGTCAATCTCTTCCTCAGCAACTCGTCTTCGCTGAGCGTTGCCGGCAGGAAAGTATCGCTGAGTCAGGACACGCAGTATCCTTGGAACGGCGATATAGCCATCAAGGTGGATGACAACAAGGCTGGACTGTTCGCCATGAAGATACGTATTCCTGGATGGGTGAAGGGACAACCCGTGCCTTCCGACCTCTATTACTACAGTGATGGCAAGCGTCTTGGCTACACTGTCACTGTCAATGGCAAGGAAGTGGAGGCTCAAGTGACTGATGACGGATATTATACCATCAACAGGAAATGGAAGAAAGGCGATGTGGTGCGCGTCCACTTTGATATGGAGCCTCGCACTGTTCGTGCCAACAACAAGGTGGAAGCCGACCGTGGCTGCATCAGCATCGAGCGTGGTCCGCTGGTATATTGTGCCGAATGGCCTGACAACAAGGACTTCGACATCATGAGCATACTGGAGAACCGCGAGCCTAAATTCGTGGAGGGAAAACTCGCTTACGATGGTTTCATCGACCCTAAGTACAGGAATGTGCTTACCCTATACAAGGGACAGAAGATGAATACATTGGCTGGAGACGTGCAGACTCTCGCTTATGACAAGAGCGGCAAGCTCACCACGAAGGATGAAACCATGACTCTTATCCCTTACTTCGCTTGGGCTCATCGTGGCAACGGCAACATGAAGGTGTGGCTCCCACAGGATGTCAAGGCTGCAAAGCCTACTTCTCCTGCCACTCTTGCAGCGCAGGCTAAGGTGGAATTCTCTTCTCCTGTTCCGGCAAAGAGCAGCGTCAACGACGGACTTGTGCCGGCTGACGAGAACGACCGCTCTATCCCTTATATCCATTGGTGGCCCAAGAAGAACACCACTGAGTGGATTTCATACACATTCCCGGAGGCTAAGGAGATAAAGACCAGCACTGTATATTGGTATGATGACCAGCCTTGGGGCGGATGCAAAGTGCCGGACAGCTGGAAAATCTATTATCAGGATGAGGCTGGACAATGGAATGAGGTGAAGGGTGCTGACGCTTATCCTTGCAAGAGGGGCGTTGCCTGCATCGTGAACTTCGACCCTGTCAAGACAAAAGCAGTGAAACTCGAACTCAAGCAGCCTGAGACCCACTCATGCGGAGTGTTCGAATGGAGCGTGAAATAAATGCAATCAAAAAAAGGTATTGTCAATGCGACAATACCTTTTTTTGTAGTTTATTTGAGGAATAAAATATCAATAAATTGTCTTGTTGTCTTGTTGTCTTGTTGATTGCCAATACTAAACAACTAAACAACAATACCACTAAACCACAATCCAATATTGATGTTTTAATCTTCCCCACGACAGTGGGGACTGAGGGGTTTTTCAACTTGCGGAAGTTGAGTAATGCAACTCTTTTCTGCACCGCTCCTTACAGAGTCTCGATGATGTCCTCCATAGCCTTGCGCTTCTTCTCCGTGCGTGGGCAATCCTCGGCAATATGTCCCAAAGGGATGATTACCACAGCCTCGAAGCCATCGTAAGGGAACTGTTCGCGCACGACGGCAGTGTCATAGTTGCACACCCAGCAGGTGCCGAGACCGCGGTCTGCAGCAGCCAGGCAGATATGCTCTGTGGCAATGGCTACGTCTATGTCTCCATGCTTCTTGTCATCATAGCGGCGGGTCCAGCATTCAGCATCGTTTTTCATGCACACGATGTAGAGTGGGGCAGACCTGAACCATTCCCTGTCGTATGCTTTCCAGAGGCGTTCTCTCGCCTCCTTGCTGCGCACGATGATGAATTTCCAAGGTTGTCTGTTGACGGCAGACGGTGCCAGTCGGGCACATTCCATGATGTATGCGAGGTCTTCTTCGCTTACCGGTTCGTCGGTATATTTGCGTGCGGAGAAGCGTTTCTGTGATAATTCAAGCATGTTCATATTGTTCGGTTTAGTATATCTGTGGGGCAAAATTACATAAAAAAATGTAATTCGAGAAGAAATATCGAAAGAAAACGAATATTCCGGCAAATTTAATTGTTCAGGTATGGTAATTATTTGTACCTTTGCAAAGGAATCGGGGGCAACGATGATTCCCCCGAATGGAATTCCAATCCCTAAAACAATTATTGATATGACAAGAGAAGAAACCGTATTGACATACCTGCGGGAGCATGATATCCCGTTCACCTGTTACAACCATCCGGAGGGAAAAACCATCGAGGAGGCAAAGAGATGGTGGAAAGACGACGGAAGCGTGCACTGCAAGAACATATTCATGCGCAATCATAAGGGCAACCGCCATTATCTCATCTGCTTCCATTGCGACCATGACCTCGACATCCACGACCTCGAAGCACGCCTCAAGGCGTCGCTCACATCGCAGGGACTGCCTTCCTGCGGCAAACTCTCGTTTGCATCGCCGGAGCGGATGATGCGTTATCTCGGGCTCGAACCGGGTAGCGTGTCGCCTTTCGGGCTCATCAATGATACCGATCACCACGTCCACCTCTTCCTCGACAATCACCTCAAGGAGGCGGAGACACTCAGTTTCCATCCCAATGACTGCCGTGGCACAGTAGTGATAAAGCGTGAAGACTTCGAGCGTTACCTCTCCATCGTGGGCAATGAATATGAGTATTTGAACTTGTATTGAAAAAAGTTTTCCCCTTTTCTTGCTGAATAAGAAAAAAATAATTACTTTTGCAAAAAACGAGAATAACCCAGATAATTGCGTCAGCGCGATTCTTCGCTATTCACTCTTCACTAAAAAGGCCGAGCCGCCACTGTGTCAGCCGCGTTACCGGCTGATATTCCAATATCTCATCCCCCCTCTAAAAAATAATAACGAACTATGGAGAAAAAGACATACAAAGACCTGAGCATGAAAGAATCCCTCATCCTGAGATTCTTCGAGATAGCAGCCACCAAGGCCTACCGTATTCTTGGCGGAGGCAACGGCGGCGTATATACCAAGAAAGGCGTGCTCCACGCAGCATGGCTCTACAGAAAGTATATCGTAACCCTGTCCGCAGACTTCCCGTTCCTCGAAGATTGCTACATCAATGCTGAGGACGGCAACGCCTACACCATACCGCAGATACAGGATTATTTCCTCCATGCGCTGATGAAGACAGGTCTGCGCAAGGTGGTAGTGGGAAGCATTGCCGACGGAGGTCTCATGTATCAGGGACTCAACTACACCCTTGGGGCGCTGGAATGGAGCGTCAGCATCAATGCGCTCTTCAGGAAAGAGACATGGAACTGGAAGAATGACCTCACGCTCACCCGTGTCTCACTTGCCGATGCAGAAGGCAAGGAGCAACTCTACGTGCATGTGGAGTTCCTCGACAAGCCCGACCAGCGTCCGGTGATCCTTCGCCGCATAGGTCCGTTCACACGCTATGTCTATCGCTATTCCGAGGCATTCGATGCAGAAACATTCGAGCCTGTGGATATAAGCGGCATCGAAGTGGCAAGAATGCGCACACGTCCGGCAAGCGACCGCGAGTGTGACAGACTCTACTCATAACCAGATTGGTTGTCGGTTGTGGGTTGTTGGTTGTTGGTTGGAATGTAGAATCCGGTTGTCGGTTTTCGGTTGGAATGTAGATGTCGCTTGCCAGTTTATCCCACTATACAACCCACAACCGAAAACTAACAACCCACAACCTAAGACCTACTTCTTCAGCGCCTCGGCAAACCTGGCATATTCATCAGAGAAAGAGACCTGACGGAAGCCTTCCGGAGCGTTGGCAGCCTGCTCCTGCTTACCGGTTTCCTGCTTCTTCATCTTGGTTTCTTCGCTCTTCAGAGCCTTGGCACGCTTGGCAGCCCACTGTGACACTTCCTTGCGCACCTTCGTGTCCGTGCAACCTTCATTGATGGACTTCAGCAGATTGCAGGCGGCAGCATTGCCCAGAGTGAGGTCCTTAGGGTAGTTCCTCATCAGATTCCACAACTTCTGAAAGTCCTTGGCCTGCTGAGCCTGGCGCAGACGCACCTCCATAGCCGTCTGGTCAGCATTCTCCACGCCCTCGGATTTCATCAGTTCCACATACTGCCTGAGGCCTTCCTCGTCCAGGGCAAAGTGGTTCTTGCTGTCGATGAAATTGGCATAAGGATAACTCATCCACGCACGCTCCATATTCCTCACGGCATAGTCGCCACGCTTCTCAGCCAGTTCGGCCCGGCGATGCCAGACATTGAGAAAAGCGGAGCTCTTCACGTCGGTGACGTAAAGGAAGTAGTTGCCGATGGTGTCATTGGTGAAGACGAGGTCTTCACGACCCTTCAGGTATTCAGCCACCACGCTGGAGAGGCGCTTCGTGTCGTAAGCCTGGGCGAGCCTGTCCATATATGTCTTCATGAAGGCATCGCTGCGCTCGCCTTTCTCATATCTTCCGGTCATGGAGGCGAGGCTCTCCCCCGACAAGGTCTGGTCGAGCTTCGTGATGAATTCCTCAGCTCTGCATCCGCCCACCATGCGGGCTTCCTCCTTCACGGTGTTGGGATTGATGATGAGCATGGTGGGGTAGGCGTTCACGTCGAATTGCTTTCTGATGGTCAGTCCTTCGCCTTCCTCCATGTCAATCTTTGCAGAGACGAAGCGAGGATTGATGTAGTCGCCGCATACCTTTGTGGGGAACACGTCGCGGGCCATCATCTTGCAGGGTCCGCACCATTTGGTAAAGCAGTCGATGAACAGCCTCTTGCCGGTCTGTTTCGCACTGTCCACAAGTTGCTCGAAGGTCTTGCCCTCAGCAAACTGCACGCCCTGGGCCGATGCAGGGCTGGATGTCCATGCTGCTATGATGGACAGCAGAGCCATAATAGTCTTTCTCATTATGTAAATATAGGTGTAAATTTATAAAAGTAGATGGTACATAGATTATATGTAAACCTATGACCATCTACAATTGTTTTTAGTTTGGAAAATTATCTTTCACGGTAAGTGACGTCCTTTATCTTGCCGAAACCTTCGTATTCCTTTACGAGAGAGAGTGAGCCGGAAGCCTGATCAAACTTGTAGAAGCGAAGCATTCCGCCCTTTCCTGTAGAGTCATTCTTCTTATAAGAGCCCACGATAAGGTAATACTGCTGTTCCAGGAAGCTCTCGCTATTGTCATAGAGAGCGTCGGCAGTACGCATGAATGTGTTGAATTTCAGAAGGGTTATCTCTTCACCCGGAAGAGTGAGCGGTTCGCTTACAGCATCGGTCATGAGTTGGTATGCCACAACTTTGTCACCATTGTCGTAGAACATATATGGATACTGTGAGTGGAAAGCATACTGTTTGGCATTGTTGAATCCCTGTGATTTGATCTGCTTGCCGATAGTTTGCTCGAAAGCGCCTCCGGAAAGGTTGATGCCATAGACATAACGCTGTCCGCTCGCATTCTGAAGGATAGAATATACCACGCCACCAGAGAACTTGGTGTTCTTCATGTCAATCATATCCATACCAGTCTGGAAAGAGAAGAGCTTGTTTGCAGGGTCATCGAGTATCTGACAAATACCGGTGCCAGAGCCTTCATCCCATTTCAGGAATCGCTTGTTGTCCTGGTCATAGAAGAGTGCAACGTAGTCACCTTGTCCTAAAGGACGGTTATATGAGACACCGATGAAAGGCGCAACCTTGAATTCCGGGTCACCTTCAGCGGTGAAAGTGTTGATAGGGTCCTCAAACATTGAATTGGCCATGTAGGACAACTTCACATAGAGGTTGCCTTTATCGGTCACAGCGAAGTTCTCGCTCATGTAGAGACCGTCCATCATCACTACCTGCTCATTGTCCTTATTGGAGAATATTTCATTCTCTGCTACGTTGTAGCCGATGTTCAATTTGTTGGCAAGGATGGAGTAGGAGCCTTCTTCAGTGCAGTACCATATCATATCTCCTTTAGCATATCTTGGCCAAGGATCGAGATAGATGCGCTTTCCGTTTTTGAGTTTCGGTGTTTTCTCTCCGAAGATATTGCGAACGAGGAGATTACGTCCGTCTGCAAGGATGGCTATCATATCCATGCTGGCATATCCCTCCATGTCATCACAGAGCACCATCCATCCCTCGTATGTGGCAGAAGTCACCTTGATAGGGATAGGAAAGTTTGTGACGACGTCGGTGCGCTTGTCTCTTACGGTGTACCATGCTGTGTAGTCACCCTCATCTACGGTGGTGAAGAACGAGACATCCTTGGTATGCTCTTCATTGATGTCCATCTGACGTGAGCCATTAGACATAAGACCGGAGTTTCTCCATAGCACGCATCCGTACTCGAAGTTAGGATTATTGTCGATGTTACCCTCCAGCGAAGAGGTGAAAGAAGGTTTGAGTTCGATGCTCTCGGCATTCTGCACTACGCTGAGAGTCTGAGGAAATCCTGTAGCGGTAATCTCAGGTTTCTCACCGTATGTATAGTTGCCTTTGTCCTCGTAACATCCTGTGAATGTGAAGGCGAGGAGGAAAAGGCATAATATGGATTGGATTTTTCTACTCATAGTGTTGTTTTTTCTTAAGTAGGTGGTCAATAATCTGATTGTAATCATTATTCATATTTGGAATAATCTACCTGGTAAGGAGGCATCAACTGCATGAAAGAACCATCTTCTTCCTTGACAGGAGTACCGTTGTCAGCCTGTTCCTGCAGGTGTTTGCGGAACTTCTTTGCACCGAAACCCATCTGTCCGTATGCCACTTTCCATCTTTCCCAGTCGGCATGAGTCCAGCCCATTATCTCGTTGAGGAGTTTTTCCTTTCTGACAGACCATGTGCCATAGAATGTCTGTCCATAGATTTCCCACCATGTGGTCACTGCATATTTGTCGCTGAAGATAATCTTATAAGTCGTTCCGCAAAGATCTTCGCCTTGAGTTTTCCAGTCTGTCACGTTCTTGTAGGACTTCAGTTCTACAGTGAAATTCTCGTTGTCCTTGATAGAGAAAACGAGTCGGGCAGTCTCTTTAGCAATGCGGTCACTGCGCTTGAGTATCAGTTTGACTGACTGCTTGGTCTTTCCTGCCGGAATATAGCATGCAGTGTCGCTGAATTCATATTCCTCACCTTCGATGGCGGTAGTCTTTTCCTTGTCCACTACCAATTTGAAAGGGCGGTCATAATCCACGACATCGCCCATGATACATACCGGAACGACCACAGGATACTCCTTGTATGTGGCGGCATAGGAGGCGAAAGAGATTGTCAGAGAGTCGGTGAATCCCAGTGGGGTTCCATTGATGTCAGTGGTGGAAACTCTCTGCAGATATATGCCTGCTCTGTTGCCCTCGTATGTCATAAACTCTTCTTCAGAGCAAGATGCGAGTGCCAGCAATCCGGTCACTGCCAGGCAGGCTGTTTTAGTTATGTTCTTGATATTCATAATCGTATGTTGTTATTAGCGGTTTTCAAGTTCATTGGAAGGCAATGGCAGAACGTATGTGGAATTATTAGCTGTCACATTTCCTGTTGCTGAAGCATTGTAATCCTTTGTTATATTCATAAAGTTGCGCTTGAACATGAAGAATATCTGTCCTTCACCCCAGAATTCGCGGATGTACTCGTTGTTGAGCGTCTTGTTGAAATCTGCATAATTCACGTCCTGTGGGAGTTCTGGCTGTCCGCGTGCTTTGAGGATGGTGTTGATATAGCCTGCGGCTTCTGCCATCTTCAGCCTTCTTGACAGACATTCAGCTGCGATGTAGTATGCTTCGCTGACGCGCATGAGAGGCACCATGAGGGCATAGAGTGGAACATTGTCCTTGTCGTAGGTTATGCCTTTATACTTGATGAAGTTGTAATAGCTGCCATTACGCTTCCACCATGACTGATAACGGTAGTCTGCCTGATTGGTGAACAGTTCTTCGATATATCCAACTCTTGGCTGATAAATGGCAGTGGAAGAGAGGTTCGCACCGTCAAAATAGCTTGTGAACACATTGTTGCGATCGGAATCATAGAATCCGAAGAGCACCTCAGTGGAGAATACTCGGTCAGGATTGGCATTGTTACCGAGGAGACGGTCAGGATTGACAAATGGGAAAAGTTCCTTGACCTTGGCATTATCTGTAATCTTCTTGGCTTCCAAAAGTGCATTGTCGTAGTCCTCTGCCCAGAGATAAATGCGTGCTTTGAGTAATGCTACAGCATAGCAGTTGATACGAAGTTGGCGGTAACGGCGGTAGTTGTCGCCATTGTCATTGTCTGAAGCCAATGGACCTTCTGTTGTTACAGGGTCCACCTCCTGTAGGTTCTTCTCAGCTTCATCGAGGTCAGGAATCAGACAGTCGTAAACGATGGACTTTGCAGAACGCAGTTCGTATGCCTGTGCTTCTGCGCTGTTGTTGTAAGGAACTACAGGAGTCTCACTGTCTCTCCAATAAGTGTTGCCGAAGAGTCGGAGCATATCGAAATGCAGGAAAGCACGGAGTGCGAGGAGATCGCCCTTGATGAGCTTGGAGTCAATGGCGTTGAGCACGCTTCCATTCTGCTTTTCCATGTTATGCAGGATGACGTTGATATTCAGGATATCCTTGTAAGCGGCTTTCCATATATTGCCAATCTGCGTGTCAAGGTAGGTATAGCGACTGTTTGACCAGTTGTATTTTACGGAAGTAGCCGAAGAAGTGCCTGGCTCATAGCGTCTTGCCATAAGGTCGATGGCTCCGTGTGTAAGGTTGGAACCATACAGTGTCGTCGTGGTAAGATTGTTATACACTCCGTTGACGGTGGAGTAATAACCGGCACGTGTGGAGAATTGCTGTTCGGCTGTGGTCTTGTCTGCCGGCTGGTAATCGAGCCAGTCAGAGCAACTGCTTACCGTAGTAGCCACAAGTGCCAATGCAATTATATATGTTTTATTGAATAGTTTCATAATGATTGCTATGTATTACAAGGTTACAGAAAGTGCGAATGAGAAACTGCGAGCGAATGGGTAAGATGTACCACGCTCCTGCTTGATGTTGGAGATACGGAAGATGTCGTTCATATAAGCACTTAAGCGCAGGCCAGAAACACCAAGATTGCGTGCTAACTGAGGTTCAAACTCATAGCCTAACTGGAGAGATTCCAGTGAGAGGACGTTTTCTGTCTGGACGAAGCGTGAAGACATAGGGGTGTTCTCTGAGGCTGCGATGTTCTTGAACTGGGCGTAATCGCCAGGCTTCTGCCAGCGGTCGTAGAGTGCTCGCTTGTCCTGGTTGTAGTTGAGGGAAGACATGCTGAGGTTCTCCA
This sequence comes from uncultured Prevotella sp., assembly GCA_934256705.1. GTDB lineage: Bacteria > Bacteroidota > Bacteroidia > Bacteroidales > Bacteroidaceae > Prevotella. The sequence continues at coordinate 18,474 of CAKQPF010000030.1, forward strand.
CCTTATTAAATACAGACGTATTGAAAGCATCAGCACCAAGACGATAGCGGAAGATGGCTCCGAAAGAAATGCCATGATAACCGAAGTTGGTACCGAAAGTACCTTCAGCGTCAGGACGTGAATTGCCTACTATCACCTCATCTGCATAAGAGAAGTCATAGGTATATGTACCATCCTTTTTGATGAAGATCTCACGACCTGTAGCAGGGTCGATACCAGCAGAGCGTACTGCCCAGATGTCGTCAGGGTCTGCACCGTCAAAGAAGCGCTGTGTGCTTCTGCTCTGACCATATTTGTTGAGTGTTTCCAGCGCATTGCCGATGCCGTTGAGCTCATTGCTTTCCAGTCTCACAGTGCCGCGTACAGACCAAGTGAGGCGTTCCTTGAGGTTACGGAGAAGATAATACTGCACTGTGGCTGTAAAGCCTTTGGAAATCTGCTTGCCGAGGTTGGTGTTGTAAGAAGTGGTGTAAGCTCCAAGACTGCTGTTGTATATCTCTGCCAGACCGGAAGAGGCAGGAAGACCGATGGCTATGAGCAGAGGGTCGGTGCTCTTGTGGTAGTAATCGGCAGTGATGTTGAGGCGATTGTCCAGCAATGTGAGGTCAAGACCTACGTTATAGTCCTTTGTAGTCTGCCATTCCAGGTTGTCATTACCAAGGTTTCCGAGTACGGAACTGAGTCCGAAGTAGTTGTAAGCGAGGTAAGAGTAGTTGAAAGTGGTGAGTGAAAGGGCTGAGTCATAGTTCTGGTTGCCAGGGTTACCTACAGATCCGCGAATCTTCATGTAGTTGATGAATGGCAGGTTCTCCTTGATGAAATTCTCATTATGGATGTTCCAACCGAGACCGAGAGACCAAGTGCTGATGGTACGCTTGTTTGCACCGAAGATAGAGCTGCCGCTCATGCGGTAACTGGCATCGAGGAGATAACGGTCGAGGAATGAATATCCAGCACTGAGGTATGCACTTGCTGATCTGCTTACGCTTTCTGAATAGGAAGGACGTCCGCCTTCTGGATAACCATTAGAGAAAGAAGGGTAGGTGAAATCGCCGGAAGGGAAACCTTGAGCGGAGTAGCCGTTGATGGTGGAACGACTTTCAGCGATGTTTCCGCCGAGTGCCACGTTAATGCGGTGAACATCATTTATGACTGTTGCATAGATAGCAGTGAAGTCCCCTTCATAACTTGTGGTCTTCGTGTTCTTGTGGTTGTATGTTCCCCTTTTCAGGATATTGTAGTTTTCAAAACGAGTATCGTCAGGAGATACGAAATAGTCGGCATTTCTGTCGTAATAAGTGATGCCGAATTTACCTCTGAGTTTCAGGTCCTTGAGAGGATTGTATTCTGCCATGAGATAGTCGCTGAGCATGAGTTGGTCGCCAGCGTCACGGCTGTTGAGGTTGTCATTGTACATCGGATTGCCGATGGTGCCCTCGAAGTTGTTGTTTGCCAGATACTTGTTTATCTCGCCGTTCTCATCATATTTCTTGAAATAAGGATTGGCGGCTGCGTAATCGCTGAAGCTGACAGTTGGGTTCTTGGTGTTTGTCTTCTGTGCTGTGGCTTTGTTGCTGAACTGCAATTTGCCCACGCGGTATGTGAGGTCGAGGTTGGCACCATAGACTTCACGGTTTGATTTCTTCATCACGCCATCCACATTGTTGTAGTTCAAGCCGATGCCGAAGAGGAATCCGTCTGCACCGCCTTCGAGATAGAGCTGGTGGCGGTGGTTGATGCCTGTGCGAAGAGGCTCAGAAAGCCAGTATGTGTCCACGCCGCTTGCCGCATCAGCCATGCGTTGCTGGTAGAGATTGTCGAGGTCCACCATCATGTTTGCAGGGTAGTTGGTATTGATGTATTTTCCTGCCATCTTCTCGAAAGCCAGTTTCTCCTTTGCGTCCATGAGGTTATAGCCGTTCAGGTCAGGAATGGAGATGTCGAGCGAACCGTTGTAGCTGACTCTCAGTTTGCCGGCTTTAGGCTTGATGGTCTCCACTACCACTACGCCGTTGGCAGCCTTCGAACCGTAGATGGCTGTGGAGGCAGCGTCCTTGAGGAGCGTCATGGATGCGATGCGGTTGATGTCAAGGTTGTAGATAGCTTCGAGAGAAGACTCGAAACCGTCGAGGATGAAGAGTGGCTGGTTAGGGTCTTCGCTTAATTCGTCGCGCATACCGAGCACACTGGACTTGCCTCTGATTTCGATATTTGGCATACGGTTAGGGTCGGAACCGAAGAGATTGTCGTCCATCACGTTGAAGGAAGGGTCGAGAGCCTTGAGAGCGGCGATAGGATTCTGTACGCTGACAGATTTCAGTTCTTCTCCAGAAAAAGAAGAAGAGGAACCGGTGAACGTCTCTTTACGCTTGGTAACGATACCGGTGACCACCACCTCATTGATCTGGGATGCGTCTTCCTGCATCCTGATTACTACGCTGGCATCTTTCTTTCCGTTGCATGCGTAGGTCTCGTTTTTCATTCCGATGTATGAGAATACTACGCTTGATGGCTTTCCTTTCGGCAGAGAGATGGAGAATCTTCCGTTAGAGTCGGTGACTACACCGGTGCTTGAACCTGTCATCTGTACGGTTACGCCCGGAAGAGCGTCTCCGTTAATGTCAATAACTCTTCCTCTGAGCACTATGGTCTCAGCAGGATTCATGGATGCGACGTTCGATTCTGTCTGGATTGCTCGTTCTGTCTCGCTTGGGAAACCAGTGTAGGACGTTGCGCCAACTGGTACGGACAGGGCAAGAAGAATCGGGAGCGACATCATTCTTGTTCCGGTAATTTTCATGACGTTCTGTGTTTTTTGTGTTTAAACGTATTGCTATTATTGTTTAGATTTTTTTGTCATTATGTATTTTCCATGTGTAAGTTCAATAGAGAAATGCAGGAAAAATGTTGTGATGGCTGTCAGATGGCGTTGTCTGGCAAACCGTTTGCAAAGATAGTCATTATAGTTGTAAGATGCAAATTTTTGTGAAGATAAAATTATTGGCAGATGAAAATTGTGTCTTTCTGCAGAAAATATTGCCTTTTCCGATATTTTTCGTAACTTTGCAGTATGAAAAAGATATTGTTCGTATGCCACGGGAACATCTGCCGCAGCCCGATGGCGGAGTATATATTCAAGGATATGGTGGAGAAGGCGGGCAGGGGAAGCGAGTTTGAGATTGCTTCCGCCGCCACGAGCAGTGAGGAACTGGGTAATCCCGTATATCCTCCAGCACGACGTATCCTTGCCGAGCACGGCATAGGATGCAAGGGACATAGTGCGCATCAGATTACCCGAAGGGAGTATGAGTATTATGACTGCATAATATGTATGGACCATAACAATCTCCGCAACCTGAGATACGTCATTGGCGACGACCGTGACGGCAAGGTCTCCCTGCTCATGGACTACACTGACTCTCCGCATGATGTGGCTGACCCTTGGTACACTGATAACTTTGAGGTGTGCTACCGCGACATCGTGATGGGATGCAGGGCGCTGCTGGAAGTTAAATGAAGAATGAAGAGTGAAGAATGAAGAATAGAAGTTACACTTCTTTAGTGAAAAGTGAAAAGTGAAGAGTGAAAAATCGCGCTGACGCAGTTGGGACTTCTTGCAATCAATAAGACAACAAGACAACTAAATCACCAAACAACGAGACCTGTCTGGAAGACAGTACCGAGCGAAGCGAGAGTAACCCGGGACGAAGTCTCGGGATCCAGAAACATAGCAGGACGGCTGTCTGGAAGACAGTACCAAATGATACTTGTTGTCTGGTCGTTAAATGTAGAATGAAGAATCTGAGTTAGTCTTGTTCCCTTGAGGAAGCCCGGCGATGAAACCGCAAGCCGAAGAACGTATCCAGCTTCCCCCTATAGGGGGATAAGAGGGGGTCTGTTCTTCATTTTAATAAGCTACAGACTATGAAAGAACCAACTACAATAAAGATAATCACCGCCCTTTGCCTGGCAGTCTGCTGTCCCGCCTCTGCGCAGAAGCAGGGCGACGGCATGGTGCAGGCACATTATTCGGGCGCGACATTGGCAGACCCGTATCGCCATGATGGCGGGTTGTCGCCGGTGATGGGCGTGCACAACATACAGATCATGCGGGCATGGCGCGGCAATGGCAATGCCGAAGGGAATATATTGCCTTGGACTTACAATCATCAGCCGATGCTTTCCTATTGGAAGGACCGCTTCTGGGTGAACTATCTCAGCGACCCTGTGAGCGAGCATGTGCCGCCTTCTGTCACTTATATGCAGTCTTCTGCTGACGGAAAGGCATGGACGGCTCCAGAGATCCTTTTCCCAGAATATCCAGTTCCTGAGTGGTATGCCAAACCGAAGGATGGAAAGAAGAGCAAGGAAGCACCGAAACCCTTTGACCGCACCATGCTAAAGGCTGTGATGCATCAGAGGGTGGGGTGGTATGTGTCGTCGGAAAAGACGGGCAAGCGACTTCTCGCCATAGGCAATTATGGCGTATGCCTCCATCCCAAGGACGATCCGAATGACGGCAACGGTATAGGCAGAGTGGTGAGAGAGGTAAAGCCTGACGGCTCTCTCGGACCGATTTTCTTCCTCTATCTCAATCATGACTTCGTGGGAAAGCAGGCTCTCTATCCCCTTTATTCCAAGTCCAAGGACAAAGCTTTCCGCCTTGCCTGCAAGGAATTGCTTGCCAATCCGACCTACTGGATGCAGTTTGTCGAGGAATGTGACAGAAATGACCCGCGCCTGCCGTTGGCTTCGCCTTACAAGGCTTTCTCTTATTACACCCTGGCTGACGACACCACGATGGTGGCTTTCTGGAAACATGCCCTCACATCGCAGAGCCGTGACGGAGGAAAGACGTGGACGCAACCGGTCAGGAGGGCGCAGGGCTTCGTCAACAGCAATGCGAAAATATGGGGACAACGCCTTTCCGACGGCTCTTTTGCCACGGTATATAATCCTTCGGAATACCGATGGCCATTGGCAGTATCGGCAAGTCGTGACGGAATAGACTACACCACGCTGAACCTCATCCAGGGCGAGGTGCCCCCAATGCGCTATGGAGGCAACTATAAGAGCTACGGTCCGCAGTACGTCCGTGGCATACTGCCAGGCAATGGACTGCCCGCTGATGGCAATATGTGGCTGGCATACTCGATGAATAAGGAGGATATATGGGTGGCAAAGGTGCCAGTGCCGATGCAGACCGTGGCACTGAAGCCGGCTGACGATGATTTCTCCGCCCCGCAGACCATCGACAGATGGAATATCCATTCGCTCGTCCTCGCTCCAGTCAGCGTGGAGAAAGGGTGGCTCAAGCTCGCTGACGGCGATGCTTCCGACTATGCCAAGGCAGAGCGAGTGATACCCGAGACGCGTCTGCTGACTCTCGATTTCGACATGAGAGCGGGGCAGAATGACTTTGGCGAACTGCAGATGGAACTGGTAGATGCTCACGGCACGCCCTGCACCCGACTGCAATGGCAGGCTGACGGCAGAATGATGATAAAGGTGGGAGCAAGATACAACACCGTGCTCGCGCATTACGAGGCTGGCAAGACCTACCATATCCGATTGCTGGCAGACTTGGCAAACCGCAATGTCACCATCTGGGTAGATGAAAAGAAGTATGGACCGAAGATGCTTTTCTCACCATTGGAGAGCATCAGCAGGATAGTATTCCGCACTGGCGCACAGCGTTTCACCCCCACGCCCGACACGCCTGCCGACTGTATGCCGGGCGAAGACCTGCCCGACGAGCCTCAGTCTGCTGCCTTATATTATATAAATAATGTACGCACGCGCGAGGGACAGCCGTTTGCCGACGTGAGAAAGAAGATGCACGCCTACGTGGATTACTTCAATACAATGGAGGATGAGAATATCATCCAAGCCATTCCCAATGCGGAATCCAAGGCTTGGATGGACAGCAATATCCCATTGTTTGAATGCCCTGACAAGCAGATAGAGGAGATGTATTACTATCGCTGGTGGTCATTCCGCAAGTCTATACGGCAGACACCGCAGGGATATGCCATCAATGAGTTTCTCGTGCCACGCTCGTATGCTGACAAATACAATATGATAGCATGCGCATTAGGCCATCACATCATGGAAGGACGCTGGCTCCGCGACACCGCTTACGTTTCCCAGGACGTGAACCTATGGCTTCGCGGTGGAGAAGACGGTGGTCCGATGCGTCGCCTCGACACATTCTCGTCGTGGCTTCCCTATGCCATGTGGCAACGCTCGCTCGTGATGGGTTCGGCAGAATGGATGAGGAAATACGATGCCGACCTGCAGGCAGCCATCAGAAGGTGGGAAGAAAGCAACGCCTATGCCGACGGACTCTTCTGGCAACGTGACGTGAAGGACGGCATGGAAGAGCAGATCAGCGGAGGAAGGAAGGTGAACAATCGCCGTCCCACCATCAATAGTTATATGTATGGCAACTACCGCGCAATGCAATGGCTCAATGAAGGCACCGCTCTGGCAGACACATTCCGCCTGAAGGCAGACCGCCTGAAAGCACTTGTAGAGACGAAACTATGGGACAGGCAACTGAAATCCTTCGGCACGCTCACCATGACGGACTCCCTTGCCAAGGTGAGGGAACTGATAGGCTTCCTGCCTTGGTATGTGAATATGCCTGACGATGACTCCCTGCGCTATGCTCCAGCGTGGCTGCAACTGCTGGACAGCAAGGGTTTCGAAGCACCTTCCGGCATGACGACGGCAGAGAGGCGCCATCCGCTCTTTCGCAAGAGATACAAGCCGGGCAAGCCCACCTGCGAATGGGACGGTGCCATCTGGCCCTTTGCCACGAGTCAGACGCTCACAGCTCTTGCCAATGTCTATGACAGTTCGCCACAACTTGCCGCAGCATTGCCAGACACCATGTATTTCCATCATCTGAAGAAATACACAGAGTCGCAGTATCGTCGTGGGCGGCCCTACATAGGAGAATACCTTGACGAGACGGACGGGCAGTGGCTGATGGGCGACAGGGAGCGTTCACGCTACTATAACCACTCCACCTACTGCGACCTTATCATCACCGGACTGTGCGGACTGCGTCCATCCATGTCGGCAGAAGTCACCGTCCGTCCGCATATCCCAGCCACATGGGACTACTTCCTTCTCACCGGAGTGCCCTATCATGGTCGCCTCGTCACCATCATCTACGACAAGTATGGCGACAGATACCATCTGGGGAAAGGGGTGAGAGTTATTCTTTAATTCATAATTCATAATTCACAATGTCAACAATCAACAAGACAACAAGACAACAAACTTTTTAGTGAAAAGTGAAAAGTGAAAAGTGAAGAGTGAAAAATCGCGCTGACGCAGTTGGGGAAACCAAATTCATAATTCACAATTCATAATGTCAACAAACAACTAAATCACTAAACAACGAGACCTGTCTGGAAGACAGTACCGAGCGAAGCGAGAGTAACCCGGGACGAAGTCTCGGGATTCAGTAACATAGCAGGACGGCTGTCTGGAAGACAGTACCAAATGAAACTTGTTGTTTTGTTGTTAAATGAAGAATGTTCAAAATGAAGAATGAAGAGTTTATTAAATGAAGAATGAAGAGTGAAGAATGAAGAATGCGAGTTACACTTCTTTAGTGAAAAGTTTATTAAATGAAGAATGAAGAATGAAGAATGAAGAATGCGGATTACGCTCTTCGGCTTGAGATTCCTCGTTGAGATTCCATAAGAAGCAGGACTAACTTCTATTCTTCATTCTTCACTCTTCATTTTAAACATTCTTCATTTTAGTTAAACAACAAGACAACAAAATCCTATTTTCCGTCCGATTATTTGTTTATATCAAATAATAATAGTACATTTGCTGTTGAAATCTAAACATTGAAGAGTATGGCAAAGGAAAGAGTCTATCCTGTAGGAGTGCAAACCTTCAGCGACATCATTGAGGAAGGTATGGTCTATGTAGATAAGACCGCCCTCATATATAATATGGTAAAGAAATACAAATATGTGTTTCTCAGCCGTCCGCGCCGTTTCGGCAAGTCGTTGCTGAGCAGTACGCTGCGTTCTTACTTTGAGGGCAAGAAAGAACTTTTCAATGGGCTCGCAATCGGAAATATGGAAAAAGAATGGATAGAACGCCCTGTGCTCCACTTCGATCTGTCAACATTCAAGAACTGTGAGCTGTCCCTCTTTCCTGAAAAATTCGATATGCAATTACGCCGGTTCGAACAGCGCTTCGGAATAGAAAATACGAAAAAAAGCGCCGGCAACAGATTGACACAGCTCATAGAACAGGCAGAAGCCAAGACCGGCAGAAAAGTCGTTGTCATAATTGATGAATACGATGCTCCACTGCTCGACGTGCTGCATGAAGAGAAAAAACTGGAAACGGTCAGGACTATCATGCAGGAGTTTTATGCGCCTATCAAAGCGAACAGCTCACATATACATTTCGCCTTTATCACGGGAATTACAAAATTCTCACAGCTCAGCATCTTCAGCACCATCAATAATCTTGCCAACATCAGTATGGACCCGGAGTTTTCCACCATCTGTGGCATTACCAAGGAAGAACTGGACACCATCCTGAAAGAAGATATCGCTCTGCTGGCCAGCAGAAACCATGTGTCATTCGAAAGGATGAGAGAATTGCTGAGAGAGAACTATGACGGCTATCATTTCAGCCGCGAGGGTGAAGACATCTTCAATCCTTATAGTCTCATGAGAAGTTTTGCGGCAGGATTCATCGACAACTACTGGTATGCTTCAGGTACATCAGCCTATTTGATTCATCAGTTGCAGCATTTCCATACAGATGTCACGACCCTTGATGATATGTTTGCCTTTTCCTCATCATTCGACCGTCCTACCGAGAAAATGAGCGATGTCTTGCCCCTGCTCTACCAAAGCGGCTATCTCACCATCAAAAAGTATGACCCACTGAGCAATGGCTATTATCTTGGCATCCCAAACAAGGAGGTAAGGGCAGGACTGATGGAAAACCTTCTTCCCATCTATTCCGGCAAGAGTGATAGTCAGTCATTAGGTTTTGCTGCAATCTTCTATCGTGAACTGCTTATGGGTAACATAGACAAAGCCATGGAGCAGATGAAAGCTTACTTTGCTTCTATCCCATACCCAGAGGGAGGAAAGAGCGTATTGGGGAATATGCAACAGAGCGAATATTATTATGAGACCGTTCTCTACATCGTTCTTTCAATGATGAATGTGGCAACATATACACAAGTGAAAAGTTGCAGAGGAAGAGCCGATGCTGTAATGTTCGCTCCGACAGCGATATTCGTTTTCGAGATAAAGATCAATAAGCCTGCTAAAGAGGCTTTGGCTCAAATAGACGAGAAAGGATATATGATTCCATACTCCGCCGATGAAAGAAAACTATATAAAATAGGAATCAGCTTCAGCACTCAAGCCCGCACTGTAGAAGATTGGGAGTATGAAGAGATAAAATAGCCATTTCTCCTTACACTTTGCTTTTCGCCCGACAGACGAGAGTCGGATATTTGAAAATGGAAGCGGTGGGGCTGGCAAATACGGGAATTATGGCTCTGATTTTAACGCGCTGTATGTCAGTAATATATGGATTATTGCGATGCAGAGACAAAGTTTTCGGAGGGAGAAAGCATGCGTTTTGCATGGTAAAAGCATTGGAAATGCGTTGCGATAGAATAGATTTTGCCCTGTGAAAGCATAGATATCAGGCAGTAAAAGCATAGATATTGGGTTGCAATATCTATGCTTTTGTCTTTCAAAGGCAAAAAGATGGCGAAAACAAGCTCCGAAACTCGCCTTCTGATTGCTCTGTTTTCCAAAAACGGCAAGTGAGGTCGAGGAAAATCATAATTCAAAGTGTAAGGAGAAATCGCTATTCGCTTACACTTTGTAAAAACAGGGAATAGGGTGTTGAGACAGCACTTTTCCGCCCTTTTGTAGTGACATTCTGGGAGAAAATGTGGATATTTACGTGAATATTTGATATTTTTTTTGGATAAAGTGTTTACTTTTCATCCTTTTTTACTATCTTTGCCACCGCATAATGACATGGTGGAGAAGGGGACGGATGCATGAAATAACGGCTCGGAGGGAACCATGGCAATAGGGAATATGAAAATATGGAGTAACTGCAACCATGAAACTTTATGGACTTATAATCGCTATCTCGATGCTTGCGCCCAGTATGCAGGCACAGACCGTAAACGATAATCATGCCGGTTGGCATCTTGTATGCAATGACTCGCTGCAGGGAGCCAACGTGAAAGCCGCACTGGATTACCTCTCGATGAAAGGGAAGAAAGCCAAGAAGCCTGTAGTGGTCGGAATTATAGATTCTGGAGCCGACACGCTTCTGGCTAATATCAACAATGCTTTTTGGACAAATCCGAAGGAATGCCGTGACGGAAAGGATAATGATCGAAACGGATACGTGGACGATATACACGGATGGAACTTTCTCGGCACGCGAGATGGTACATTCAATATGACGAGTGCCGGAACGGAAGAGTATCGACAGTTTAAGCGCCTTTACCCTAAATATAAAGGCGTGAAGCGTGAGGAAGCTGCAGACAAGGCTGAATATGACTTCTATCTTCGCATGAGAAAGAAGGCTGGCATCAAAGGCTATCTGATGATGTATGACATCAACAGGCAGAAGGCCGTTGCAATAGCGATGATGGATTCCATCATGCAGCGCGAGAATATCAATGCTGACACTCTGACGCTGAAGGGCGTACTGATGCAGGATGTGCAGGACACGATATGGAATAGACTCGGAGAGATGCTCGTCACAGATTTGCTTCGCTCAAGCAAGACCACCTCATGGACTGACTATAAGAAGTCGCAGGCAGACAATCTCCAGCTGATGAAGACCAGAATAGATGGCATAGAGAATGCTGAGGACAAGCGTCTGCTGATGGGTGACGACCTGGAGAATGCTTCAGATATATATTATGGTAACAACACTCTGACTGTGGAGGGGTGTGAGCATGGCACTTTTGTGGCTGGAGTAGTAGGCGGCAACGGTGGCAATGACAAGCGATATGCAGGAGTGGCTGACGGCGTGGCAAAGCTGATGATACTCCGTGCGGCACCGGAAGGCGATGAATACGACAAGGATGTGGCAACAGCTATACGCTATGCGGTGGATAATGGAGCCAAGGTGATAAATATCAGTCTCGGGAAATATCAGTCGCCTACGCCACAGATGGTAAGTGACGCCATAGCCTACGCAGCCAAGCACGACGTCTTTGTGGTGCATGCTGCTGGCAACAATGGGCTCTGCATCGACACCATAGCATATTATCCTACGGGAAGGGATGCCAACGGCAAGGCATACCCTAACTATCTCCGTGTAGGAGCCAGCGGACTGGACGGGAAATGCTGCAAGTTTTCCAATTACGGAGCAGAGAATGTGGATATTCTTGCACCGGGCGAGGCGATAGCATCAGCCTTTCCTAATGACAATTACGGGACTTCGCAGGGCACCAGTGTAGCAGCTCCGGTGGTAAGTGGTATAGTGGCATTGATCAGGTCATATTTCCCAAAGATGAAAGCCGCAGATATCAAGTCGCTTCTGATGCGCACAGTGCGTAAGAATGACCAGGAAGACAAAAGCCTGAGCGGTGGATGTATAGATATGTTGAATGCAGTGAAGGAGATAATAAAATGAAGATAAAGTACGGATTATTGCTCGCTTTGGCTTCGATTGCAGTCATTCCGATGTTCGGATGGAATGATGACAAGGTGGATTGGCAGAAGGTGGAGCGTGCTTCGGAGAAGAATATCTCGTCGCGATATTATGACTCTGCCGTCAATCCATCATGGGCAGGAGAGAGCAATATTATTACTTACAGCAGTGTGGTGAAAGGAAAAAGGCAATTTTATCTTGTCAATCCAAAGGACGGCAAACCGCAGCTGATGATCAAGGACATGCCTTCATTCCTCCGTCAGTATTCCGCTCTTACCAAGGACACCACCATGAAGGAGCAGGATGTCAAGCTTTATGGCATGGAATTCCGCAAAGGCGACACCTCACGCTTCTACTGGCGAAGCAAAGGAAAGCACCTCGTCTATGACCGGAATACAGGGAAAGTGGCAATCGACACGACACCGGAATCCAGGAACGGGAACCGCGGAATGATGGGAGGAAAGCGTTCCCCCCATACCAAGGACTCGCTGTTCACCATGCTCGGCGACAGATACAACCTCTATGTGCGTGACAACAGGACCGGCAAGCAGAAGAAGATAACCAGCGACGGCAAGGAATATGCCTCCTACTGTTATCGCACCGGCAAGGACACCATCACGGAAAGCAATCCTTCTGGATTTTGGCTCGGGCATAAATATCTGTCATTCATCACGGACGACAGTGAGGTGGGGGAGCTTTATATCATCAATTCGCTTGCTAAACCACGCCCGAAACTGATAACGAAAAAGATGCCATTGCCCAATGAAAAGGGCGTGCGCAGATTCAGATTGTGGTGGTATGATGCAGACAAGGATGAGGGACGGTATCTTGATATTGACCGTTTTAAGGATCAGAATGTGGCACTCGACTTCAACAGGACAGAGCAGACTATGTGGTTTACCCGCAGAAGCAGATCGGTGGATACCATTCAGTTGTGTCGCATTGATGTGCCAACAGGCAAGGTGGAGGTAGTCATATCGGAGGAATGCAAACCGCATCTCAGTGTCAACCTTTTCAATTATCGCTTCATCGATCATGGAAAGCATATCATCTGGTGGTCAGAGCGTACGGGAAAAGGTAATTATTTCCTCTATGACTGTAATGGTAAACTGCTCAATCGTATCACCCTCGGTGATGATATAGTGGCAGGAAGTATCGAGCATATTGACACAGTGGCACGCACCATCACTTTTGCTGGATATGGAGCAGAGCAGGGAGTAAACCCTTATTACCGCTTCTATTATCGTGCAAGGCTTGATGGCAAGAGGCAGGAAAGGATTGTCCAGGGCGACGGATATCATGACCTCGTGTTCTCGCATGACCGCCGATATGCCATAGACCAATACTCCAGGATGGATATGCCGCCGGTGCTCAACCTCATAGACCTGCGGAATCCAAAGCGCATCAGAGAGATAGCGCGAGTCACCACCGACACTCTCAAGGCGGCAGGATGGCATGCTCCGCAGCTCATCACCGTGAAAGCGGCTGACGGAGAGACTGACCTCTACGGACTGATGTACGTCCCTTCCGACCTTGACCCGACCAGGAAATATCCTATTATCTCGAATGTCTATCCCGGTCCGCAGGATGATCAGATACCATTGAAGTTCGCCATAGACGATTCAGGCAATCAGTCACTTGCAGAAGCAGGATTTATCGTCATCAATGTAGCGCCGAGAGGCAGTTCGCCTTGGCGAGGCAGAGATTTCTTAGCATACGGTTATGGTAACCTTCGTGACTATCCGCTTGCAGATAATCGCAATGCTATCTTAGAGCTTGCGCAGCGCTATCAGTATATCGACACCACGAGAGTAGGAATATACGGACACTCAGGAGGTGGCTTTGAGACAGTGGCTTCGATGCTCACTTACCCCGATTTCTACAAGGTGGGCATAGCAGCGTCTGGCAATCATGACAACAACATCTACATACAGTGGTGGGGCGAGACATGGCATGGACTCAAGCCGATACCCACCAATATGCAGTTGGCTGGCAATCTCAAAGGCAAACTGCTGCTGATAAGCGGCGATGTCGATGGCAATGTGCCGTTTGCCAACACTCTTAGGATGGCGGATGCACTGATAAAGCATAACAAGCGCTTTGAGATGATGGTGCTCCCAGGCAAGGACCACGGTGTGGACTGTCCTTATTACCAGAATCTTATCCGCTATTACTTTCTCGAAAACCTCGTCAATCCTACAGAGAGGGACATAGATATAGTAAATCACAAATAACACGACAAGAAGCATGAGAAAAAGATTATTATTATTTTTCATCGGAACACTGTTCCTGATGCTGGCTCCAAGCTACGCCCTTGCACAGTCAGGGAAGACGGATGACCAGACCATCACCGTGACCGGAGTGGTGACAGACGATACGGGAGAGCCGCTTATCGGCGCCATCGTCAAGGTGAAAGGCAGTGCCAAAGGCGTATCCACCGACCTTACTGGCAAATATACCATAACAGTGCCACGCAATTCGATGCTTGTCTATTCCTATGTGGGACAGGACAGCAAGGAACTGCGTGCCAAATCCACTACTATCAACGTGCAGTTGACCAGTTCGGAGGTGGCTCTTGATCAGGTTGTTGTGACTGGATATACTCAGACAGACATACGTAAGAGCACAGGATCTGTCGGCATTGTCAGCGGTAAGGACCTCAATGACTCGCCTCTGAAGAATGTCGATATGCTTCTCCAGGGCAAGATAGCCGGCGTAAGTGTCAGTGCCACGTCAGGTCGTCCGGGCGAGTCAGCCAAGGTGCGTGTGCGTGGTATCAGCTCCATCACGGGCAACAATGAGCCGCTTTGGGTGGTCGATGGAGTGCCAGTACAGAAGTCCATGCCGGACATAGGCAGTTCGCTCATACGTTCAGGCGACTTCAGTACCATCTATGCCAACGGAATTGCAGGCATTAGTCCGCAGAATATCGAGAGCGTGACCGTGCTCAAGGATGCTTCCGCAGCGGCTATCTATGGTTCGCAGGCACAGGCTGGCGTCATCGTCATCACGACAAAGAAAGGTCAGCAGGGACGTACCAGAGTGAGCTATGACGGTACGGTCAGCATATCCACATCACCTACACGCGATGCTTCGCTGATGAATTCACGCGAGAAGTTGGCGTATGAACAGAGCATCTGGGACGAGTTTTCTGCACAGGGCTATGCCAGTGGAGGATATTATCCTATAATTGGTATCGTCGGACAGATACGTTCTGGCTATGGTCGCTTCGCAGGATGGACCAAAGACCAGCAGGATCAGTATATCAATGCGTTGGGAAATAATAGTACAGACTGGTTTAAGGAACTGTTCCACAACAGTGTCTCCACATCGCATAATGTGTCAGTATCGGGAGGTTCGGATAAAAATACATTCTATGTATCAGCAGGAATGAACCAGAACAATGGTATCGTGAAGCGCACAAATTCCAATAGCTATAACTTTACCGCAAAGATTAATGGCTCACCGCTCAGCAATCTGCAGTACAACACGAGCGTGGATTTCTCTTATCTGACAGCTCTCTCACCGAGCCAAAGCTTTAATATATTCAAGTATGCATACTTTGCCAATCCTTATGAGAAGCTCTATAACGATGACGGCTCCTATGCCGCTGACGAGACCATATATTCCTTGGCTCCTGTAAATGGAGATACTGGTCGGCAATTGCCGTCAAATGGTATCAATGTGATGCGTGAAATTAATGAGACTACGATGAAGAACAACAGCACTTCCACGCAGATACGAGGCGATATCTCGTGGAATGCCTTCAAGGGATTCAAACTGTACGGTCTTGCAGCCTTCACATTCAGTAATGACAACAGTGATTGCGAAATCGGAAAGAATACCTACTCTGCATGGATGGACCGCCCATTTGAGGGCCCAGCCATTGCTACGTCAAAGCGAATATACGGCTCTCTCACTCAGACAGCAAACCGAAACATGAGTTGGCTGGCACGTATTCAGGCAAATTACTCCACAGTCATCGACAAGGATCATCGCATCAGTGCTGTGGCAGGTTCGGAAATACGCCATAATGAGTCAAAATCCATATATCATAAGTTCTATGGCTACGACCCTGTGACAGGTCAGCATATATCTCCTGTCTATATCGGAACAAAGGCTGATGGCTCGTTGACAGAGGGTGAATTGCTCATTTACCGCAACACAGTCGATGCTCTCTCAGGACAGAGCAGGTCAAAGACAGCGTTTGCATCATTCTATGGCGCTCTCGACTATGCATTCCGTGACAAGTATATCGCTAATATGACAGTCCGTTCAGATGGTTCAAACAACTTCGGAAGTAAGGAACAATTCAACTATACATGGTCTGCAGGATTGGCATGGAATATAGATGAGGAAGAATTTATGAAGGCATTGCAGCCGGTAATCAGCCGTGCCACGGTGCGACTCTCCACTGGTCTGACCGGAGGAGTCAACAAGAGCGTATATCCTCAGATAATAATGTCCTACCAAGGTTATCGCTCCACAGACCTCGACACCTACCGCATGGGAGCAATAAGCAATGCGCCAAACCCTAACCTGCGATGGGAGCATACACGCGACTACAACGCTTCGCTCGACATGGGTTTCCTCAATAACCGCATCAATATGCTCGTCTCCGCTTATCGCCGAAAGGGATATGACCTCGTGACCAGTGTAAGCGTGGTTTCCACCACAGGCTTTACCACGCAGAGCTACAACACTTCGGAGCAGATAAACCAGGGAATAGAGCTTACTCTCAATGCAATCCCATTGAAACTGAAGGATTTCTCATGGAGCGTGACGGGCAACGTGGCTTACAATCAGAATAAACTCACACTGTATGATGCGCCAGACAACTATGTATTCTCGCCAACACGCCTTGACTATCCACTCTCTTCACTCTTCAAAGGCAAGTATCTTGGTATCGATGAGGCTACAGGTATGCTCAATTTCGCTCTGCGACCAGGCACTAATATCGCTTCTTCTGCCGACAAGCGTAAGATGGATAACTACGTATATTATATTGGTACGGAGAATGCTCCGTGGACAGGTGGCTTCTCTACATTTGCCAGTTACAAGAACTTCTCACTGAGCATGAGCACATCATTCGCTTTCGGAGCAAAAAAAAATAGCACTGTCAGAAATGATTTCGCTAACAGGGGAACACTTTCAGGCACACGTGTCAACCAATATCAGACGCAGTCTGCCGACCTATATACAGCGCATCTGAACAAGCCTAAGGAAGCTTCAAACAGATGGACACCGACAAATCATATCACTAACGGATACCCAA
Source organism: uncultured Prevotella sp. (assembly GCA_934256705.1). Classification (GTDB taxonomy): domain Bacteria; phylum Bacteroidota; class Bacteroidia; order Bacteroidales; family Bacteroidaceae; genus Prevotella. Next base: position 35,446 of record CAKQPF010000030.1, read on the forward strand.
GACTCATAGATACCTATGGTCCTGCCATTTCTGTAGATTTGGATAATGTCAGTTCTTCTTATATCACTGACGGTGCAGACTATTGCAATGCGTCATATTGGAAGATAGGCTATATTGCATTGATGTACAGTGTGCCAGATGAGATAGTAAAGAGAATGGGATTGACCTACCTTGGATTCACATTTGCAGCAAACAATATCGCCACCATCACAGGCTTCAAGGGACTGAATCCGGAGTCACCTGGTGCGGTATATCCTATCAGTCGTAGTTTCTCTTTCGGACTAAATGTAGGACTCTAATGGAATTAGACGGATTGGAATCATAATAATCATAAACAATAATATTGACCACCTACTTATGAAAAATAATTTAGCATATATATTCATGCTTGCCGTGACACTCACTTCGTGCAACGGTTTCCTCGACATAAAGCCTGATGACAAGACCATCCCTGAGACTCCGGAGGATTTCTCTGCCATCATTCATGAGATGTGTGACGAGATAGAGAGAGAACAGACCAGCACAGTAGGAGCGAGAGCGGCAATGGAAGCGGCAGGGGTATATCTCATGGCTTGCTGGTGTGATAACTTTGAGACAAACCTTACAGAGTATCCCACCGGAGTTATGCTCCCTACATATATAGGAACATATTGCTCCTCGGGCAGTATGTACAAGAGTTGCTACTCCACTATCGGACGTTGCAACATCATAATCGATAATCTCAAGACAGACCTTGATACGCAGGAAGCAAAGGATGTCATTGGTACGGCATACGCTATTCGCGGTATCTGCTATTATCAGTTGCTGCGTTACTACTGTCCGCCTGTCGGAAGTGAAGATGAGCAGTTGGGCGTGCCTCTGGTGACAGAATTCAATATGGAGGCAAAACCTTTGCGAAGCACCATCCCCCAGACCGTGGCAAGGGCGGAGGAGGATATGAAGAAGGCTTTAGAATATGACATTCAGAATGAGTATTATTTCTTTACGGACGACGTGATAAAGGGGTATCTCGCTCGTCTCTATTTCTGGAGCAAGCGTTATGACGAGGCAAGGGAAATGGCTCTCGACGTGCTTCAGCGACATCCATTGATAGAAGGTGAAGAATACCAGAAGATGATGGAGGCTTATGACGGAATGGCTGGCAATATGCTTTTCCGTGTGGTAAAACTCGATAAGAGCTTCGCCTCCAGAAACATATATCTTTCTGCCCGCCCTATTAGTGCCCGCTTCATCAAGTTGTTCAAGGAAGGTGATGCAGACATACGCTATAGCCTCTTTATCGGCAGGAAACGCAAGAACAAGAAGATATTCTTCTCAGGACTTCGCTCTGCTGAACTGGCGCTGATAGCTATGGAAAGCGCCTATCACATGGGCGATACCAAGACTGCGCTCCAACTTCTCAACGACCTGAGAAAGCATCGCATCAAGGACTGTGCAGACTATACCATGGCGACCTTGCCGGCAGTGGATGCCGCAGACATCATCAAGGTGGATGCTGAAGGCAAGCCTCTTACTCCGCTTATCTATGCCATTCTCTCGGAGAGACGTAAGGAACTGTTTCTCGAAGGCGACCGTTTCACCGAACTGAAGCGCAACGGCAGACCGGAGATGTGGGTAATGAGCAAGGGACTGAAATACACTACATATAAGTTTATGTACACCTTTGCCATCCCTGCCTCGGATATTCAGTTGAATCCTGCCTTGCGTCAGAATCCTGGCTACACCGAGATAGAGTATTGATACCTTATTTCCCAAAAACAATAATACAACATGATTATGAAACATTTCATCATAATGTCAGCATTACTTGCCTCTATAGGCGCAATGATATCCTCGTGCGAGAAATATGACGAGGTGCCACCGGAGCAGGTACAGAAAGGCTCCAGCTACAAGCTCCCTGACCCTACGCCACTCACCCAGGAGGACCGTGACGTGATAAGCGCCATGGAGAAAGAGTATAATGAGAATGCGGAGTGAAGAATAAGACCCATATATTTAATAAACAAAACAAACCAAACAATTATGAAAAAAATTATTCCTTTCTTGCTCGCGCTGGTGGCTACAGTCTTCACTGCGTGTAGCAGCGATGATGACAACACTTTCAGAGTGTCATTCGAACAATCCTCTTACTCCCTCCAGAATGGTAGTATCGACGTGAAACTCATTGCGGAGAATGCTCCTGCCGAAGCCACTGACATTCCAGTCACATTTGGCGGCACTGCTGTGAAAGGCGTGGACTATACTGTGTCCGCTGAGAAATACACCGTAGGCTCTGCAATGACTATCACCGTGACTGCAAAGAACAATTTCTCAGAGGCTAAGACCATCACCATGAGCGTCAATGGCGTGGAGACAGGCAAGAATCCTATTGCTTCCATCGCTCTTGCTGCTCAGGATAAGCGCCTCTATTCCTTCTCGCAGAAGTCTTATGTGCTCGGCGATAAGGTGGAAGTGGAGTTCGACCTCCTCAATATCAAGGACGGCACTGCTCTCGTGGCAGAGAATGATATCGAGGTGGCTGTGGCTGCTGACGCTAAATCCACTGCTGTGGAGGGCGTAAACTATGAGTTTGTCAATAAGACCGCTGTCATCAAGAAGGGCGAAAGCAAGTGTACCTTCACCATCAAGGCTCTCAAAAAGGAGAACGGCAAGACTTCCATCGTAGTGGCTCCACAGGTCACTGAGGCTGAGGGCTTCGTGGCTGGCGCTTTCCCTGTGGCTACTGTCAACATGATAGGCAGCTACGCTTCTGACCTCTTGGGCACATGGGTGATGAACTCTATGGTAACCACCAAGGAGAACTTCATGTCTGCATGGGTATGCACCGAAAAAGATGCTGAGGGATGGCCTGCGATGAATGCTGAAGATACCTTTACCTTCTCTGGTGACGGTTCGGCTGAGGGCTACAAGCTTACCACTTCGCTCAAGTCTGAACTGAAGAACTATTTCCAGGAGACTTCCGACTTCTCCATCGACAAGGAACTGCGTTCCCGCTTTGATATGTCTGGCTGGATCACTCTGCAGCAGTTGAAACTCTACAACGTAAATCGTTACTTCTCTGCTAAGGAGATGAGCGATGATAAGGAGGCGTTTATCGGCGTCAGAAACATCAAGGATGAGAAGACAGGCGAGACATTGCTTGATGTATATATCATCGACTATTACTCCAAGTCCTTCGCTTATCCTCTGTTCGTGGATTTTGACATGTATGCCAAGAATAAGCCTACTGCGAATATGGGCGGCATGCAGATCAACTTCACCTTGAAGAAGAAAAAGTAAGGAATGATTGTTGGTTATTGGTTGTAGGTTGTAGGTTGTCGGTTGGAATGCGGATGCCTATTGTAAGCTAATCCGACAAAAACACCCACAGCCCACAACCGATAACCCACAACCATTTTAATCATCTTAATAAAACAAAAGCCCCTCCGAAGAGGGGCTTTTGTCTTTTAGTTGTTTGGTTGTCTTGTTGTTTGGTACTGTCTTCCTGACAGCCGCTTCTCTCTTTCCTGTAATCCCGAGACTTCGTCCCGGGTTACTCTCGCTGTGCTCGGTATTGGCTTCCAGCCAAATCTACCAACAAAACCACAAAACCACAATACTTACTTATCCAATCCGCGACCACGGAGCAGGGCGTCAATCTTAGGGTCAGCGCCACGGAAGCGACGATACATGGTCATGCCATCGTCGATGCCACCTGGGGTGAGAACGTATTTGCGGAAACGCTCTGCCACTTCTGGATTGAAGATGTCGCCAGTCTCCTTGAAGGCTTCAAAACCGTCTGCATCGAGCACCTCTGCCCAGATATAGCTGTAGTAACCTGCTGTGTAGCCGCCTTCCATGGTGTGGGAGAAGTTGGTTACGCTGTATCGTGGCTTTATCTGACGTGGGATGCCACGCTCTGCCAGTTTCTGTGCTTCAAACTGCATTACATCGAAATTCTCTGGCACCTCTGTCAGCACATGGAGATCCATGTCCACGTATGAGGCAGCGAGATATTCGGTTGTGGCAAAGCCCTGACCGTATTTGCTTGCAGCATTGTATTTGGCAAGAAGTTCCTTAGGGAGAGGCTCGCCTGTCTTATAGTGCTTGGCATAGATGTCGAGCACTTCAGGTTCGAATGCCCAATGCTCATTGATCTGGGATGGCAGTTCGACGAAGTCGCGCTCCACGTCGCCCACGGTGGTGTAGTGTACGTCGCGCATGAATGAGTGGAGGGCGTGACCGAACTCATGGAACATAGTGGTGACGTTGTCCACTGACTGCAGGGCAGGAATGTCGCCTGTGGCTGGAGTCATGCTGCATACGTTGACCACTACCGGTGCGATGCGCTTGCCGTTCTCGTATCTCTGCTCGCGGAATCCGGTGCACCATGCTCCGGCGCGCTTGCTGGAACGTGGGTAGTAGTCGCTGTAGAAGATGGCGAGCAGTGTAGAGTCCTTGTCATATACTTCCCATGCCTGCGCTGTCTTCTCATAGGAAGGCACTTCGGAGGTCACTTCCTTGAAGGTGACGCCATAGAGCTTGTTGGCACAATAGAAGATGCCTTTCAATACATTGTTTATCTCAAGATACTCAGAGAGTTTGCTCTCATCGAAATTGAATTTTGCCTTGCGTGCTCGCTCTGAGTAGAAGCGGTAGTCCCATCCTTCTGGTTCGCAGTCGAGACCGTCCTTCTTCATTTCCTCGCGGATGTCAGCGAGCTCTTCGTTTGCCTTCTTCACGGCTGGAGCCCAAATCTGGTCGAGGAGATTATATACTGCTTCCGGAGTCTTTGCCATGCGGGTGTCGAGAATCTGTGAAGCGCAGTTCTTGTAGCCCATCAGCTTGGCGCGCTCCAGGCGGAGACGCACGATCTTGGCGCATATTTCCTTGTTGTCCCATTCGTTGCCCTGGTTGCCGCGGTTGCAGTATGCGTCATAGACCTTGTGGCGCAGTTCGCGGTTAGTGCAGTACTGGAGCACTGGATTGCATGAGGCGCGCTGCATGTTGAACATCCACTTGCCTTCCTGTCCCTGCTCCTTTGCCATCTCTGCCGCACGCTCTATGTCTGCCTGTGAAAGTCCGTCAAGGTCAGAGAGTTTGTCCACGGTCACGAAAGTGTTGTTGGTCTCGTGTAGAAGATTGTTGGAGAACTGTATCTGTAGCGAAGCTATTTCCTCATTGAGGTCGCTCAGACGTGCCTTGTCGGCATCGGAGAGGTTTGCTCCGTTGCGCTCGAACTGCTTGTATATTTTCTCCACCACCTTCTTCTGCTCGTGTGTCATGTCTGTGGTGCTCATGTCGTCATAGACTTTCTTCACGCGCTGGAAGAGGGCAGGGTTCATGTATATCTCGTCATGATGCTTTGAGAAGAGCGGCGACATCTCCTTGGAGAGTTCGCGTATTTCCTCTGTGGAGTTACTGTTCTCGATAGGCTCGAAGGTGTATTCCGCACGTTCCAGTTCCTCACCACTATTTTCCAGCGCAGCGATGGTATTGGCGAAGGTCGGTGCGTCAGGATTATTGATTATTTCCTTGATGCGGGCATTCTGCTTCTCCATTCCTTTGAGGAAGGCATCGCGATAGTCGTTGATACCGATCTTGTCGAACGACTCAATGGCGTGCTTGTTGTTGCTTTTCGCAATCAGTACATTGCCGCTTGCCGCCTGCTCGGTGATAACCTCGGGTTTAGCATTCTCCTGCATCTTGCATCCTCCCATGGCCATGGTAGTTGCAATCATAGTCATTAGTGTAATCTTTTTCATTGTTTATTATGGTTTTTCAATTGTATTATCTCTTCTAAGGATAGTCCTGTGATTTCAGCTATGCTCTGGTCTGGCATCGGGATTTTCAGGAGGTTGAGGGCAATCTTTTTTTTCTCTTCTTTCTTGCCTTCCTCACGACCTTCCTCACGGCCTTCTTTTCTGCCTTCCTCGCGACCTTCTTTTCTGCCTTCCTCGCGGCCTTCTTTTCTGCCTTCCTCACGGCCTTCCTTGCGACCTTCCTGCCGTCCAAGTATGCGTCCTTCGATGAGTCCCTCTGATCGGTAGGTGTCGAGCACGCTGTTCTGTGTGCGGATGGCATCCATGTAATTGTCGTATTCCTGGCGGTCTTTCTTGCTCATCTTCATGACGCGCAGCTGCTCTCTTGCCTCCTGGAGTCCAGGGGTGGTGGTGTCTTCCTTGATGCGGTTGTTTTTCAGGAAGTCGAGCCATTCCTCGATAGGAGTGCGTGCCACGTCATTAAACTCGTTGACCCTGATGAGGTAATACTCCGGGAATATCTCGTCGGGAAAGCAGGTGCGTATGGCGTCAGCATCCTTCTGCCTTACTTTCAGTTTGTCTCCGGTATGCACTCCCACAAAGGATGTGGTGCCGTGGTAGAGATAGTCGTCGCCTTTGCCAAGGTCGAAATACAGGATATTGATGGAATAGACCTTCCTCACGTTTTCATACTTGCTGCCAAGCGAGATATGCTCCGTGATGGTCTTTGAGACTCCATAGAGTATGCGTTGCAGATAATACCACTCGCGGGTGAGCTGTATCTCCACAATGATGATTTCATTCTTGCTGTTTACCGCCTTGATGTCAACTCTGTTGAATTTGTCGTTGGCATTGGTCTGGTTGCTTTCGCTCTCCAGTATCTCGCTGATCGTGATCTTCTCGCCGAGGAGAACGGTCACGAGTCCTTCGAGTACAGAGAAGTTTGCTTTGTCTCTGAGCATCCTTTTAGCAGCCCAGTCGAATCTTATAATGCTGTCATTTTCCATTACCATAGCGCTCGTCGTTTTTTGTGCAGAAGGTCATGAGAAAGTCCGTCTGCTTGTATTTCCGTGACAAAAATACAAAGACTTTTCGAGAATGCCAAATTTTTTCCTCTCAAAAGTGATTGAAGCAGATATAAGTGACGGTAAAGAAATAACTTGGCACATTTTTTTACTCAAATCAATGTTACCGTCAATAAATGCTGAAAGCATAGCTTTTACACTGTAATATCATAGCTTTTACCACGCAATAACTATGCTTTTACCACCCAATATCATAGCTTTTACATAGAGCCTCCTCTTATTCCCCGAAAGGGAAGAAAGCGCTACGTTTTTCGCCTTGAGACCCAAGTTGACAATCCGTATAACTTATCCTCCCCCAATGGGGATAAGAGGTGGGCTTCCTCCAGGGAGGGGTTGGGGAGAACTCTTTCAAAAGGGGTTGGGGAAGGCTCTTTTACAGAGGGTTGGGGAGGACTTTTTGGAGAAAAATCGGAATGTTTTAGCATCTATTTAACATCCATTCACATATTTCGTAACTACTCAGGTAGGTTTGTCGTACTTCCCCATGCACGACTTCCCTCGTTGCAACCAACGAGAGTAAATCGTT